>DAIQOP010000058.1:0-17668 GCA_036787815.1 Actinomycetota bacterium
TCCGGTGACCTCGCGCTTTTCAGGCGCGCGCTCTGCCAACTGAGCTACCCGGCCTGGCCTCCGACGGCACTCGCCATCGGCCGCGGTCCTGACGGGATTTGAACCCGCGGCCTCCGCCTTGACAGGGCGGCGTGCACTCCAAACTGCACCACAGGACCTGATGTGCCCCCAGGGGAGTTCGAATCCCCGTTACCGCCTTGAAAGGGCGGCGTCCTGGGCCACTAGACGATGGGGGCTCGAACTCTCAGGTGGACCGAGCGACTGTAGCAGGGGTGTCGCCACCATCTTCAGGGGTGCGGCTACGGTGCCGCCCGATGCAGAGGCCCCACTCCCGCCGGATCGCGGCCGGACTCGTCGTGATCGGTCTCGCGGTACCGGGCCTCGCGGCGTGCCACAGCGGCGGCGGCACGAGCGGGGGCACGGCTCCCGGCCCGCCGGACGTGAAGGCCGCGTGTGGCGCGTTCGCCGATCTCGGGCGCTCGGTCGAGGCGTTGAACGGGGTCGACGTCTCCGATCCGGCCGCGTCGGTCGCGGCGCTGACCCGCGCCGTGAACGCGTACAGCGCGGCGCTCCTGACCTTCGAGCGGGTGGGCCCCACGAACCTGCGGGTGCGGGCCGCCGAGGTGCGCGCCGCGGTGCTGGCGCATCATTTCGGCCAGGCGGCCGCGGCTCGGGTCGCGATCGACACCTGGGCCGCGGAGCACTGCAAGCCCTGAGCGCGACTCGCCCAGGGCATCCGGATCAGCGCGTCCGGATCAGTGCGTGGGGCTCAGTGTGGGGCTCAGGATGTCTGGCAGCCGGCGAGCTGCAACTCGGTTGGCCAGCGCACCTTGGTGACCCAGCCGGCCCGTTCGAACATCTTGATGATCGCGGCCGACGGGTCGATCTGGTGGGGCATCGCGCCGTGGCGGGCACACGCCGGGTGCGCGTGGTGGAAGTTGTGCCACGACTCACCGAACGACAGGATCGCGAGCGGCGCGAAGTTCGTGCTGTGGTCCTTGTCGCTCGCGGGCTGCTTCCCGAACATGTGGCAGATCGAGTTGACGCTCCACGTGACGTGGTGCAGCAGCATCATGCGCACGAGACCGGCCCAGAGCAACATGCTCAGCGCACCGCTGATCGTTCCGGTGACACCCCAGCCCACGAAGAACGGGGCCGCGAGCGACACGATCGCGAAGACGGGGAAGAAGCGGCTGATGAACGCGGTGTCGGAGTCGCGCAGGAGATCGGGTGCGTAGAGCTCGGCCGAGGTGAGGTCCGCGGTGAACAGCCAACCGACGTGCGCGTGAGCGAAGCCGCGGAGCTGCGCGCCGACACCGGATCCGTACGCGTGCGGTGAGTGAGGGTCGCCGGGCGCGTCGCTGAACACGTGGTGGCGCCGATGGGCGGCGACCCAACCGCTGAGCGAACCCTCCATCGCGAGCGAGCCGATGGTCGCGAGCACGATCTTCAGCCAGCGCTTCGGGACGAAGCTGTGGTGGGTGAACAGCCGGTGGTATCCGATGCTGATGCCGAAGCCGGTGATCACGAACAGCACGCCACCGATGACGATGTCGCGGAGGTGGACGATGTTGCCCCACATCAGGGGGAGCGCCACGGCCAATGCGATGGCCGGGCCGAGCACCAGCAGGCCGGTGACGGCCTTCATGGCGATGGCGGCCGGGAGCGATTGCCGGGTCTCGGCCTCTCGGCGCGGCGAGGAAGGAGGGGGAGTGTCGAGCACGATTGCCATGCGGATGTCCTGGGTGACGGGTGCAGTCGGCGCGTACGTCGTGCTCCGACCAGGGGCCGCACTACCGGGAAGAGGGGCACGTCGCCCACGTTCGACGACGATCGAAGGGTACAGGGCTCCGCGTCACACCCCTGTGCCGGCTCTCAGGTTCGGTTGGAGCGCCGTTCGCGCGGCTCGTGGTCGGGCGCTACGAGGCGAGGCAGGCCGGCGGGGCGCTCTGGACCGCCGTCGTGCGCAGCTTCGCCGCGATGGCCCGGCCGCCGCGCTGCGAGCACCCCACGAGGTGCAGTGTTCCCGTCGCCCCGCTCAGGTCGCCCGTGCCGCTCACGACCTTGAGGGTGAGCGTGAAGATGTTGTGGCTGTAGTCGATGCTGCCACCGATCTTGCCGGCCAGCGTCCCGGTGTCGGTGATGATCTTGAACCGGCCGCGGTCGACGAAGTCGCCCCCGAGGGCGCTCGAGTTGTCCCAGCACACGCTCACGCCGACCGACTCGTAGTGCGGAGTGAACATCTTGGCGCCGATGATCTGGTGCTGCTCGGCGACCGGCGGGTTGCTCGGGTCGCCGTCGAGGGGCGCGTCGGGGCACGCGCCGTCCTGCACGAGCTGGCTGACGCTGCCGTGCTTGAAGCGCCCGGTCACCGAATCGAGCGTCGCCCGCTGCGACGCCGAGGCCGGCACCGCGATCAGCAGCGGCGCCACCAGGAAGACCAGAACTCCGACTCGTCGAAGTGCGCTCGTTCTCATCACATCACCCCACAGTCCAAGGTGAGCGAGAACGTAGATGGCCGGACCGATCCGGACAAGCGCGCGGGCGCAAGACGCCAACGAGCGAATTCGCGCAACCCGTTCCCCCTACGCTTTCGCACCATCGGGTCGCTAGCTCAATTGGCAGAGCGTCGGACTTTTAATCCGCAGGTTCCGGGTTCGACCCCCGGGCGACCCACCACTACGCGTCCCGGCCGACCGCCCGCGCGTCGAGCTCGGCGACGGCGGCGGGCAGGGTGGTGACGATCGTGCCGCCGCTGTGCTCGACGAACCAGACGACCTGGAGGTTCACCGGCGCGGCGCGGTTCTCGCCCGACATCCGGATGTCGGTGCGCAGGCCGACCACGGGGCGCCCGATCGCGGCCGCGTACCCGATCTCGGCCGCGGTGCCGCTGTCGACGTCGGGCCCGTCGAGGATCGCCAGCACCGCGGCGCACGCGTCGATCATCGCTTGATTCGCGCGCCCGGCCCGGCGGTTCTCCGCGCGCGTGCGTGGCGCGGCGCCCGCCCACGGGTCGAGGCAGTCGAAGCCCGCGGCGCGCACCGCGGGGATCACGTGCGCGTGGTGGTAGTGCCGCCCGGGCTCGGTGAACCCCGACGGCCCGGCCAGGTAGATCGCGCGGGTCATCTTCTCGCCTTTCTCGCGCCTCGATCGTCGCGCGGATCGGTCGCGCGAAGTGCCGGGCTGGCACACTCTTGCCGTGGGCTTCTACGAACAGCAGGTGTTGCCCCGGGCGATCGACGTGATGCTCGGGAACCGCGCGATGGGCAAGTTGCGCCGCCGCGCGCTCGAGGGCCTCGACGGCACCGTCGTCGAGCTCGGGTTCGGGAGCGGCACCAACGTCCCGTACTACCCGGCCGCCGTCGAACGCGTGCTCGCAGTCGACCCTTCGGTGGTCGGCAGGAAGCTCGCGGCGAAGCGCCTCGCCGCGTCGACGGTGCCGGTGGAGTTCGTCGGTCTCGACGGGCAGTCGCTGCCCCTCGACGACCACTCGGTCGACAACGCGCTGAGCACGTGGACGCTGTGCACCATCCCCGACGTCGACGCGGCGTTGGCCGAGGTGCGGCGCGTGCTGAAACCCGGTGGGCGCCTCTACTTCCTGGAGCACGGCGTGTCGTCCGACCCGAAGGTTGCGCGTCGCCAGCACCGCTTCGACAAGCTCCAACAGCGATTCGCGGGTGGTTGTCATCTCGACCGCGACATCGCCGCACTGGTCGCGCGCGCCGGATTCGAGATCGAGCAGAGTGCGAACTTCGTGATCTCCGGGCCGAAGATCATGAGCTACATGTACGCCGGTTCCGCCCGGAGCTGATACCGGTCCGCGAGATCGCGCCGGGAGCTCAGCGGTCGCCGGCGAGCCAACGGTCGCCGAACGCGAACTCGGCTTCGAGGGTCTTGCGCACGTCGTTCTTCCCGGCCCAGTCGGCGATCTTGCCGCCGACGAGCGGCACCTTCACCGACACGTCGATCGTCACGTCGTGGGTGCAGGTGCCGGGCCCCGGAACGAGGCGCATCGTTCCCGAGATGTGTATGGGCGCGCCCTGCACCTCGATGTCGAAGGTGCCTTCCCAGGCTCCCTCGGCCGCGCGCCACTCGTCGGTCTGGCGCATCGTGTTCGTGGGCCTCAGCACCCGCTTCGCGAAGCCGGGCAGGTCGACGTCGACGACCCGGGAGGAGACGATGCGCAGGCTCGTCGCGTCGCCGGTGCACTCGACGATCTCGACGTCGCGGTGGCCCATGCCTTCGTACTTCGCGGTGGTGGCCGCCGGGTCGCGCAACATCGCGACGACATCGTCGATCGGGGCGGCGTACTCGTGTGCTTGCGCGATCTGCATGGGCGAGGCCTTTCAGACGCAGGGAACCGCAGGTTGCTTGAATGCACCGTTCATCGAGTACCAACCGTTGACGCTGCCCGACGGTTGCAGACCGTAGAACCACGACGCGAATGCCATCTCCTGCGGGTGGTACACGGTGCCCGAGGACTTGACCGTCATCGAGGTGCCGGTGAGCGGGTCGCCGACCTCGAGGGCGCCCTGGCAGCCCGCCACCTGCCCCGTGTGCCCCCACGACGGTGCCACGTTCGCGCCCGTCGGGTCGTCCATCCACTCGCCCACCTCGTGCGTGACGATGGCGACGTCGCGGATCCCGTTGAACTGCCGCGTCGAGTCGTACTCGGCGACGCCCAGGGTCTGCACGCCACCGTCGTACGGGTTGTCGATCGCGGCGTGGAACCCGAGGATGCAGCACTGCGTGACGTCGCCCTGGTACATCACGACGTTCGAGATCAGGAGCAGCGGGAACTTCGTCGAGTCGACGCCCGCGGCCGCGAAGTCGGCGAGGTGGGTGACGAGCAGCGCGTCGAACGCTCCGACGTCGATCTTGCCGAGCTTCCCGCACGGCGCGGCCACCTCGGCGCCCGTGACCGAGAAGCTCATCGTCGGCAGCACCGATACCGCGAGGTTCACGTGGTAGCCGGGGTTGATGCCGGTCGGCTTCGTCTGCTTCCAGAAGTTGGCCCGCTGGAACGCGTCGACGAACTGGCCCTTGCCGATGCTCGTCGCGCCGAGCGTGTACGGCTTCGACGTGAAGATCGGGGATTCGAGCGTGCGGGTCAGCGCGCTCGCACCGCCGAGGCATGTGGGGTCGGGCGCCGTGGGGTCGTAGACGTCGCCGGTGTCGGTGAACGTGAGCTTGATCGGGATGATCTGCGTCGGCACGGTCGTCGCGGGCTTCGCCTGGCGCGTGAACGGATCCTTGCCGACCATGCTGATCTTGTACTTGGTGCCGCCCACCTTGTACGTGTGCGACCACATCGGCACCGACGGCACCCCGGCCGCGAGCCGGGCACGCGTGCTCTGCGCGAGCGCGGGGTGCCACTCGCGCACGCGGAGCGGCGGGGCCGCGCTCGACGCGCTGCTCGCGCCGGAGACCGGGATCGCGGTCGCCATCACCGCGGCTGCCACCGTGACGCCGATACCGAACCGCGTGCGCCGTGCACCCATGACCGCCCCCCCGATCTCCGGTACCGCCCGTACCCGTTGCGCCGAAAGTGTGGCACGGCACCCGGGCCGTGACACGAGGGCGACGAGACGAGGGCGCGGCGCTCGGTCGACGTGGTGCGGTCTACTTCGCGCTGAGCACGTGGACGACGAACCAGAGCGTCTCGCCGGGAGCGATGCCCCCCCTGGCCGGTGCTGCCGTACGCCAGCGCGGGTGGGATCCCGAGCAGGCGCTCGCCGCCGACGCGCATCCCCGGGATCCCCTGTTGCCATCCGGGGATCACACCGCTGAGCGGGAAGCTGGCGGGCTGGCCTCTCGAGTACGACGAGTCGAAGATCTTGCCCGTCGAGCACGAGACGCCGATGTAGTCGACCGAGAGGGTCTGGCCCGTCTTGACGACGGCGCCGGTACCGGCCTTCAGATCCTTCGTGACCAACTTGGTCGGCGGGGGCCCGGTCTGCACCGGCACCGCCGGCGCGCCCTTGGGCAGCGGATCCGAGAGCGCGAGGCAGGGCTTGCCGGTCACCGACTTGAGCGGGGGTGTCGTCGACGAGGTCGAGGTCGACGGGCTCGTCGTGCTCGACGTGCTCGTCGTGGTCGAGCTCTTCTTTCCGAGGCCGCCTCCGACCATGAGGAGCACCAGCGCGATGACGATCGCCACCGCGCCGCCGCTGGTGACGATGTTGCGTCGCCGTGCCTGTCGTTGGCGGGCCCGCACGGCCGCCGCAGTGCGGGGCCGGGTGCGGTTCGACTGCGCTCGAGAGCTCGACTTCTTCTTCGGTGCCAAGGTCGGGAAGCCTACGGTCTCGCGGAGCGCCAGAGGGCTTCGAGCTCGGTCGCGGTCTCGGCCGGTTTGGTGAGCGGCCACCAGTGCCCGCTGTCGTCGAAGAGCACCAGGCGACCGTGCAACCGCTCGGCGGCCCGTGCACCGAACTCCGCGGCGACGTACGGATCGTTGCGCCCCCAGAGCACCAACGACGGGAAGCGGCCGGCGACGGCCTCGACGCCGGCCTGCCATTCGCTCCCGACGTGCACCGCCGAGCGGTAGAGCGCCAGGATGCACCGCTTCATCGTGTCGTCGAGGTGGAGGACGGCCTGCTCGGCGGCGGCTTCGTCGATCTCGTCCGCGAGCGCGACGCGCATTGCCTCGGGCGTCATCGCCGCCGCGATCTGCTCACCGACCTCCGGCGTCTGCCAGAGCCGGGCCATCTCGTGCCACGTGTAGTCGGCATCGACCGGGCCCGAGCCGAACGCGAGCGTGCGGATGAGGTCGGGCCGGAGCGACGCGACGCGCTGCGCCAGAAGCGAACCCCAATCGTGGCCGACGAGGTCGACCGGCTCGCCGAGCTCCTCGATGCGATCCACCAACCACGCGGCGTACGACTCCTTCGTCGGCTCGAAGCCGTCGGGGAGGGGAGTGCCGAAGCCGGGCATCGACAACGCGACGATGTCGGCGCGTCGGAGGTGCCCGCGCACGCGATCCCAGAGTGCCGCCGTGTCGGGAACGCCGTGAACGAGGAAGGCCGCCATGGCCGGAGCGTAGCGACGGGCCCCTTGGGTGGCTCCCGTCGGTGGCGGTACGTTCGTCGCGACATCGACCGGGAGGACGCGACGCATGGCCGGCGAACTGCGCATCGACGTCGTGGTGAAGAGCACCGCCACCGCGGAAGCGCTGTGGGCTCTGCTCTCCGACGTCGCGACGTGGAACGACTGGGGCCCCTGGGACTCGGCGGAGATCGAGAGTCCCGGGTCACCCGATCCCGGAGGTGTCGGAGCCGTACGGCGCTTCCGCTACCTCCGGCGTGTCACCCGCGAAACGGTCGTCGCGTTCGATCCACCGGGCCGGCTCGCGTACGACCTCGTGTCGGGCCTCCCGCTGCGCAACTACCACGCCGAGGTGACGATCGTGCCCGATGGCGCAGGTTCGCGGCTCGAGTGGCACTCGCGTTTCGACGCGACCTTCGTCGGCCGGATCGTTCGCCCGGCGCTGGCCCGCTTCGTTCGCGACGTCGCCGGTCGTCTCGCGCGAACGGCCGGAGCGTCGTGACCTACGAGACCGACGCCCGCTCGTCCGCCTCGCGGGCGGCGACCTTGTCGAAGACGCTGAGGCCGACCTCGGAGACCCGGTCGAGCGGGTCGGAGCCCGTCGCCACCGCCTCGTAGTACGCAGCCTTGCGGCGGGCGACGCGTCCGTTCGGGCGCGGTTCCGGTGCGACCTGGTCGGGATCGAGCTGGCTGTTCATCCCGTCCTTCAACAGCAACAGCGCCTCGGCCCGGAGCTGGGAGACGCGGCTCTCGCTCACGCCCAGCTCGTCGGCGAGCGACTGCATCGAGCGCTCCTCGAAGAAGTAGCCGACGACGACGCGACGCAGGCGCTCGGGCAGCGCGGCGACGGCATCGGTGAGCACCGAGCGCTTCTCGCGCTCGAGGATCGCATCCTCGGGTCCGAGATCGCCGGCAGTGAGGAACTCCTCGGCGTCGCCTTCGAGCACGAGCGACTCGTAATTGAGCACGGTCGCGCGGTGCACGTCTTCGACGAGCTTGCGGATTGCCTCGGTCGGCAGGTGCAGCGCCTCGGCGAGCTCTTCGGGTGTGGGCGGACGACCCAGACGGTTGGTGAGCTCGTCGGTCGCCTGCTGCATCCCGCGGGCACGCGCCCGGACCGAGCGGCTCGCCCAGTCGCGACCGCGCAGCTCGTCGAGGAGCGCACCCCGGATGCGGGTCGACGCGAAGCGGTCGAACGCGATGCCCCGCTCGGGGTCGAAGCTCCGCGCCGCCTGGGCGAGGCCGAGCATGCCGGCGGACACGAGGTCTCCCCGGTTGACGTGGCTCGGGACGCGGTGCGCGATCTCCGAGGTCACGTACTGCACGAGGGCGAGGTTCTCCCGAACGAGGTCGGTCTCGAACTTCGCACGCGTGTCGTCGATCATCTGTGTCTTCACAGTTCCCCCAGCCATTGAGTTCGCCTCCTGGAAGAGGTGTCGTCCCCCGCGGCTCCAAAACTTGAATCAACCTCACGGTTGATTCGCCCACAATGGGCTCTCCACCGCGCTACGTGGTTGGCCGATACCCTCGGGACCGGCAGGGAGGCAGTCTGTGGAGCGCATCCGGCGTTGCGCCGTCGTGGTCGACGAGTTGGCGCTCGTCCGCCTGGGATTGGCGTCGTTATTGGGATCGATGGAGATCGACGTCGTCGCGGAGGCACCGGGCGGCCGGGAGGGTGCGGAGCAGTCGCGCCTCCACGGGCCCTCGTTGGTCGTGATCGGTGCTCCGGCCGACATGCCGGTGCTCGAGGCGGTCCGCCGGGCCCGGGCCACGCTCGACACGGTGGCGATCCTCGCGCTCCTCGGGGTGGGCCAGCTCGGCTCGGTCGCCGATGTGGTGGAGGCCGGGGCCGACGGGGTCGCGCTCCGCGGTGCACTGCCCCGGGAGATCGCCGAGGCGCTCGCCGTCGTCTCCGCGGGACGCCGCTACGTCGCGAGCTCGCTCTCGAGCGGCCTGGTCGGGCGGCTGGCCTCGGCGCCCGCAGCCGTCGGCGACACCGCACGCGACCTGCTGACCTACCGCGAGCGTGAGGTGCTGGCCCTGATCGCCGGCGGCGCGAGCAACAAGGAGATCGCCGCCAACCTGTCGGTCACCGTCGCGACCGTGAAGTCACACCTCGTGCACGTGTACGCGAAGCTCGAGGCGCGCAACCGCCAAGAGGCACTGAGCCGGGCCGTTGGTCTCGGTCTCCTGGCCTAGCGCGGGGGCTCCGTCTCTCCCTTCACTCTCCGTGGTCCGTGCCGATGAAACGGCACCACGAAGAGTGCGAACGAGGGGCCTCATGGATCAGTTGCGCGATGTGTCGAACATCTTGTGGCGAGAGCGCAACCTGCTCGAGCTGCTCGCCTTCAAGCTGGACTCGGAGCGGTTGCTCGCCCGCGCGGGGCGGACGCAGTGGCTCGCGAGGGCCGATCACGAGGTTGAGGTCGTGCTCGGCTCCCTGAAGGCGGTCGAGCTCGAGCGGGGCATCCTCGTGCAGGCGCTCGCCGTCGAGCTCGACCTCGCGACCGAGCCCACACTCGTTGCGCTCGCCGAACGGGTTCCGGCCGAATGGTCGGGCATCTTCGCCGATCACCGTCGCGCGTTGCTCGAGCTCGCGCGCGACGTCGACCGCTCCGCGCGGCGGAGCCGGCGCCAGATGGAGCCCGTCACCGTCGACGCGACCGTCGAAGAAGACGACGAACGGGGCGCCGTTGCGGTCTCGCGCGCGGTTGCCGACATCGTGATGCCCCCGCGTGGGCAGTCGGCCACCGACGAGCACACGCCGCCTCGTCTCGCGTCGAGTCGCCGTTCGCACGCGACCGCGCGGCCCGATGCGGTCGTCGCGCGTATCCCTTCGCTCGTCGATTTCCTTCGCTAGAGCGATCACGCGCGCGTGCGCGCTTTCGCGCGCCGGCGACGGTTCGACATCGCAAGACACGCGCGGACACGCGCGCCGTCGTACACTCTCGCAGCGGCAACACGGAGGGAGGACCCCGTGCTCGTGCTCACACGTCGCGCGAACCAGAGCATCATGATCGGCGACGACGTCGTCGTCACCGTGCTCGATGTCCGTGGCGACCAAGTACGCATCGGGATCAAGGCTCCTCGCTCGGTTGGTGTTCACCGAGAGGAAGTCTTCGTCGCGTTGCAGCGTGACGGTGGCCGCGACGCGATTCGCGCGACCACCGACCACGACGTCATCGATCTCGACAACGTCGAAGCGGGAGAACCGGCGGTCGCGCTACCTCGCGAGTAGGTCGGCGCGCCCCGTCGGCAACGCCGCCAGGGTCAGGATCGAGACCAGAGCCCGGCGAGCGCGACCGGGTCGCGGTTCAGTGCGTGCGCGACGGCCGCGTTCGGCACCTCGCCGGCGAGTGTGTTGACACCCGACGCGAGCGCAGGGTCGGCTTCGACCGCGTCGCGCACCCCGCGCGTCGCGAGCTCGACGGCGTAGGGCAGGGTCGCGTTCGTGAGCGCGTACGTCGACGTGTTCGCGACGGCGCCGGGAACGTTGCCGACGGCATAGTGCAACACCCCGAAGCGCTCGTAGACGGGATCGCTGTGGGTCGTCTCGCGGATGCCTTCGATACAACCGCCCTGATCGATCGCGCAGTCGATGATCACCGTTCGGGGCTTCATCGTCCGGATCATGGCCTCGGTGACCAGCTGCGGGGCCCGGCTGCCGGGGACGAGTACCGCACCGATCACGAGGTCGGCGTCGGCGACGGCACGCGCGACGGCCGCGGTGTTGCTCGCGAGCGTCATGATGCGGCCGCGATGGATCTGGTCGACCCACCGCAGGCGATCGAGGTTCTTGTCGAGCAGGAGCACCTCGGCTTCCATGCCCTGCGCGATCCACGCCGCGTTCCAGCCGACGTTGCCCGCACCGAGCACTACCACTCGCGCGGGCCGCACTCCGGGCGCTCCACCCATGAGGATCCCGCGGCCGCCCGGCCGGCGTTCGAGGAAGTGCGCACCCACCTGGGGCGCCATGCGGCCCGCGATCTCGCTCATCGGCGCGAGGAGCGGCAACGCGCCGGATTCGAGTTGCACCGTCTCGTACGCGATGGCGGCTGTGCCGGCGGCGAGGAGCGCGTCGGCGACGTCGGGATAGGCCGCGAGGTGCAGGTAGGTGAAGAGCGTGAGGTCGCGCCGCATGAACGCGAACTCGCTCGGTTGCGGTTCCTTCACCTTCAACACGATCCCGGCGCGACCCCACACGGCCTCGGCGTCGTTCGCGATCTCGGCCCCGACCGCGCGGTAGTCGTCGTCGGTGATGCTCGAGTCGTCGCCCGCGCCGCTCTCGACCACCACGGCGACGCCGTGGCTGACCATCTCGTGCACACCGTCGGGGGTGATCGCGACCCGGTGCTCGTCGGTCTTGATCTCGCGTGGCACTCCGACGGTCCTCACGTGGTGACCTTGGCGGCGGCCGCCGTGAGCACCCGGCGCAGGACCGCCTCGATCTCGTCGAGCTCGGTGTCGCCCGCGACGAGCGGGGGCGAGAGCTGCACGACGAGATCACCCCGGTCGTCGGCCCGGCAGATCAAGCCGGCCGCGTACGCCTCGGGACTGATGAATCCCCGCAACAGCGCCTGCCCCTCTTCCTTTCCGAAGCGTTCGCCGGTCTGTTGCTCCTTCACGAGCTCGATGGCCCAGAAGTAGCCGGTGCCGCGCACGTCGCCGACGATCGGGATGTCGTAGAGGCCCTTCAGCCGCTCGTGGAATCCGGCCTCGTGGCGAGCGACGTTGCCGAGCACGTCTTCCTCCTCGAAGATCGCGAGGTTCTCGATCGCGACCGCGCAGCTCACGGGGTGCCCGCCGAACGTGATGCCGTGCAGGAACGAGCTCGGTTGGCCGCCCGGCGCCGACGTGCCGATGAACGGCTCGGCCAGGAAGTCGCGGCAGATCACGGCACCGAGTGGCGAGTAGCCGCTGGTGAGCCCCTTCGCGCTCGTGATCATGTCGGGGAGGTAGTCGTAGCGCTGCGCGCCGAACATCGTGCCCAGGCGTCCGTAGGCGCAGATCACCTCGTCGGAGACGAGCAGCACACCGTGGCGGTCGCAGATCTCGCGCACCCGCTGGAAGTACCCCTCCGGCGGCACGAGGCACCCGCCGGCGTTCTGCACCGGTTCGAGGATCACCGCGGCGACGGTCTCGGGGCCCTCGAAGAGGATCGCCTCCTCGATCGCGTCGGTCGTGAGCATCATGAACGCGTGCTCGTCCTTCGCCATGGGATGGCGGTACGAGTTCGTGTTCACGACGTGCACCCCGCCCGGTGTGAGCGGCTCGAACGGGACCCGGAAGCTCGACACGCCCGTCAGCGCGAGCGCGCCCCTCGTGGTGCCGTGGTAGGCGGTGCGCCGCGCGATCACCTTGTAGCGCTGCGGTTGACCGATCGCGCGGAAGTACTGGCGGGCCAGCTTCCACGCCGACTCGACGGCTTCGGATCCACCGGTCGTGAAGAAGATGCGGTTCAGGTCGCCCGGCGCGAGCGCCGCGAGCTTGGTCGCGAGCTCGATCGCGGGCGGGTGTGCGAACGCCCAGATCGGCCAGTACTCGAGCGTGCCCGCCTGCTTCGCCGCGGCGTGCGCGAGTCGCTGCCGTCCGTGACCGACCTGCACGGTGAAGAGGCCCGAGAGGCCGTCGAGCTTGCGGTCGCCGCGCTGGTCCCACACGTAGCAGCCGTCGCCCCGCATGATCAGCGGGATCTCGTGGTCCTGGTACTGCGCGAGCTGGCTGAAGTGCATCCAGAGATGCCGCCGGGCGTTCGCCTGCAGCTCGTCGACCGACTGGTGGTGCGTCTCGTCGTTCACCGTGCTCCTGTCGTCTGCCTGTGGAGTTGTCGATCGCGTGGCTACCGCGCGCCCCACTCGTAGGTCTGCTTGCGGAGGCGGAGGTACATGAAGGTCTCGGTGGAGCGGACGCCGGGGATCATCCGGACCTGCTCGTTCAGCAGGGTCAGGAGATGCTCGTCGTCCTCGCACACGATCTCGAACAAGAGGTCGAACGAGCCCGAGGTGCAGACCACGTAATCGACCTCGGGAATCTGCGCGAGCGCATCGGCCACCGCGATCGTGTCGCCCTCGATCTTGACGCCGACCATCGCCTGGCGCCGGAACCCGAGCGTCAACGGGTCGGTGACCGCGACGATCTGCACGACCTTGTTCTCGATGAGCCGTTGCACCCGCTGGCGCACCGCGGCCTCCGAGAGCCCGACCTGCGCCGCGAGGCGCGTGTACGGGAGCCGGCCGTCGCGCTGGAGCAGCTCGACGAGAGACTTGTCGGCGTCGTCGAGATCGATTGCCGTGCGCCGGAGCTTCTTGGCGGGAGCTTCTCGCGCCACCGTTATGCGGCCAACTCCGCGCACAGCTCGGCGAAGGCGTCGACGTAACGGTCGATGTCGGCATCGGTGTGCTGCACCGAGAGGGTCCACTGCTCTTCGTCGCCGGGTGTCATGAACACGCCGCGGTTGACCATCCACGGGTACGAGGCTTCGTAGAGCTCCGTGTTGGTCTCGAGGAAGTCGCGGTAGTTCTGGAGTGGTTCGGGCCGGTACGACACGCAGCCCTTCGCGCCGAGATCGACGGCGTGCCCCGGGATCCCGTTCTCCGACATGGCGCGGGCACAGCCCGTCGCGAGCCGGGTTCCGATGCCGTCGAGGTACCGGTACGCGTCGGGGGTGAGCACCTCCGTGAGCGTGGCGAGCGAAGCAGCGGCGACGAGCGGGTTGCCGTTGAAGGTTCCCTGCTGCGCCGCGCCGCGCTCGATGGCCGACATCACCTCGCGGGTGCCGCCGAACGCCGCGCCGGGTGTCCCGCCGAAGGTGGCCTTGGCCCAGCACGCGAGGTCGGGCAACACGCCGTATCGGTCGGCGGCACCGCCGTACGCGACCGCCGCACCCGACTTCACCTCGTCGAAGATGAGCAACGCGCCGTGCTTGTGCAGCAGATCCTTCAGGCCCTGGAGGTAGCCGGCCTGCGGCTGCGCGATGCCGATGTTCATCATGACGGGCTCGAGGATGAGGCACGCGATCTTGCTCCCGTGCTCGTCGAGCAGGCGGCTCAGCAGCTCGAGGTCGTTGAACGGCACGACGTGCACGTGCTTCCCGACGTCGGAGGGGATCCCGAGCGACATCGGTGCCGACGTCGGTGCTTCGCGGCCGCCCATCACGTCGGAGCCGGGCACCACCGAGAACATCACCGTGTCGTGGTGGCCGTGGTACGAGCCCTCGATCTTCACGATGTCTTCGCGCCCGGTCGTGGCGCGCGCGACGCGGATCGCGTGCATCGTCGCCTCGGTTCCGGAGTTGCAGAAACGCACCTGGTCGCAGCGGAAGCGCTCGCAGAGGACCTCGGCGAGCTCGACGGTCGCGGCGGTGGGGGCCGCGAAGTGCGTGCCCGTTCGGGCGGCGCGCGAGATCGCCTCGGCCACCTTCGGGTGGGCGTGCCCCACGATCATGCATCCGAAGCCGTTGTGGAAGTCGATGTACTCGTT
Organism: Actinomycetota bacterium; assembly: GCA_036787815.1. GTDB lineage: Bacteria > Actinomycetota > Acidimicrobiia > IMCC26256 > PALSA-610 > DATBAK01. The sequence goes on from DAIQOP010000058.1 coordinate 14,524, forward strand.
GTCGTCGACGTCCCAGACGTGGCTGCCCTTCCCCTCGCGGATGTAGAGCGGGTACGGCTCGCCGACCTGGAACGAGGAGCCGACGCCCATCGGCAGCGAGTGCAGCGCGCGCTCGTAGAGGCGCTTGGATGCGTCCGTGCGTCCGAGGAGGATGGTTCCCTCCCGTTTCGCGATCTCGCGGGCGCGCACGGTGATCGAGTCCGTCGCGGTGGCCATGGTGTTGTCAGCTCCTCTGCCCGGGCCGGTGCCCGGGCGGTACGAACGCGGCGGAGTGCCGAGTCGGGTTCCTGCGCCTGATCAGTGCTTGATCATCACGTGCTTGAGGTCGGTGTAGTGCTCGAGCGCGTACACCGACATGTCCTTGCCGTAGCCCGACTGCTTGAAGCCGCCGTGCGGCATCTCGGAGGTGATCATGATGTGGTCGTTCACCCAGACGCAGCCGAACTGCATCGCGCGCGTCATGCGCATCGCGCGCCCGACGTCCTTCGTCCATACGCTCGCCGAGAGCCCGTAGTCGACGCCGTTGGCCCACGCGAGCGCCTGGGCCTCGTCGGTGAACCGCTGCACGGTGACGACCGGCCCGAACACCTCGCGCTGGACGATCTCGCTGTCCTGGGCGGGGTTCACCACGACCGACGGCTCGTAGTAGTAGCCCGCACCGGCGCGCGTCTTGCCACCGACGGTCACCTCGGCACCGGCTCCGACGGCCCGGTCGACCATGCCCGCGACCCGCGCCTGCTGGTCGGCGGAGATCACCGGGCCCATGGACACGTCGGGGTCGAACGGGTCGCCCACGTTGATCTTGCCGACGGCATCGGTGAACCCCGAGACGAAGTCGTCGAAGACGCCCGGTCCGGCGATCACGCGGCACGGTGCGGTGCAGTCCTGCCCGGAGTTGTAATAGCTGCCCTCGGTCAGCGTCGCGATGAGCGACTCGACGTCGGCGTCGTCGAACACCACGACCGGGGCCTTGCCGCCGAGCTCGAGGTGCACGCGCTTGAGCGAGTCGGCGGCCGCGCGGGCGATGGTCTTGCCGGTCGCGACGTCGCCGGTGAGCGACACGAGCGCGATCTTCGGGTGGCTCACGAGCGCGGCCCCCGCGGTCTCGCCCTGGCCGAGCACGACGTTGAACACGCCCGGCGGGAGGATGTCGGCGGTGATCTCCGCGAAGCGCAGGATCGAGAGCGGGGTGAGCTCCGACGGCTTCAGCACCATGGTGTTCCCGGCCGCGAGCGCGGGGCCGAGCTTCCACACCGCCATGTTGAGCGGGTAGTTCCACGGCGCGATGCCGGCCACGACACCGAGTGGGTCGCGTCGCACGTACGAGGTGCGGCCCTCGAGGTACTCACCCGCGGCGCGTCCTTCGAGGAAACGGGCCGCCGAACCGAAGAAGCGGAGGTTGTCGACGCTGAGGTCCATCTCGACCTCGATGATCGAGCGGGGCTTGCCGACGTTGCGCATCTCGATCTCGCTCAAGGTCGCGACGTCGTCCTCCACGGCCTGTGCGACGCGATGCATGATCTCGCAGCGATGGCGGGGGGTCGTCGACGACCACTCCTCGAACGCCGCGGAGGCCGCGGCGACCGCAGCCTCGACGTCGGCCGCGTCCGAGCTCGCGACGGTGGCGATCACCTCGCCCGTGGCCGGGTTGACCACGTCGTCGGTGCGCCCGTCCTTCGCCGCGACCCAGCTGCCACCGATGAAGTTGTCGTTCGCCACGGGGTGGTCCTTTCGAGGATGGCCGTCGGGGGCGGGATCGCGCGCGAGCCTGGGGGAGGATCGAGGTTCGCCGAACCTCATGTTGCGTTGCCGGGGTGCACTTCGGCAAGCGATTCCGTCGTCGTACAGTACTCAGGCGCCGGATTAGCTTGCGCAGCCCGGCATTATCTGCGAAGTTTCGATCTCCGGTGGGAGGGCGTCCGGGGCACGGGAGGAAGACAACGCTGAGCGAGCCTGGTCTGACCGAGCGCCGTGACGACGTCATCGAGCTTCGCCACGTCTCCAAGCACTTCGGCGACTTCGTCGCAGTCCACGACGCCGACTTCTCGATCGCGCGCGGCGAGTTCTTCGCGATGCTCGGCCCTTCGGGGTGCGGCAAGACCACGACGCTGCGCATGATCGCCGGTTTCGAGACCCCCACGGCGGGCGAGATCCGGCTCGAAGGCCACGACGTGTCGCGGGTGCCGCCCTACCGGCGCAACGTGAACACGGTCTTCCAGGCCTACGCGCTGTTCCCCCACATGACGGTGTGGGACAACATCGCGTTCGGGCCCCGCAGCCGCAAGGTCGACGAGAAGGAGATCGCCAAGCGCGTCGGCGAGATGCTCGAGATCGTCCGCCTCTCGGAGTACGCGAAGCGCAAGCCGACGCAGCTCTCGGGTGGTCAGCAGCAGCGGGTTGCGCTCGCCCGTGCGCTCGTGAACTTCCCGAGCGCCCTGCTCCTCGACGAACCGCTCGGCGCGCTCGACCTGAAGCTGCGCCAGGCGATGCAGATCGAGCTGAAGCGCATCCAGCGCGAGGTCGGGATCACCTTCATCTTCGTGACCCACGATCAGGAAGAGGCGCTCACCATGAGCGACCGGATCGCGGTCATGAACCAGGGTTGGGTCGACCAGATCGGCGCGCCCGAGGAGATCTACCACCACCCGCAATCGGTGTTCGTCGCCGGCTTCATCGGGCAGGCGAACCTCTGGTCGGTCGAGGTCGAGTCGGCGAACGCCGACACCGCGGTCGTCTCGGTGTGCGGGCAACGCGTCGGCGCACCGCTCGACGGCCACCGCGTGAAGGCCGGCGACCAGGTCGAGCTGATGGTGCGGCCCGAGCGGGTTCGGGTGAGCGTCGCCGAGCCCACCGACGGGTCGATGGCATTGCCGTGCACGGTGATCGACTACGTCTTCCAGGGGCCGGTCGTGCGGTTCGCGTTGTCGGGGCCCGACGACGCCGAGGTGGTCGCCCACGTCGGTGCCGACGAGCAGTTGCCGATGCTGCGCCCGGGCGATCGCGTCTACGCCAGCTGGGAGGCCTCCGCGGGTCGGTTGCTCCCCGAGCAGGCGGCGTGGCGTCCGCCGGCGTCCGAATCACCGCCCGAATCGCCGTCCCCCGAATCACCCTCGCCCAAATCGACCGCCGCCAGCCCGGCATGATC
>DAIQOP010000285.1:0-4871 GCA_036787815.1 Actinomycetota bacterium
ACCGTCGCCGCCGACGAGCCAGTACCCGCGACCGTCGGACGTCGCCGCCATGCCGACGAATCCGAAGTTGTGGATTACGAGCCCGGCGGAACCCCAGAACGGTGCGCCGTCGAACGCGAAGACTCCCCCGTCGAGCGCCAGCATCCAGAAGCCCACCGGAGCCTTGGCAACGCCGACGATCGGCAACAGCAAGTTGGGTATCGACGTGCGCGGAGAGAAGAACGTGGAGCCGCTCCCGAACGGCAGCACGCCACCGGCCTCGGTGACGAGTGCGTATCCCCGACCGTCGGGCGCCGCGACGATGCCGACGACCGTCGCGTGCACCACGTTGCCGAGGACGGTTGCGAGCGGCAGGTGCCCTACGCTCGAGCCGGCGAAGACGGCGTCGCCGAACGCGAACACACCGCCGTCGCCGCCGACGAGCCAGTACCCCCGACCGTCGGGGGTGGACGCCATGGCGACGATCGGCGCGTTGAGCGGCCGGTTCCCCAGCGAGCCGTAGAACGCCGCCCGACCGAACGCGAACACTCCGCCGTCGGACGCGACCATCCAATAGCCGTCGCGCCTGGGCGTCGCGACGATGCCGACGATCGGTCCGTGCAGACCGAAGATCGTGCTCGCCGGGCCGAAGAGGGTGCTCGCGCCGCCGAAGGGAAACGCGGCACCTTGCGGGGTGGCCAGCCAGTAGCCGGGCGACGCCGGGGTCGCCGCAGTGGCCGCGCCCGCGGCCGCCCCGAACGACGACGCCACCAGGGCGACGCTCGCGATCGCTCCGACCAGGAGCGCTCGATACGACCGGTTCATGGCGGACCTCCCCTGTCCAATCGTCAACCTATGCCGACGATGCCCGCCGCGGAATAGGGGGCGGGCGCGTCGCTACCGAAGAACGCGTGCGTGCCGAAGTTGAAGATGCCGTCGTCGGCGGCCACGAGGAGATACCCGGTCCCGTAGCGCGTGATCGCCGTCACCGGCAGGACGATGTGCCGTCCACCCATCGAGCCGCGGAACGGGGCATCGCCGAACGCGAACACACCCCCGTCGGACGCGGCGAGCCAGTAGCCGTGCCCGCTCGTCGTGGGGGCGAACCCGACGACCGGCTGATTCAGGCGGATGCCGCCCGTCGAGCCGAGGAAGCGGGCCGAGCCGAACGCGAACACCCCACCGTCGGACGCAGCCATCCAGTAGCCCTTGCCGTCGGGCGCCGCCGCGGCGTCGACGACCGGCTGGTTCAGGCGGACGGAGTGCATGTCGCCGAGGAACGTCGCGGCGCCGAAGGGCAGCACGCGCCCGAGCGAGGTGAACAGCCAGTACCCGTTCCCGGTCGGCGTGGCCGCGATGCCGCGCACCGCCTCACCCGCCTGGAGGGCGTGCGCACTGCCGAAGGATGTGGCGTCGCCGAGCGCGAACACGCGCCCCGCGCCGTTCACGAGCCAGTAGCCCTCGTGCGAGGGCGTGACCGCGATCCGCATCGGGGTCGGCGACGGTGTCGCGACCGGAAGGAACCAGGGTGCGCCGCCGAACGAGTGCATGCCACCGCGGTTGTCGACCGTCGCGTACCCGATCCGGGAGGTCACGACCACCGGACCGCTCGCGGTGCAGTCGACGGCGGCCGTACCCCCGGAAATCTGCACGCTCACCGGCCACGAGCAATCGACCTCGATCTGCGCGCTGACGAGATCGGCAGAGCCGTGCGTGAGGTCGAGCACGAAGTGCGCGTTCAGCGTCGAACCGAGGTGACCGTTCAAGATGCAGTTCGACGTGCCCGTGAGCGTGCCGGAGAGGGTCGCGCCGTCGTAGCGCGTCAGGCGCGCGGTTCCGGTGTAGGTGGAGTCGCCACAGCCACCCGGCGTATAGGTCGACTCGAACGCGTAGCGACCGATCCCGAGCTGCCCGGCGGCGTCGTACCGGCCGCTGTCGGAGTGCGTGAGCAGAGACGCGTTGCCCGAGGCGACCCCGGTCATGTGGAGCATGTTGTCCCGGGTGATCGTGGCGTGCGCCGCCGCGGCATCCATGACGAGCGTTCCGAGACAGGCGATGAACAGGAACGCCACAAGCCTGCGCGTCGTGCGAGCCGACATGTGCGGCCTCCCGTCCCCAGATCCGAACCGGCCCAGATCCGAACCGGCCGATTCCAGTTTCTTGCGCCGAACCCGCCGCGCCCAGGGCCGAAAGCCCCGTTGTTCGCTACTCCCCGAACCGGTCCCCAGGGCAACCGACGCGGTCGGCGAATCGACGCCGACGAATCGAGGAAGCGAAGCGGAGCCGTACGATGCGGCGCCGTGACCACGACGATCCCGGCCCCGGAGGAGTGAGCACCGTGATCGATCTCGACCAGCACGGCGACGTCTGGGTACTGACGATGCGCAACGGCGAGAACCGGTTCGACCTCGAGTCGATCGCCGCGCTGCACGCCGCACTCGACCGGGTCGAGCAGGTCGAGACACCCGTCGCGCTGGTGACGACCGGCGAGGGCAAGTTCTATTCGAACGGCCTCGACCTCGATTGGCTGCTGAGCGCCGGGCCCGAAGCCGCGGGCTTCATCGACGACGTGCACCGTCTGCTCGGTCGTGTGCTCGGCTTCGCCGGTGTCACCGTCGCGGCCGTGAACGGCCACGCGTTCGCGGGCGGTGCGATGCTGACGGCGGCCCACGATGCCGTCGTCATGCGCGACGACCGCGGCTACTGGTGCCTCCCCGAGGTCGATCTGGGGCTCCCGCTGTCGCCCGCGATGTACGCGGTCGTCGCGGCGCACATCTCCGAGCCGACGTTGCGCGTGGCGCTGCACTCCGGCCGGCGTTACTCCGCGGCCGACGCGCTCGCCGCGGGCATCGTCCACGAGGTGGCCACCGAGTCGGCCGTTGTCGAGCGCGCGATCGCGCGCGCCTCCGAGGTCGCGTCGAAGAACCGCGACGTGATCCGCGCCCACAAGCGACTCATGTACGCCGACGCGCTGCGCCTCTGCGGCGTCGAGTAGCACCGGGACGCTCGGGCGCCGCCTTCGCGACCATGCGCTCCAAACCCGGCCGATCCACCTCGCCCCTCCCACGGTCGCCGAGGAGCCTGCGGGTCGGTGGCAGTACGATCTCGCCTTCATGACCCGCACCCGACGCCTCCTCACCGGCGCGCTCGCGACCGTGCTCGCCCTCGGCACGGTCGCCACCCGTGCGGGTGCGACCCCGCCGCTGAGTGGCCCGTTCCCTTCCTGCTCCGTCACGTGCGTCTCGGTCGGCGACGCGTCGATGCTCGAAGGCGACAGCGGGAGCCGGTCGATCGCGTTCACGGTCACGTTGTCGCAACCGGCGGGCACCACCATCACCGTGAAGTACCGGCTCGTCGGCGCGACCGCAACGGGATCGAACACTGCCGCGGCCGGCGTCGACTTCAACAACCGGAAGGGCGCGACGGGCACCGTCACCTTCTCCTTCGGGAAGGTCGCGCGTCCGATCTCGGTCGCGGTGTTCGGCGACACCACGGCAGAGGCCGACGAGACGTTCCGCGTGATCTTGTCGAACCCCACCGGCGGCGCGCGACTCGCGCGGCCGCTCGCGATCGGCACGATCATCGACGACGACGGCGCCGGCGCCGGTCCCCACCTGGGCGTCGGCGACGCCGCGACGCTGGAGGGCGACAGCGGCACGGGTCGCACGCTCTCGTTCGCGGTCACGGCGTCGAATCCCGCGACCACTGCGTTCACGTTGAACTACACGGTGACCGGCGTCACTGCGCAGTACGGATCCACTCCGACCGCGGGCGCCGACTTCGGCGGGAAGCCGACGGGCACCATCAAGTTCACGGTCGGCTCGAAGGGCACGACCCCGGTGCTCAAGCGGGTGAGCGTGCCGCTGTGGCCGGACACCACCCTCGAGACCGACAAGACGCTCACGCTCACCGTCTCCGCCGCGTCGCTCCCCGCCGGTATGTCGATCACGCGCGCGATCGGCACGGGCACGATCGTCGACGACGATGCGACACCCACGAGCGAACCGGTGCCGACGGCGATGGCCTCGCTCGGCGACTCGATGAGCCGGGCGTTCAACGCGTGCCCGCCTCAGTTCGGCGAGTGCCCGGCCGCGGTGTGGTCGACTGGCACCGACCCCAACGTCGACTCCCAGTACTCCCGCATTCTCGCGGCCAATCCTGCACTCGCCGCCTTCAACGACGCGGTCAGCGGCGCGACGATGTCGAACCTCGACGGCCAAGCCGCCAACGCCGTTGCACAGGGAGTCGACTACGTCACGATCGAGATGGGCGGCAACGACGCGTGCAAGTCGTCGGAGGCGGCGATGACCTCCGTCGCCACCTATCAGAGCCAGTTCCAGCAGGCGATGACGACGCTCGAGAACGGGCTGGCGAACGTGCGCGTCTTCGTGGCCTCGGTACCCGACATCGAACGGCTGTGGTTCGTCGGCAAGGACAACGTGAACGCGCTGTCGGTGTGGTCGAGCTTCGGTATCTGCCAATCGATGCTTGCGAACCCGCAGTCGACGAGCCAGGCCGACGTCGACCGGCGGACGCGCGTGCGCCAGCGGGTGATCGATTTCAACACCGCGCTGGCGACGGTGTGCGCGCAGTACACGAACTGCCGGTACGACGGATCGGTGTTCGCCCAACCGTTCGAGCTGGCCGACGTGTCGTCGGTCGACTACTTCCACCCGAGCTTCACCGGTCAGACCATGCTCGCCATCGACACGTACGGCGCCGGCTGGAGCTGGTAGCCGCACGGGACGACGCACGCCGAAACTAGGGTGCCGTCGTGCGTCTCGGCCTCCACGTCCCGCAACTCGGGGCGCTCGGTGAACCGGCCGACCTCGTCGACCTCGCCCGCCGCGCCGAAGCCGCGGGATGGGACGGCTTCTTCGTCTGGGACCATG
>DAIQOP010000059.1:0-17644 GCA_036787815.1 Actinomycetota bacterium
GTCGCGGATGCGCTCGGGACCGAACTCGTCGAGCAGGCCCTTGGTCACGGCGAAGCAACCGCCGTAGCGGCCGACGTCCTCGCCCATGACGAACACGCGCGGGTCGCGTACGAGGGCCTCTCGTATCGCGGCGCGCAGCGCTTCGCGGTAGGTCGTGGGCCGGGGGGCCGCCGCGGTGCTCATCACTTCGCCTCGTGATGGACGAAGCGTGTGAGGTCGGCGACGGGCTCGAATGTGCCGGCTTCCGCGTACTCGACGGCGGCGTCGATCTCGGCGGCCACCTCGGCTTCGGACGCGGCGAGCACCGCGTCGTCGACGAAGCCGAGCTCGCGCGCGCGGCGCTCCCAGAGCACGAGCGGATCGCGCTCCTTCCAGGCTTCGACCTCCGACTTCGAGCGGTAGAGCTCGGGGTCGTACATGGAATGGGCCCGGAATCGGTAGGTGCGCAGCTCCAGGAAGTGCGGCCCGCCGCCCGCTCGCATCGCTTCGGCGGCGCGCCGGGCCGCGGTCTCCACCGCAACGACGTCCATACCGTCGACCGACCAGGCGGGCATCTCGTAGCTCGCGGCCTTGAGGGTCAGCTGCGTCTCCGACTCCGACAGCTCGAGCGCGGTACCCATCGCGTACAGGTTGTTCTCGCAGCAGAAGAGCACCGGGAGCTTCCAGAGCGCCGCGAGGTTCATCGTCTCGTGGAACTCGCCCTCGGCGACCGCGCCTTCACCGAAGAAGCACGCGGTCACGCGATGGTTCTCCTGCATCGCGTCGGCGAGCGCGAGCCCGACCGCGACGGGCAGGCCGCCGCCGACGATCGCGTTCCCGCCGTAGAAGCGGGTCGCCGCGTCGAACAGGTGCATGGATCCGCCGCGACCGCGGCTGCAGCCTTCGACCTTGCCGAACATCTCGGCCAGGATCGAATCCATGTGCATGCCGCGCGCGATGGCGTGGCCGTGCTCGCGGTAGGTCGCGACGACCGCGTCGTCGGGCGTGAGCGCCTGCATGATCCCGACCGCGACGGCTTCCTCCCCGATGTAGAGGTGCAAGAACCCGCGGATCTTCGCGGCGCTGTAGAGCTCGACGCACCGTTCCTCGAATCGGCGGATCCGGAGCATCTCGTGATGCAGCACGCGGGCGTGCTGCTCGTCGAGCACGGGGATCACGATCCCGACTCCAGCGTCGAGATGTCGCCTTCGGGAAGGCCGAGCTCCCGCGCGCGCAGCAGCCGGCGCATGATCTTGCCGCTGCGGGTCTTGGGGAGGTCGGTCCGGAACTCCAGCTCCTTGGGTGCGATCGCCGCACCGAGGTGCGAGCGCCCGAAGCCGATGAGCTCGAGCCGCAGCGCGTCGCTCGCCTCGTGGCCGGGACGCAACACGACGAACGCCTTCACGACCTCGCCCGCGACGGGATCGGGCTTGCCGATCACGCCGGCCTCGGCGACGGCCGGATGCTCCATGAGCGCGCTCTCCACCTCGAACGGCCCGATGAGGTGACCGGCCGACTTGATGACGTCGTCGGCGCGCCCGACGAACCAGAAGTACCCGTCCTCGTCGCGCATCGCGAGGTCGCCGCTGAGGTACCACTCGCCGAGGAAGCACTGCCGGTACCGCTCCGGCTGGCCGAGGTAGGCACGGAACATCGACGGCCAGCCGCGGCGGATCGCCAGCTCGCCCTCGACGAGGGGCTCGGTCACGATCTCCGGCGCGCCGTCTCGCACGACGACGTGCCCGTGCTCGTCGCGGCGCAGGATCGCGGCGTCGATGCCGGGCACCGGACGGCCCATCGATCCCGGTCGGATGTCGGTGGCCGCGAAGTTGGCGATCATGATCCCGCCCGTCTCGGTCTGCCACCAATTGTCGTGGATCGGCAGGCCGAACGCTTCCTGGCCCCAGCGCACGGCCTCCGGGTTCAGCGGCTCGCCCACGCTCGCGATGAACCGCAGGTGCGGGAGCCGGTGCTCCCGGGCCACCTCCGCGCCGACCTTCATCATCATGCGCACCGCGGTCGGCGCCGTGTACCAGACGCTCACGTGCTGGTCGTCGAGGACCGCGTACCAGCGTTCGGCGTCGAAGTCGCCCTCGTCGACGATGCTCGTGACCCCGATCGCGAGCGGCGCCACGATGCCGTACGACGTGCCCGTCACCCAACCGGGGTCGGCAGTGCACCAGAACACGTCTTCGGGGTGCAGGTCGAGCGCGGAGCGCCCGGTTGCCGTGTGCGCGACCACGGCCTCGTGCGCGTGCGCCGCGCCCTTGGGCGTGCCGGTCGTGCCGCTCGTGAAGTGCAGGAGCGCGACGTCGTCGGGTCGGGTCGGTGCGATCGCGTAGTCGTCGCTCGCCTGCGCGAGTCGCGACGCGAAGTCGAGCGTGCCGGCGACGTCGGTCGGCTCCCCCTTGCTGCCGATGAGCAGGACGTGCTCGAGGTCGGGCAGTTGGTCGCGGATCGGAGCGACCTTCCGCCGGTAGAGGCGCTCGGTCGTCACGAGCACGCGTCCGGTGCCGATCTCCATGCGCTGGCGGATCGGTTCCGGGCCGAACGCGGAGAACAGCGTGCACACCGTGCTGCCCTGCTTGAGCGCGCCGAGCACGGAGACGTACAGCTCGGGAATCCGATCGGCGAGCACGAACACGCGCTCGGCCCGTTCGAGCCCCAGATCGTCGAGCACGTTCGCGAAGCGGTTGGTGAGCAGGCGGAGGTCGTGATACGTGAGGTCTCGGCTCTCGCCGTGCCGACCGAGCCAGCGGATCGCCAGGTGATCGCGCCGCGCGCCGAGCGCATGGCGATCGACACACTCGTGCGCGATGTTGAGCGCGCCGCCGGGAAGGCCGTCGAGGTCGTGGCGCGCCGCGGCCCACGAGAACTCTCTGCGCGCCTGCTCGTAGTCGGTCAGGTTCGGTGGAACCGGGCTGCCCCGGCGCGCCTTGACGATCGGTTCGTACCGCACGGACGCGAGTGTGGCGGCCCCGGCGCCCGAGCGACCAGGGTCGAAGGTCACGGCTGGACAGTGACGACGGGCGCGGGGCACGCGCCGAGCGCCTGACGCGCGTCGAAGAGGTGGTGATGGGCCTCGTGGAGCGCCTCGCCGAGGAGGTCCCGCGCCGAGATCGGCATGTCGCACCGCTTGGCCGAGAGATCCCAGTCGTCGCTCGACGCGCTGCTCACGACGCGCGCGAGGTCGCTCGCGCCGGCCCCGAGCGACGCGAGCACGGCCACGCGGCTCGCCGAGCGCGCCGAGGCGTTCGCGGTCTCGGTGTGTGGGGGTGGGAGCACCCGCCCGGCGCCCTCGAAGATCAGCACCAACCGCATCGCGGTCTCGTGCAGGACCTCGGCGACATGCGCCGCGTACTCGATCGCCGACCAACCGTCGGGTGTGCGGCGGGTGCGGACCTGATCGTCGATCGACTCCGGCCGGCCCGGACCCGCGACGCGACCGGCGCCCGTGAAGATCGCCCGGAACGCGCGCGGCAGTTCCAGGATCCTTGCGACCGTGTCGGGTCCGGGGAGCTCGGACGGCTCGAACCCGCACACGCTGCACCTCGCCGGGGACTCCGGGGCGCGACGTTCGAACGCGGTCCCGAGGGGGACGTCGCGGTGCGCCTCTTCCCGCCCTTCGATCGTCTGCATGAGACACCCTCCCCCCTGTCGGTGCCACTTCAGTGTCGGTCCCGTCATGGCGCGACCCAAGGGCAGATTGCAGGCGGGCGAGGTGACCTTCGACCCTTCCGGCCGGGTACGCCCGCCGCGATCGTGGGATCGGGCCCGGGTTCCCGGGCTCGAAGGAGATCGGCGTCATGGCGAAGACCATCATCGTGCCGCTCGACGGATCGACGTTCGCCGAGCGCGCGCTCGTTCCGGCACAGGCGCTGGCCCGGCAGTCGGGCGCGGAGCTGGTGCTGGCCATGTCGCGGCTCGGCGGCGAGACCGAGCCCGAGCGGTACCTCGAGTCGACGGCCGCCGCGGCCGGGCTCGATTCGGCCCGGACCGTCGTGTTCGCCGACCGGCTGGCCGCGAGCGCGATCCCGTCGCTCGCCGACACCGAGCCCGACGCCCTCGTGTGCATGACCACGCACGGGCGGAGCGGCGCCGGTCATGCCCTCTTCGGCAGCGTCGCCGAGGCGGTGGTTCGCGGGCTCGACGTGCCGGTCGTGCTGGTCGGACCGTCCGTGCGCGGCGTGGGCACCGCGAGGTTCGAAGAGCTGATCGTGTGCCTCGACGGGTCCCCGACCGCCGCCGCGATCCTCCCCGTCGCGCAGGGGTTCGCCCGTGATCTCGGCCTCGCCGTGTGGCTCGTCGACGTCGTGGATCCCGACCGACGCGTCCCGGCCGACGCCGCGAACGACGTCGGCGCGAGCGAGTCGGGTCCGCTGCAACGCGTGGCGCACGGCTTGGACGCCGCCGACCTGACCGTCAACTGGGAGACGCTGCACGGGCGCGATGCCGCCGCCGCGATCGTCGAGTTCGCCGAGTCCCGTCGGGCGCCGCTCGTCGCGATGACGACCCACGGCCGCACGGGTCTCGTCCGTATCGCGGTGGGAAGCGTGACGATGGCGGTCGTGCGACGGGCTGCGTGCCCGGTGCTGGTGATGCGCAGTCGCGACCTCGCGGGCTGAGCGCCGCAGGTCGCCACCGCTCAGCGCGACAGGCGGTCGATCAGGTTGCGGGTGATCTGCTCGATCTGCGGGTCGCGGCCGGTGAGCCCGTGGGCCCAATCGGTTGAGCCCGACGTGACGACGGTCGCGCCGGCGTCGTTCGTGTAGGCGCCGAGCACCGCGTGGCCGCACGCGATCTTCTCGATCGCCGCGGCGTCGCGGGTCGCGAACAGCCGGGAGGCAATGAACTCGATCTCCGACGGTTCGTCGGGTTTCGGGCGCCGGGTTGCCGTCTCGCGTGTGAAGTGCGCGGCCGGGGCCGTCCCCAGGATCTCGAACGTCGCGGGCGTGCCGTCGACACCCGTGGGATACGGCAACCCGTCGCGGTAGGTGAAGTCGCAGCCGTCGCACTCGTAGCCCACCACGGTCGAGTCGGCACCGAGCACGTCGCCGTACCCGACTCCCGTGCCGTCGAACAGCCAGTGATCGGGCCGGTGCACCGTGTATCCACCCGCCCCGTTGGTCACCCGCTTGCCGATGCGGTGGTAGCCGCCGCGGGCGAAGCTCACCCCGGTCATGAGGTTCTCGGGCCGCTGGAGCAGGTGGTCCGACCAGATCGTGGTGAGCTCGTTGCCGCGCTCGGTCCCGTAGCAGGGGTCGTCCTTGAGCCGGCCCTTGAAGCCCACCATCGATCGCGCCGGGCCCTCCGGCGAGCGGTCCTCGTGGCGCACCTGCCAGAACGCGGTGTTCCCCGAGAGGAACGCGACGTTGCCCCCGCGGGCGATGAACCCCTCGACGGTGTCGCGCATCGGCCCCGACCAGTATTCGTCGTGGCCGACGGACAACATGAGGCGGTACCCGGCCCCGTTCGCGTGCGGCGGGCCGCCGGCCAGCAGGCCGGGGTGGTCTTCGAGGTCGGCGTTGGTCACGACGTCGAATCCGTAGCCTTCACGCTCGGCCCACGTCACGAAGGGCAGTTCCCAATCGGGCCATCCCGCCGAGCCGGCGAAGGGGGAGAGATGGTTGAGCTGCAGGTAGCCGACGTGGGCCGCCATCTGCGGGTCGGGAGGGTGCGTCGTCGCCACCCGGCGGCCGGCGCCGGGCGGCTTGTCGAGGTAGCCGCGCGCCATCGGCCGCTGGAGCGACACACTCGTGGCACCGGTATAGAGGTTGCGGCCACCGAAGTCGTTGTAGGCGTGCCACGTGTTGGTGGCCAGCACGAGCAGGATCGGCGCGCTCGGTGCGCCGATCCGCGGGCGGACGACGAAGAAGGCGTGGTCGCGGCGGATCTTGCCGTCGACGTCGATCTCGAGCACCACCTCGTAGTAGCCGGAGCGCCAGGCCGGGTCGGTGGCGATCGTCAGGGCGACCGGCCAGCCGCAACCGGCGGTCGACGCGTCCGGTGGCGTCGGGTGGTCGCCGGCGGCAATGCCCGTTCGGGCGAGCACCACGGTTCTCGCGCGACCGATCCGGGCCACCTCCACGCCCACGGGGCGCGCGCCCGATGAGGAAACGTGGAGGGCGACCGGGTCGCCCGGCTCGACCGATTGCGGCCAGCAGTATCCCGTTACGGTCTCTCGTGGCATCGGGCGCTCTCTCCTCGGGAAGGCTCGAACACGGAAGGTGGTTGACGAGGCGCTATCCGTGTGCGGATCGGGTAGAATCCGCACCCGGCTGGGACGGATCGCGGGTGAGGGGCAACGGTCAGGGCATGGGCGGCGGGGTGCGGAGTCGGTGGACGCGCGGCCTGATTCGGCCGCGTGGCAAACGTCGGTGGTGCGCGGGCGCGTGCATCCTCGCGCTCGCCGGCTGCTCGGCGACCTCGACCTCGCATCCGCTCGACGGCAGCCGGCCCGCGAACGGCTCCTCCACCTCCACTTCCACGCTCAAGCCCCGCGACACCGTGCACCAGCTCCTCGCGGCCGACGGGCACGCGGGCGACAACTTCGGCGGCGCGCTCTGGTACAACACGTTCGAGAAGCCGGTCAAGCCGGTCTACGTCGCGACCCCGGGCGAAGCCGCGCTCTCCTCCGACGGCACCGTCGCGGTGGTCGGTGCACCGGGGAGCCGTGCCGCGGGGAAGCAGGGAGCCGGGTCCGTCTACGTGTACACGCTGCAGAACGGGCGCTGGTCGCAGTCGGCGAAGCTCACGGCCGACGACGCGGCGCCGTACGACGCGCTCGGGTGGTCGGTCTCGATCTCCGGCGACGGGCACAGCGTGCTCGCCGGCGCGCCGTACGCCGACGTCGGCGCGAACGCCGACGTCGGTGCCGCGTACTCCTTCCGTGAGACCGGCGGGAAGTGGGCTCAGGTCGCGAAGCTCGCCTCGGTCGACTCCACCGCGTACGACAGCTTCGGGTGGTCGGTCGGGCTGTCGCGCGACGGGGCAACGGCGATCGTGGGCGCGACCGGGCACGACGTCGGCTTCTTCAAGGACGCCGGCGCCGCGTACGTGTTTCGCCGCGACGTCGTCGCCGCCACGAAGTGGACCGAGACCCGCCGGCTCACCGCGACCGCCCCGACACTGGCCGGCGAGCTCGGTGGCGCGGCCGCGCTGTCGGCCGACGGTTCCACCGCGGCGGTCACCGAGCTGACGCACTTCGACTCGCAACACGTGCTGCACACGGGCGCGACGCTGATCTTCGCCTCGAACGACGGCTGGCACACCTCGGCGCAGCGTGCGAGATTCCCCGATCCGAACCACAACTCCAACGGCGACACCGACGCGTACGGTGTCAACGCCGTGCTCTCCGACGACGGCAAGGTCGTCGCGATCGCGGCGCCCGACGTGAACGTCGGCACCGCGGGCGGCGCCGGCGCGACGTTCGTCTACAGCACCACCGGCGACTGGCGGGTTCCCGCCGAGAGCTCGAGCCTCTCGTTGTTCCCGCACGACCCGAGGCCGTTCCTCTACTACGGCTCGTCGGTCGCGTTGAGCGCCGACGGCACGCGACTCTTCGTCGGTATCGACGGCGCCGGGATCGACGACCAGGGCGCGGCGGAGATCGTCGCGTTGACGCGCCGCGCTCCCGCCGCGCTGCGCGCCGAGTCGCGCACACCCGTCGCGCCACCCAACACCACGAAGGGTCGCTTCGGAACCGCCGTGGCCCTGTCGGCCGACGGCACCACCGCGCTCGGGACCTCACCGTGGTTCGCGGTTGGCCGCGCGGCCATGCGCGGGAGCGCCTACGTTCTCACGCTGCCCGCACCGGGAGCGACACGACCGTGAACCGCGAAGCAACTCGGAGACGACGACCCCCATGCCTGTAGATGTTCGGATGAAGATCCGCCAGCTCATGATCAAGGCCGGCGGCCGCATGAGCAAGGAGCGGTTGTACGACGCGACGAACGTGCTCGGCGCGCTCGCGATCGGACAGTGGGTCGCGCAGCACCCGCCCGTCGGGAAGCTGATCGTGCACGACGACAAGACCGACACGTATCGCGACGCGGTCGCGCGGCTCACCACCCCGAATCCCGTCTACCTCGAGTTCGGTGTGTGGGAAGGCTGGTCACTGCGCTGGTGGGTCGAGCACCTCACCACCCCCGGCGCGCGCTTCGTCGGCTTCGACAGCTTCCAGGGCCTGCCCGAGGAGTGGCGCCCCGACTACCCGCCCGGGTTCTTCGCCACCGACTCGCCGCCCTCGATCACCGACCCGCGCGTGTCGTTCCAGGTCGGGTGGTTCAACGAGACGCTGGCGACGTTCGAGATGCCGCCGCACGACCAACTGTTCGTCAACATCGACTGCACGCTCTACTCAAGCACCGCGGTCGTGCTCGAGTGGCTCGAACCGCACCTGCGCCCGGGCGACCTCATCTACTTCGACGAGCTCCCCGAGTACGACCACGAGCTGCGCGCGTTCTTCGAGCACTGCGAACGCATCGATCTCAACCTCGTACCGGTGTCGCAGGCCCGCGGCTACTACTGGCTCTTCCAGTACACGACATGACCGGCGCGCCGACCTCCGTTCCCGCGAACGCGCGGTTCCGGTCGGTCGGTCCGCGCGCGCTCCTCGGGCTGCTCCTCGTCGTCTCGCTCGTCGCGGGATGCTCGACCGTGGAGCGCACCTCCGCGCCGTCGCCGGCGCCCGCGTCGCCCACCGGGCCCTCGCCGACCGCGAGCCCGCGTTCGACCACGTCGACGGCGCACCCGCCCACGTCGGCCGCGAAACCCGGGCTCGTCAAGCCCACGATTCCGGCGAACGGCGCGTATTTCGGTGCTTGGCGCGGTCCCGGCCCCGGCCGGTCGACCGACCCGCGTGTGAGCATCACCGACATCGAGTCGGCGATCGGCCGCAGGTACGCGATCGACCACGAGTTCTACGACTGGGGCGCACCGATCCCCGACGCGTACGACCGTTGGACCGCAGCGCGCGGCCGCATCCCGATGGTGAGCCTGTGCGCGTGCCGCTTCAAGGACGGCAGCAACGTCGCCTGGGCGAGGATCGCCTCCGGCAAGGAAGACACCTATCTCAATTCGGTGGCGCTCGGGCTGGTCGCGTTCGCGAAGCCCGTGTTCTTCGTCTTCGATTCGGAGCCGGAAGCCCAGGTCGGTGTGCGGGGCACCGTCGCCGACTACCGCGCCGCGTGGAGCCACGTCGTCACGCTGTTCCGGGCGCGAGGGGCCACGAACGTCGCGTTCGTGTGGGCGATGACCGCCTATGCGTTCCGCCCCGAGTCGGGCGAGCTGGCGTTGGCCGAGAGCCTGTACCCGGGCGACAAGCTCGTCGACTGGATCGCCTCCGACCCGTACAACTTCGACAACGCCGGTGCGTGGCACTCGCTCTCGTTCGAGCTCGGACCCTGGTACTCGTGGGCGACCACCGCTCACCCGACGAAGCCGCTCGCGCTGACGGAGTGGGGGTCGAAGGAAGATCCGAGCCAGCCGAGCCGCAAGGCGGCGTGGTTCCGCGACGCGGCGGCGAAGTTGGAGTCGAGCTACCGGGCGATCCGTGCGGTCGTGTACTTCGACGAACGCAAGCACGAGCGCGGGATCGTGAACGACTGGCGGGTCGACACGAGCCCGGCGTCGCTGGCGGCGTTCGCCGAGATCTCTCGCGCGGCCTGGTTCCGGCCGCGCTCCTGACGCGCCTTATCTGTGTCTTGAACCGCCGATAATATTTTCGCTCATAAAGACACGCACGGTGGTTACGCGGGCTCTACTTGTGCTATTTTCTCGTGCTTAGGACGGGGTCGAAGATTGGCGCGGGGCGGCGCCTCACCACGCTTTGCGGTTGGTAGGGAGCCCAAAGGCGCGGGGCTGGGAGCAACGGATGGCGATCAGGGCAGAGGGGCTTGGCCTCGCATACGTGCGTGGTCTCGACACCGCGGACGACGACACGATCGATCTCGTCGCGGAAGAAGCGGCGGACGCGGCCGAGCAGAGCGCCGCGCGCGTCACGGTCGTGATTCCGACGCTGAACGAGGCGAGGAACCTTCCGCACGTGCTCGAGCGGATCCCGCCGTGGGTCGACGAGGTGATCATCGTCGACGGCTTGTCGACCGACGACACCGTCGCGGTCGCGCGGCATTGCCGTCCCGATGTCGTCGTGATCATGGAGTCGACGCCCGGAAAGGGCGCGGCGCTGCGTGCCGGCTTCCGCGCGGCCACCGGGCACATCATGGTGATGCTCGACGCCGACGGGTCCACCGACCCCCGCGAGATCCCGCTCTTCGTCGGTGCGCTGCTCGGCGGGGCCGACCTTGCCGTCGGCTCGCGGTTCGTGCAGGGCGGAGGTACCGCCGACATGGAGCGGCACCGCCAGCTCGGCAACTGGGTGCTCACCCGCCTCGTCCGCCTCGGTTTCAAGGCGCGCTACTCCGACCTCTGCTACGGCTACAACGCGTTCTGGCGCGACGTCCTGCCCTACATCGACGGCGAGTACACGGGCTTCGAGGTCGAGACCCTCATCCACATCCGCGCGCTGCGCGCGTCGTTGAAGGTCGCCGAGGTGCCGAGCTTCGAGTCGGCGCGGATCCACGGCGTGAGCAACCTGCGCACCGTTCAGGACGGCGCGCGCGTGTTGCGTTCGATCGCGACCGAGTGGATGGCGCACCGCTTCGGAGCGGGCTCACCGCAAGCGGCGTCGGTCGGCCGGCTTCCCGGCGCGCGTCCGAGCACCCCGCCCTTCTGCTCCGAGGCACAGGAACGACGGAAAGCCGAACGGTGACGGCGCGCCGCGCAGTCTCGGTCGTCGTCTGCTGTTACACGCAGGAACGCTGGGACGACATCTGCGGCGCGCTCGAGTCGGTTCGCCAACAGGTCTCCGACCGCGACGAGATCATCGTCGCGGTCGACCACGAGCCCGAGCTCGCGCAGCGCGTGCGCGCCTCTTTCGCCGACGTGAAGGTGGTCGAGAACGCGTTGGTGCGCGGCCTTTCGGGCGCGCGCAACACGGGCATCGCGGTTGCGACGCGTGAGATCGTCGCGTTCCTCGACGACGACGCGATCGCGGCCGACGACTGGCTCGATCGCTTGTGCGAGCCCTACGACGATCCCGACGTCGTCGTCGTGGGTGGTCGCGTGGAACCCCGGTGGGACGAGAGCCGGCCCGCCTGGTTCCCTCCCGAGTTCGACTGGGTCGTCGGGTGCACCTACGCCGGGCATCCGGGCGAGGGTCCGATCCGCAACGTCATCGGCGCCAACATGTCGTTCCGCCGGCAGATCTTCGAGGAGCTGGGTGGCTTCGACGACCGGGTCGGGCGCGTCGCCGCGCTGCCCGCCGGTTGCGAGGAGACGGAGCTCTGCATCCGCGTTCGCCAGCGCCGACCGGGATCGATCGTCTGGTACGCCCCGAGCTCGGTCGTCCATCACCGGGTGCGGCCCGAACGGGCGACCTTTGCCTACTTCAAGGCGCGGTGCCGGGCCGAGGGCGGATCCAAGACGCGCGTGGCGCGCCTGGTGGGTGCGCGCGACGGCCTCGCCAGCGAACGGTCGTACGCCACCCGCACGCTCCCGCTCGCGGCGGCGGGCGACCTGCGGGCCGCGATGGGTCTGCAGCGCGAGGGAGCAACGGAGATCCGGCGCCGGGGCGCGCTGGCGCGGGTCGGCGCACGGGCCTGCGGCGTCGCGTTGACCGCCGGAGGGTTCGCGGCCGCGAGGGTCGGCGAGCTGCGCACCCGGCCCACCACCGCCGTCGCCGACGCGGCACCGCCCTTCAGCCCGGTCCTCGTCGGCCAGGTCGACCTCGCGGTTCCCGGCGCGATCGCCGGGGGATCGAGCACCACCGGCGATCCGTACGAACGCGCGTTGCTCCTGGTGCGCGACCACGGTCGACCGTGCGGCGCCGTCGAAGTGGCACTGGGCCCCGAAGGGTTGAGCGCGCCGGCGATCGAGCAGCGGCTGCACGACGCGATCGCGCAGCACGAGATCGTCGTCACTCCGCGCGACGAGTCGCCGGTCTCGATCTCGACATCGTGGATGTCGTCGAGGACCCCGCGCGTCACGGTCGTGGTCGCGACGCGCGACCGGCCCGACGAGCTCGTCCGTTGCATCGACTCGATCCTCGCGTGCGACTACCCGGACTTCGACGTGCTGATCGTCGACAACGCGCCGAGCTCGGTCGCGCACGCGCGCCCGGCCACCGACGCGTACCCGTCCGGGCCGCGCGTCACATGGACGCGTGAGGAGACACCCGGTCTCGCCGTCGCACACAACCGGGCGGTGTCGCAGATCTCGGCGCCCATCGTGGCCTTCACCGACGACGACGTGGCCGTCGACCCGCAGTGGCTGGCGAACCTGGTCGCCGGGTTCACCGTCGCACCCGACGTCGGCTGTGTGACCGGCATGATCTTCCCGCTCGAGCTCGAGACCGCCGCGCAGGATCTCGTGGAGCGCTCGGTCGGATTCAACAAGGGTTTCGAACGCCGGATCTACCGCGACGATCGCAGCGCGAGCGGCGATCCGCTCTTCCCGTACGCCGCGGGCCGCTTCGGCTCGGGCGCGAACATGGCGTTCCGCACCGAGACGCTGCGGGCGATCGGTGGGTTCGACTCCGCGCTCGGCACCGGGACGCGCGCCCGCGGCGGCGACGATCTTGCATCGTTCTTCGACATCGTGACGGCGGGCTACGCGCTCGTCTACGAGCCCGCGGCGATCGTGTTCCACGCGCACCGACGCGACGAGGCGGCGTTGGCCCGCCAGGCATTCGGTTACGGAGCCGGTCTCACCGCGTACCTCACGAAGACGATCGCCGATCGGCCGTCGCGCGTGCTCGACATCGCCGGGAGGGTCCCCGCGGGCCTGCGCTACGCGCTGGCGAGCGATTCCGACAAGAACGCGGGTCGCCCCGACACCTACTCGCGTGCGTTGGTGCGACGCGAACGCGTGGGCATGCTGGCGGGTCCGGCGCTGTACGCGGCGAGCCGGTACTCGACGCGCCGGCAGCGGCGGTTGCCCGCGGTCGCGTCGGGTGCGGTGGAGCACGTCGACCCCGCAGTCTCGGAATGAAGCGGTGAACACCCAACAGACGGTGCCTGTCCTCGTGTACCACTCGGTGTGCACCGACCCCGCGCCGTTGATGCGCGAATGGGCGATCTCACCCGAGCGATTCCGTGAGCACCTCGAGTTCCTCGCCCGCGAGGGCTACGAGACCCTCACCGTCACCGACTACGTCGCGCGCCTGCGCGCACCGCTCACGCCGGTGCCCGAGCGGATCGCCCTCGTCACCTTCGACGACGGCTTCGCCGACTTCGCGACCACCGCGGCGCCGGCCCTCGCGGCGACGGGCACCGCGTCGACGCTCTACGTATCGACGGCGTACGTCGGCGGCACCAGCTCCTGGCTCGGCCCCGACGGCGAGCAGCCGATGCTCACCTGGGAGGCGATCGGCGAGGTCGCGGCGGCCGGGGTGGAGATCGGGGCCCACTCCCACCATCACCTCCCCCTCGACGAGATGGGCTCCACGGCCGTCGAGATGGAGATCTCGGTGAGCAAGAACCTGCTCGAACGGCACCTCGGCCACCGGATCTCGTCGTTCGCGTATCCGCACGGGTACCACAGCAGGCGGATCAAGGACATGGTGCGCCGGGCGGGTTTCGACAACGCCTGCGCGGTCAAGGAGTGCCTGAGCGGACCCGGTGACGACGACCTGGCGCTGGCCCGTATCATGGTGCACGGCGACGCCCCGGTCGATCAGTTGGATTCGCTCATGCGTGGTTCTGCACGGGCTCCCCGTCACGAACGATTGCAGACCAAGGTATGGAGAGCGGCGCGGCGGACACGAGCGCGGGTCGGGTCGCGGGCGCGCACGGACGTGTTCGACACGGCATGACTCTCGACCCCGCGGCGACGGTGACGTCGGTGCGCTCGCAACGGTCGCAGCGATTCGCCGCGCACCTCCGCGTACCGCTCCACCGCAATGGCTACGCCCTCGTGATGTCGACGTTCTCGACCGCGGGGCTCGGTGCCCTGTACTGGGCCATCGCGGCGCGGCGTTACAGCTCGCACGAGGTGGGGATCAACGCGTCACTCGTGTCGACGATGATGTTCCTCACCAACCTCGCGAGCCTGAACTTCACCGACGTGCTGAACCGGTTCGTGCCGGTCGGCGGGCGCTCGACGCGCCGGCTGGTGCTGATCTCGTACGGGATCGCGGTCGGGCTCGGCGGGGTGTCGGCCACGATCTTCGTGATCGGGCTCCGGTGGTGGTCGCCGTGGCTCACCCACACACTGCACGGCTCGTTGCTCGGTCTCGTGTACGTGCTCGCGGTGATGCTGTGGATCGTCTTCGTCCTCCAGGACGCCGTGCTCATCGGTCTGCGCCGCGCCAGCTACGTGTTGGTCGAGAACACCGGGTTCGGCATCGCCAAGGTCGTGCTGCTCCTGGCGTTCGCCGCCGCGTTGCCGACCACCGGGATCTTCCTCTCCTGGACAGCTCCGCTCGTGATCGTCGTGGTCGCCGTGAACGTCCTCGTGTTCCGCAACCTGCTCCCGCAGCACGAGGAGCGGTCCGAGGCGTTCGCCGAGCCGATCACGCGGAGCCACGTGAGCCGGTTCCTCATCGCCGACTACATCGCCTCGCTCCTGTGGACCGCGACGATCGCGCTCATGCCCGTGGTGGTGCTCAACACCGACGGTGCGAGCGCGAGCGCCTACGTGTACCTCTCGTGGACGGTGGCCTACACCCTCTACCTCGTCAGCCGGAACATGGGGATGGCCCTCACCACCGAGGGTGCCCAGGATCCGGGGCGGCTCGCCGAGCACACACGCGCGACGCTCAAGGCCGCGGCGCGCATCGTCGTGCCGTTGGCGTTGGTGCTCGCCGTCGGCGCGCCGATCTTCCTCAAGATGTTCGGCAACGAGTACTCGAAGCACGCGACCACGTTGCTGCGGTTGTTCGCGCTCGCGATGATCCCGATCATCGTGCCGACCACGTTCGTCACCGTGGCCCGCGTGCAGCGCCGGCTGGTCGCGATGGTGGTGGTCACGGCCCTCACGACCATGCCGGTGCTCGCGCTCTCGCCCGTGTTCATGCACTTCATGGGCATCTCGGGCGTGGGTCTGGCCTGGCTCGTCGTCGAATCGGTGGTGGCCATCGTGTTGTTGGCCGGCGAGCTGCGCCCGCACTGGCGTGAGCTTCCGGTCGTGACGCCATGACCGCGACCCTGAAGGCACCGACCCCGAAGCCGGCACTCGACACCGACTCCGGCGGCGCGCATCCCGCCCCCGACGACCCCGAGTCGGGCGCGGCGCCGGCTCCGTCGCGCCGCATCCCGACGTGGTGGCCAATGCTCACCATCGGCGCCGCATTGGTGCTCTGGGCGATCGCGCTCGTCGAGCTGAACGCGAGTGCCGTCGGCGACTTCGGTCTGGTCTCCGCGCTGCCGATCGTGTACTTCGCCGCGCTGGCCGTGCTCACGATCGGCTTCGTGTTCGCGCTGCAACGCGACGCGCGGATGCCCGTCATGCTGGCGCACGTCGCGGTGTTCCTGCTCGTGGTGCACGCCACTCCCGCGCTCGCGTACGGCGCGCTCCGCTACGCGTGGGCGTGGAAGCACGTCGGCATCGTCGATCTCCTGCATCGCCGCCATGCGCTCACGCCGGGCACGCCGGTGCTCCCGATCTACCAGCAGTGGCCCGGGTTCTTCGCGGCGTCGACGGCGCTGACCGAGGCGGCCGGGCTCAAGAGCGCGCTGTCGTTCGCAGCGTGGGGACCGCCGGTCTTCGAGCTGCTCGACGCGGCCATGGTCGTGGTGCTGCTGCGTGGCCTCACCGAAGACCGTCGCCGGATCGCGCTGGCGGTGTGGTTCTTCCTCATCGCCAACTGGATCGGCCAGGACTACTTCGCCCCGCAGGCGTTCGGCTTCTTCCTGTTCCTCGCGGTCTTCGCGATCGTGCTGCGGTGGTACCGCCGGCCGGTGGTCGCGTCGACGCGCGGGCGGGCCCGGTCGCGACGAGACGAGGAGATCCCGGTCGAGCTGGTCGCGGAGCGCGTGCCGGTGGCGCAACGGCGCACGGTCGCGTTGCTGCTCGTGCTGCTCATGGCGGCGATGGTGACGAGCCACCCGCTCACGCCGCTGGTGGTCTGCACGGGCCTCGCCGGCCTCACCGTCTTCCGCGTGCTCGATCGGCGCTGGCCCGCGATCGCGATGGTCGCGCTCACGGGTGGGTGGCTCGCCACGGGCGCACGCCAGTACACCGTCAGCAACCTCTCGGCGTTGCTCTCGGGGTTCGGTCAGCTGAGCACCAACGTCAACTCGAACCTCGCGAACCTCGGTCAGCTCAGCGTGGCGCAGCACTTCGTCGCGAACATGGGCCGGCTCGTCGTCGCCACGATGGCGATGCTCGCCGTCGCGGGGTTGATCCGCCGCCTCCGTCGGGGCTACTTCGACCGCGCGGCGCTGCTGCTGTGCATGGCGCCCGGTGCGATCCTGGCCGGCGGCTCCTACGGCGGCGAGGCGATCTTCCGCGTCTACCTGTTCGCGCTCCCGTTCGCAGCGTTCCTCGCGGCCGGTTGGTTCTACCCCGACAAGCAGTCGGTCGCGACGTGGCGCACACCCGTGATGATCGCCGCGGTGAGCGGGGTGTTGATCACCGGGTTCATGTTCGCCTACTTCGGCAAGGACAGCTGGTCGTACTTCTCGCCGAGCGAGGTGCACGCGGCCGACGTCGTGTTCTCGAGCGCGCCGCCCAACTCCCTGTTGATCGACGGCACGCTCAGCTACCCGACCCAGTTCGAGCACGCCGAGCACTTCACCTACGTGACGCTCGCCGCGGAGCCGCCCCAATCGGTCTCGAAGGTCCTCGCCGACCCGGCGAACGTGCTCTACACCTGGATGTCGGACACACGGTTCGCGAAGGGCTATCTGATCCTCACGCGGTCGCAGTTCGCGGAGGCCGATGCAACCGGTGTGCTGCCGCACGGCTCCCTGCAACGCATCGAGCGGCTCCTGCTCGCGTCGCACCGGTTCCGGGTGCTCGTCCACAGCCGCGACGCGGTGCTGCTCACCGTCGATCGCACCCCCGCGGCGATCGGATCGGCGCCATGACGTATCGCCGGTTCGTCCTCGGGTTCTCTCTCGCGGCCTGGTTGCTCGCCGCGTTGCACGTCGGCACTCCAATCACGTTCGTCGTGGTGCTCGTGTTCCTCGCGTCGTGCCCCGGCGCCGGGCTGGTCGCGCCACTCGATCTCGATGATCCGACGCTCTCCGGCGTGCTCCTCGTCGCGTCGAGCCTCGCCCTCGACGCGCTCGTCGCCGAGGCCCTCCTCTACGTCCACCAGTTCACCGGTGCGCGTGTGATCGCGGTGCTCGGGCTGATCGCGATCGCGGGCGCCTTCCTCCGGCGCCCCGCGCCGCGGCCGGTCGCGGCGAACGTCGCGGCGCCCGCCACCACGCCTGCGTCCGCATCGGCGGCCCCCCGGGTGGAGCTCGACCGCTCGGTCCCCGTGTTGCTGGTACGGATCGGGCGGTATCCCGTGTACCACGGTGGCGTCGCGGCCGTCCGTACCTTCGGCCGCGCCGGCGTACCCGTGCACGCGATCGTCGAAGACCGCTTCACCCCCGCGGCGCTGTCGCGCTACCTCGACACCGCCCAGGTGTGGCCGACGAACGGCGACGAATCG
>DAIQOP010000060.1:0-4286 GCA_036787815.1 Actinomycetota bacterium
GAGTCACTGCTCGCCATCCCCGAGTACTCCGCCCTCGTGTCGGCGTACGAGCAGGAGGTGCTGCAATGACGCCCGGCGCCGAGTCGGGAGCGGGCGGGCGCACGGCCGAGCCGACCCTCGAACCGACCGCCGAACCGACCGCCGAACTGACCGCCGAACCGACCGCCGAACCGATGGCCGGGCCCGCGCTCGGCGCGCTGTCGGACGCCGCTCCGGCGGGCGTGCTCGACGAGGTGGTCGGGCACCCGCACGCGGAGCTCGAAGGGCTGCTCGACGACGACGCCCCGCTCCCGCCCCTCGGCGCGATCGCCGTCATCCGCCGGGGCCTCGAGGTGAGTCCTGAGCTGCGTCGCGGGATCCGGGTCAGCTTCGGATTCGCCGTGGTGGCCGCGATCGGCAAGCTCACCGTTCCGATCCTCGTCCAGCAGGTGCTCCAGCGCGGCATCCTCGACAAGAACGGGTTCCGCCCCGTGTTCGTGTACTCGGCGGCCGCGCTCGCCGTCGGGGTGATCGCGCTGGTGCTGTGGCTCAGCCGGGTGGCCTACGTCCGGCTCGTGCATGCGGCCGAGGACACGCTCTACGGGTTGCGGGTGCGCGTGTTCGAGCACATCCACCGGCTCAGCCTCGCCGATCACAACGAGACGAAGAAGGGGATCTTCGTCTCCCGCGTCACGAGCGACATCGAGACGCTCGCGCGCTTCGCGCAATGGGGCGCGGTCTCGTGGGTGGTCGACGGCACGTTGATCGTGCTGACGCTGCTCGTCATGTTCGTCTATTCGTGGCAGCTCGCGCTCGTCGTGATCGTCGCGTACCTGCCGGTGCTTCCCTTGTTCCGCCTGTTGCAGAAGGGCCAACTGCGCGCGTACGACCTCGCGCGCACGCGCACCGGCGACATGCTCTCGGAGGTATCCGAGGTCGTCGGCGGCGCCGCGGTCGTGCGCGCGTACGGGCTCGAGGACCGCGCTCGCCGCCGCCTCCGCGAGCGGATCCGCGGGCTCTACGAAGCGCACATGCGCGCCGCGCTCTACTTCGCCGTGATGTTCCCGCTCGGCGACGTGTTCGGATCGATCGCGATCGCCGCGGTCACCGTCGTCGCCGCGTTCGAGGGCCGTCACTTCGGGCTCAACGTGAGCGAGGTCGTCGCCTTCCTGTTCCTCACGAATCTCATCCTCAGCCCGATCGCCGAGCTGAGCGAGATCCTCGACCAGACCCAGACGGCCATCGCCGGTTGGCGCAAGGTCATCGCGGTGCTCGACGTCCCGGTCGACGTCGTCGAGCCGACGACGACCGTGCCACTGCCTCCCGGCCCGCTCGCGGTGCGCGCGACGGATGTCGAGTTCGGCTACCGCGAAGGTGGACGGGTGCTGCACGGCATCGACGTCGAGCTGCCGGCGGGCACGAACGTCGCGGTCGTGGGGGAGACCGGCTCGGGCAAGACGACGTTCGCGAAGTTGCTGTGCCGGCTCGCCGACCCGACGATCGGTCGTATCGATCTCGGTGGCGTCGACCTGCGAACCGTCGCCCCGCAGGAGCGCCGCGAGCGCATCCGTCTGGTTCCGCAGGACGGCTTCCTGTTCGACACCACGATTCGCGAGAACGTGCGGCTCGGGCGCGCCGGCGCGACCGACGACGACGTCGAGACCGCGTTCGTCGCGCTCGGCCTCGACTGGTGGCTTGCGACGATGCCCGACGGCCTCGACACGGAGGTGGGCGAGCGGGGAGAGAGCCTCTCGGTCGGGGAGCGCCAACTGGTGTCGCTGGCCCGCGCGCAGCTCGGCGCGCCGGGGCTGCTCGTGCTCGACGAGGCGACGAGCGCCGTCGACCCTGAGACCGAGCGGGCGCTCGCGGTCGCGCTCACACGCGCCGCTCGCGGGCGTACGACGATCAGCGTGGCCCACCGCCTCTCGACTGCCGAGGCCGCCGATCTGGTGCTCGTGTTCGACGCCGGCAACCTCGTCGAGCAGGGCAGCCACGGCGATCTCGTCGCGCTCGGCGGGGTCTACGCGGGCCTCTACGCCAGCTGGCTCGGGAACACGCAGCCGCAGGCGCGCGCGTGACGGGTGCCTGACCGGACAGGTGTCCGACACATTTGGAACGCCACGCTGCGCGCGTGACGGGCTGTTCCGGAGCGGTACCCGGTGCCCAAATGCCCAGGAACACGGCCCCTTTCGCCACGGGGAGTGCCGGCACTAGGGTCACCCTCCGTACCATCGTTGGACCTTGGGAGGAACGGTGCGTCGATTGGTGACTGTGGTCGCCGCGGCAGCGCTCGCATTGGGCGCAGTCGTGGGCGCGGGTCTGCCGGCAACCGCCGCGACCCGCCATTCGCTCGGTGGCCAGCCCAGCTGGGCGAAGCCCGCGAACCTTCGGGGCGCCGTCGCGTCCTCCGAAGCGGTCGCGCTTCGGGTGGTGCTGCGGACGCGCAATGTCGCCGAGGCGAACGCGGTGGCCGATGCCGTCAGCAACCCGAAGAGTGCGAGCTACAAGCACTACCTCACCGCGGCGCAGTACCGCGCCCGGTTCGCGCCCACGAAGGCGACGGTCGACGCGGTGTCGCGTTGGCTGCGCTCGCAGGGCCTGCGCGTCGGCTACGTGCCGGCGAACCGCATGTACATCTCGGCGCTCGGTTCGGCCGCTCAGGCCGGCAAGGCGTTCGGCGTGCACCTCTCGAAGTACGCGGCCAACGGCAAGCTGCTCCGTGCCGCCGACGCCGCGCCGTCGGTTCCTTCCGACCTGGGCGGCGCCGTCGCCGGGGTCATCGGTCTCGACGAGGCCGGGGCCGTCGCGCACCCGAACACGATCGTCGAGAAGGACCCCCGGGCCCGTCCGTCGGCCGGGTTCCGCAACGCGCCGCCGTGCTCGGCGTACTGGAGCGAGAAGGACGCGACCGACCAGCCTCCGCTCGGCGGCGGCTATCCCGACGTGCTCCCGTGGGCGCCGTGCGGCCACACCCCGCCCGTGCTGCGTGCGGCCTACGGCATTGCGTCGTCGGTCGAGAGCGGCAACGACGGTCACGGTGTGACCGTCGGCATCGTCGACGCGTTCGCGTCCCGCACGATCTTCCCCGACGCTCGTGAGTACTCGGCCCGCAACGACCCGGCGCACGTGCTGCGCGCGTCGCAGTTCTCGCAGGTCATTCCCCCGGGCATCTACAAGGTGCGCCAGAGCGACCCGTGCGACCCGCGCGGTTGGTACGGCGAGGAGACGCTCGACGTCGAGGCCGTCCACGCGATGGCGCCGGGCGCGAACATCGTCTACGCCGGAGCGGCGTCGTGTCAGGACAGCGACATCAACGTCGCGCTCAACAACCTGATCGACGCCAACGTCGTCAACATGGTGTCGAACTCCTACGGCAACGTGGGCGAGGACATCCCGCCCGCCGAGGTGGCCGAGTTCGACCAGATCACCACGCAGGCCGCGGCCCAGGGCATCGGGCTCTACTTCTCGTCGGGTGACGACGGCGACGAGTCCGGCAACCTCGGCACCCCCGCGACCGACTTCTCGGCCGACTCCAGCCACGTCACCGCCGTCGGCGGCACGAGCCTCGGTGTCAACCGCACCGGCAAGACCGCGGTGGAGCGGGGTTGGGCGAGCTCGATCGTGAGCCAGTCGGGTGGTGCGTGGACGTCGCCGCCTCCCGGTTCGTTCCTCTACGGCGCAGGTGGTGGCACCAGCCGGCTCTACGGCGAGCCGGGCTACCAGCACGGCGTCGTTCCCGACTCGCTGGCGAAGGTGTGGTCGAAGAAGCCCGGTCGCGTCGTCCCCGACGTCGCGATGGTCGGCGACCCGAACACCGGCATGCTGATCGGCCAGACGCAGACCTTCTCCGACGGCGTCTACTACGACCAGTTCCGCATCGGTGGCACCAGCCTCTCGTCCCCGCTCTTCACGGGAGTCATGGCGGTGGCCGACCAGGTCGCCGGTTGGCACCACGGCTTCGCGAACCCGCTGCTGTACAGCTTCGGCGGCACGGCGGCGTTCAACGACGTGAAGCCCGGTCCGCTCACGGCGGTCGTGCGGCGCAACTTCGTCAACGGCGAGAACGCCGACAACGGCTACAGCATCTCGGCTCGGCTCATCGACTCCGAGCTCCAGACGCTGCACGTCACCAAGGGCTACGACAACATGACGGGCATGGGCACGCCGAACGGCGAGACCTTCCTCACGCTGTTGAAGTAGCACGCCCGATCTCGCGAGCGACTACGGAGAACCCGGCCACGGACGGCCGGGTTCTCTGCGTCTATTCGCT
This sequence comes from Actinomycetota bacterium, assembly GCA_036787815.1. GTDB lineage: Bacteria > Actinomycetota > Acidimicrobiia > IMCC26256 > PALSA-610 > DATBAK01. The sequence continues at coordinate 4,250 of DAIQOP010000060.1, forward strand.
CACTTCTCCCGTTGGTGGGAGGCGTTGGGTCGCGGAG
>DAIQOP010000060.1:4386-17538 GCA_036787815.1 Actinomycetota bacterium
TGTCCGTCGTCGTTCGCTGGCGAGCTCGACGTTCGCTTCGCTCCCGCCTTCGCCGTGCTTATTCGCTCACTCCTTCCCCTGGTGGGAGGCTTTGGGTCGCGGAGTGTCCGTCGTCGTTCGCTGGCGAGCTCGACGTTCGCTTCGCTCCCGCCTTCGCCGCGTGGGAGCGGGCACGTCCGTTGCTTCGCCACCTCTCGCGGCCGCGTGGGAATCGGGACTGGGGGCTGCGGTATCGTCGGTTGATCATGAACGACGGTGCGCGCGAGGGCCTCCGCGACCTCGAAGACTCGGCGGGGTTCGTCCGGCGCCACATCGGTCCTGGTGCCACCGAGCAGCAGGCGATGCTCGCCGCGCTCGGGTACGAGTCGCTCGACGCCCTGGTCGACGCCGCGGTACCCGATTCCATCCGCGACCTGGCACCGGCCGTCGGCGCCGACAGCGTCGGTGAGGCCGAGACCCTCGCCCGATTGCGGCGGCTCGGGGCCGCCAACGAGGTGTTCACCTCGCTCATCGGGCTGGGCTACACATCGACGTTCACCCCGCCGGTGATCGCCCGCAACGTGCTCGAGAACCCGGCCTGGTACACCGCGTACACGCCGTACCAACCGGAGATCTCGCAGGGCCGGCTCGAGGCCCTCCTCAACTTCCAGACGATGGTGGCGGATCTCACGGGTATGGAGATCTCCAACGCGTCGCTGCTCGATGAAGGCACGGCCGCAGCCGAGGCGATGGCGATGATGGCGCGGCTCGCGCCGAAGCGCCGATCGGCGCTGTTCGTCGACTCCGATTGCCATCCGCAGACGATCTCGGTCGTCGCGACGAGAGCCGCGCCCCTGGGGATCGAGGTCGTCGTCGGCGATCCCGAGCGCGACCTCGACCCGGACGAAGTGTTCGGTGTTCTCCTGCAGTACCCGGGCAGCAGCGGGCGCGTGCGCGACGACGCGGCACTCGTCGAGCGGTGCCACGGCGCGGGTGCGTTGGTCACCGTCGCGTCCGACCTGTTGGCGCTCGTGGTGTTGCGCTCACCCGGCGAGATTGGCGTCGACATCGTCGTCGGCTCCGCCCAACGTTTCGGCGTCCCACCGATGTTCGGCGGCCCGCACGCCGGCTTCCTCGCCGTTCGCGACGAGCACAAGCGCACGTTGCCCGGCCGCCTCGTCGGCGTCTCGATCGACGCGGCCGGCCGACCCGCGCTGCGGCTCGCACTCCAGACGCGCGAGCAGCACATCCGGCGCGAGAAGGCGACGAGCAACATCTGCACCGCGCAGGTGCTGCTCGCCGTGATCGCGGGCCTCTACGCCGCGTACCACGGGCCCGAAGGTCTCGACCGCATCGCGCGACGGGTGCACCGGCTCACCGCGATCCTGGCCGCGGGGCTCCGCGCCGCGGGGGTCGAGGTCGTGACCGACGCGTTCTTCGACACGATCACCGTGCGGGTGCCGGGTCGTGCCGAAGCGATCGCGGAAGCGGCCCGCGCCCGGCGGATCAACCTGCGCGTCGTCGACGGCGACACCCTCGGTGTCACGCTCGACGAGACCACGACCGCCGAAGTCGTCGACGCGGTGTGGGCCGCGTTCGGCGTGACCGCATCGGTCGCGCAGCTCGACGACGTCGTCGACGACCAGTTCCCGCCGGCGTTGCGCCGCCGCGGTGCGATCCTCGAGCACCCTGTGTTCCATCGGTACCGGTCGGAGACACAGATGCTCCGGTACCTGCGCCGGCTCGCGGACCGCGATGTCGCGCTCGACCGTTCGATGATCCCGCTGGGTTCCTGCACGATGAAGCTCAACGCGACCACCGAAATGCTCCCGGTCACGTGGCCGGAGTTCGCGTCGCTGCACCCGTTTGCCCCCATCGACCAGGCGGCCGGGTACGTCGAGCTGATCACCGACCTCGAGCGCATGCTCACCGAGGTCACCGGCTACGACGCGGTGTCGCTCCAGCCGAACGCGGGCTCGCAGGGCGAGTACGCGGGCCTGCTCGCGATCCGCAAGTACCACGCCGAACGGGGTGAGTCCCACCGCGAGGTGTGCCTGATCCCGGCGTCGGCGCACGGCACGAACGCGGCGAGCGCCGCGATGGCGGGGCTACGGGTGGTCGTCGTCAAGACCGACGAGCACGGCAACGTCGACATCGACGACCTGAAGGCGAAGGTCGTCGAGCACTCCGACCGGCTCTGCGCGCTCATGGTCACGTACCCGTCGACGCACGGCGTGTACGAGGAGCAGATCACCGGGGTGTGCGCGCTCGTGCACGACAACGGCGGGCAGGTGTACCTCGACGGCGCCAACCTCAACGCGCTCGTCGGCGTCGCGAAGCCCGGCCGCTTCGGTGCCGACGTGTCGCACCTCAACCTGCACAAGACCTTCTGCATCCCGCACGGTGGCGGCGGCCCGGGAGTCGGGCCCGTCGCGGTGCGGGCCCACCTGGCGCCCTACCTTCCGAACCATCCGCTGCGGCCCGAGGCCGGACCCGCGACGGGTGTGGGCGCGATCGCGTCGGCACCGTGGGGATCGGCGGGCATCCTCCCGATCTCGTGGGCCTACATCACGATGATGGGCGCCGCTGGCCTGCTCGACGCGACGCGCGTCGCGATCCTCAACGCCAACTACGTGGCGCAGCGGCTCGCCCCGCACTATCCCGTGCTGTACACGGGGGCCAACGGGCTCGTCGCGCACGAATGCATCATCGATCTGCGCCCGATCACCAAGGACGCGGGCGTGAGCGTCGACGACGTCGCGAAGCGGCTCATCGACTACGGGTTCCACGCACCCACGATGTCGTTCCCGGTGTCGGGCACGCTCATGATCGAGCCGACCGAGTCGGAAGACCTGCTCGAGCTCGACCGCTTCTGCGACGCGCTGATCGCGATCCGCGCCGAGATCGAACGGGTGCAGGCGGGCGAGTGGCCGGGCGACGACAACCCGTTGCACGGCGCGCCGCACCCCGCGGCCGACGTGGTCGCCGACGACTGGAGCCACGCCTACTCGCGCGAGGTGGCCGCGTTCCCCGTCGCCGCGCTGCGGGTCGACAAGTACTGGTCACCGGTGAGCCGCATCGACAACGCGTACGGCGACCGCAACGTGATGTGCTCCTGCCCCCCGCTCGAGGCCTACGAAGACTGACCACTCGAGCGCCCCGTCGGGCTGGGGCCCGGCGCGGTGTGGTGCTCGGGTCGGTTCAGGCCGGGTTCTGCCGCTTGATCGCCCAGCCGCCCGGCGTGTAGCCGTCGGTGCGCACGAGGCGGTGCGCGAACCGCCAACCGCCCTCGGCCGGAACCAGCCGGTCGCGGTAGCGGCCCCAGTGGTCGAGGCCGGTCTCGGCGATCACGAGGAACGAGCTTGCCGCCGTGGCTTCGTGAGGCGACGTAACGGTGATCGTCACGTTCGACGCGTAGTGCCGCAACATCGGCACGTCGCTCAGCGCGACGACGTCGCGCTTCACGCCGTTGAGGTACTCGACGATCGCGTCGCGTCCGACGACGGCCTGCTCCCCCTTCACCTCGAGCACGCCGTCGATCGCGAAGAGTGCCGCCATCTCGTCGAAGCGCCCGGAGTCGCCGAACTGGTTGTACCGGGCGAGCGTCTCCCGGATCTCCTCACGCGCGCCCAGCTCCCAGAGCTCCATGGTCACACCGGCCTGAAGTGCGTGAGGGCGACGTGCTCGGCAACCGTCTCGAACACGACTTCGACGGGCAGACCGAGCCGCAGATCCGCGGGGGCGAGCCCGCGCAGATTGCCGACGACGCGCGGGCCTTCGTCCATCTCGACCACGAGGACCGCGTAGGGCAGCTCGCCGGCGAAGCCCGGGTCGATGGGCCGATGGGTCGTGGTCCACGAGAACACCCGCCCGCGACCCGACGCGAGGGCCCATTCCCATTGGCCGGAACCGCACGACGCGCAGCGCGCACGCGGCGGGTGGCGCCAGGTCGAGCAATCGCGACAGCGTTGGAACCGCAGCTCGCCCGCAGCGCAGTGCGCGTAGAACTCCGCGTTGAGACCTACCGGGTGCGGCACGAGCTTCGGGACGGTGTTCGAGGGCTCGTCGCTCATCGGTCGCGTCCGAGCACGAGGATGCTGCCGTCGCCGAAGTCGCCCCAACCCGTCACGAGGCCGAGCTCGCAGCCGTCGACCTGCGCCGCGCCGGCCGCGCCCCGGAGTTGGCGCACGGCTTCGACCACGTGGTTCATGCCCCACATGTGCCCCTGCGACAAGAGGCCGCCGTGGGTGTTGAGCGGAGTGGTCCCGCCGAGCCGCAGGTGCCCGTCGCGCACGAAGGGCCCGGCCTCACCGCGTGCGCAGAGACCCAACGCTTCGAGCTGGAGCAAGACCACGTAGGTGAAGCAGTCGTACACCTGGAGGAACTGCATGTCGGTCGGCTGCACCCCGGCCATCGCGAACGCGCGCGGCGCGGCGTCGGTCAAGCCGATATGGAACAGGTCGGCGCGGTTGGCGATGTCGTCGGCCGGCGCCGGGTGGCCTTCGGCGCCGCCGAGCAGCGAGACCACGGGTTGGCGCAGGTCGCGCGCCCGCTCGAGCGACGTGACGATCACCGCGGCCGCGCAATCGGTCTCGAGGCAGCAGTCGAAGAGCCGGAACGGCTCCGACACCCACGGCGACGCGAGGTAGTCGTCCATCGTGAGCGGCCGACCGCGCATGACGGCCTTCTCGTTGTGCTGCGCGTGCTCGCGGCACGTGAGCGCGATCTCGCCCGTGTCGGTCGGGAGCGTTCCGTAGAGCTGCTGATGGCGGGTCGCGATCCAGCCGTAGAACTGGGCCGCGGCGCGTGCTCCGTACGGGAGGTAGAAGTCGACCACGGTGTCGCCGACGGCCGCGGCGTCGAGCCCGCGCCGGGGAACGCGCGCACCGGGCCGGTGACGGAAGGCCGAGTACCCGTTCCATCCCACGACCACGAGCACCGCTTCCGCGAGCCCCGCGGCGACGGCCGCGGCCGCGTGCACGACGCCCGCGCACGAGCTCGCACCGCCCATGTGCGCGGTGGAGGAGTAGCGCACGTCGGGAACGCCGAGGTTGGCGGCGAGCTCTTCGACGGTCGTGTAGCCGGGTGGGGGCACGATGCCGTCGATGTCGGCGGCGGTGAGCCCGGCGTCCGCGATCGCGTCGGTCGCGGCGTCGAGCATGAGCTCGACGGGCAATCGATCCGATGGGCGGGCGTACTCGGTCTCGGCGATGCCCGAGATCGCCACCTTGCCCGAGAAGCCGCGGTCCACGGCGGCGGAGGTTACGGCATCGTCAGGGCACGATGGCAAAGGCCACGGTCGCGACCGCCTGCGCGCTCGCATCGCCGTAGTTCATCGCGTCGCCGAAGGTGCGAACGGAGCCGTCGTTCTGGAGGAGCCAGTAGCCGTCCCCGGTGCGGGACGCGGCGATCGACACGACGGGTTTCGGTGCGCAGAAGCCGAGACCGGTGAGCGATCCGTAGTCCTGGCCGTCGCCGAACCGGTGAACCGCACCGTCGGACGTGACGAGCCAGTAGCCCGCGCCGGTCGGTGTCACCGCGACCCGCACGACGGGATGGGTCAGCCGCTCGCCGCCGGTGGAGCCGTGGAAGCGCGCGTCGCCGAAGCTGAACACGCCACCGTCGGATGCGTAGAGCCAGTAGCCCCTGCCCGTCGGCGTCGCGGCCATGCCCACGACCGGCGCGTTGAGTCGCATCGCGCCCGTCGAGCCGTAGAAGCTCGCGTCGCCATAGCTGAAGACACCGCCATCCGAGCCGAGCAGCCAGTAGCCGCGACCGCTCGGGGTCGCGGCCATGCTCACGATGGATGCGTTGAGGTGCATCGCGCCGGTGGAGCCGTAGAAGGGTGCGTCGCCGAAGCTGAAGATGCCGCCGTCGGACGCGAGCATCCAGTATCCGTGGCCCGTCGTGCGTGCGGTCATGCCCATGACGGCCGCGTTGAGGTGCCGGCCGACGAGGCCGCCGTGATACGAGGCCGCGCCGTACGAGTACACCGCGCCCGCCCCGGTCGTGGCCCAGTAGCCCGTTGCCGATGCAGCGTCAGGGTGCGGTGTCGCCACGTTCGGGAAGCGGCACTGGCCCGCGCCGTCGTCGCGGCCTTGCGACAACCGCAGGCTCACCCACGGGTTGATCGGCGAGTCGTCGGGGCGACGGATCTCGAAGTGCAGGTGCGGCACGGTGAGCTCCGCGTCGCCGCTGTCGCCCATGTAGGCGACGAACTGACCGGCACGCACGTGCGCGCCGGGCACGATGCCGGGGGCGAAGCGCCACTGCGCCGGGTTCGCGCCGTCGTCGGTGCCAGGAGTGTCGTTGTTGATGTGGCCGTAGTTGTACGACCAGCCCTGCGCGTCGCGGATGTCGAGCCAGTTGCCGCCCGTGCCGCTCGCGTCCGTCTTCATGTAGCCGACGACGCCGTCGACCGCGGCGCGCTCGTGGAAGAGGCGCCGGCCGATGAGGTCCTGGCCCTCGTGGTGGCGGGTGCAACCCTCGCGGCAGGCGCCGAACGTGTCGCTGTAGCTCACCGCTTCCTGCACCGGGAACACGATTGCCCGGTACTCGGGTACGCCGTTCGTCCCGCCGTCGGCGAAGGCCGCCGGCGGGACGAGGATGGTCAGCCCGGAAAGGGCGACGACGATGGCGCCGGCCAGGCCGGCGAGGCGCTGCGAGTATCGGATGTGAGATCCCCCTGCTCGTGGTTCTGCTCGCGCGATCGACATCGAATCGACCCGACTTGACCGTCGCATGTGCACCACGGAGCGTGAGCTTTCCCCCAGCTCCCGGGATCGGGGGTGTGACTCACCGCGACAATGCGGTAGAGTGGTTACTGATCGGTAACTTGACGTCCGGCCCCGGCGCCGGTCGGCCACTGGAGGCAGCGATGTCGGACTTCTCCCTCGATCTCAACGACGATCAGCAGCAGCTCCAGAAATGGGGCCACGACTTCGCGTCCGACGTCGTGCGGCCGGCGGCGGCCGAGTGGGACGAGCGCGAAGAGACGCCGTGGCCGATCATCCAGGAGGCCGCGAACATCGGCCTGTACTCGATGGACTTCATGGCCAACGCCTTCGGCGACCCGACGGGCCTCACGTTCCCGATGGTGTCGGAGGAGCTGTGCTGGGGCGACGCCGGCATCGCGCTCGCGATCTTCGGCACGACGCTCGGCGTCTCGGGCATCCTCAGCAACGGCACGCCCGAGCAGATCGCCGAGTGGGTTCCCGAGTGCTTCGGTACTCCCGAGGATCTCCACGTCGCCGCGTTCGCCGTGAGCGAGCCCGACGCGGGCAGCGACGTGTCGTCGTTGCGCACGCGCGCCGTCTACGACGAGGCGAAGGACGAGTGGATCCTCAACGGCACCAAGACCTGGATCACCAACGGCGGCATCGACCACGTGCCGTGCGTGCACGTGGTGGTCGCCGCGGTGGAGCCGGAGTTGAAGGGCCGTGGGCACGCGAGCTTCGTGGTGCCGCCCGGTACGCCCGGGCTGCGGATGGGGCAGAAGTTCTCGAAGATGGGCATCCGCGCGAGCCACACGGCCGAGGTCGTGCTCGACGACTGCCGTGTGCCCGGCAACTGCCTGCTCGGCGGCAAGGACAAGCTCGATGCCCGCCTGGCCCGAGCGCGTGAGGGCAAGAGCTCACGGGTGCAGGCGGCGATGAGCACGTTCGAGGCCAGCCGCCCGTTGGTCGGTGCGCAGGCGCTCGGTATCGCGCGTGCCGCGTACGAGTACGCGCTCGACTACGCGAAGGAGCGCACGGCGTTCGGTCGGCCGATCATCATGAACCAGGCGATCGCGTTCAAGCTCGCCGACATGCGCATGCACATCGACGCGGCCCGGTTGCTCGTGCACCGCGCGTGCTGGATGAGCGCGACGGGCAAGCACTTCGAGGCCGGCGAAGGCAGCATGTCGAAGCTGTACGCGGGCGAGGTTGCCGTGAAGGTGACCGAGGAGGCGATTCAGATCCTCGGCGGCGCCGGCTACGTGAAGGACCACCCCGTCGAGCGCTGGCACCGCGACTCGAAGATCTACACGATCTTCGAAGGAACGTCTGAAATTCAGCGTCTGGTCGTGGCTCGAGCGATCAGCGGCCTGCACATTCCGTAGGCGAGGGATCGCGTCGCGGCGTCCTTCGCGGCGCGGTCAGTCGAAGTGCACACGTTGGCGGAGCCAGCGCGCGAACCACTCCTCGTCTTCGTCGTGGGCTGCGACGGTCAGCATCGCGGCTTCGGCTTCGTCGGCATTGGGAGGGTCGGGATCCCACGAGCCGTCGTTGAGATCGATGAACGTGACGAGCGCGGCCCAAGCCGCACGCTTGTTGCCGTCCGGCAGTGGATGGTTCCACGCGAGCCGGCACGTGAGGACCGCGGCCTTGTCCGTGAGATCGGGGTAGAAGTCGTTGTCGCCGAAGCCGGCCTGTGGTGCGCGCAGCGCTGAGTCCGCGAGGTCGACGCGCGCGGCCTTGATCAGTACCGCCGCGTTCACCCCAGTTACCTGTTCCGCGAGCCAGAAGTATTCGGCGAGCGAGATGTACCGCGTCACTTCGCGAGTCGCTCGAGCAGTTCCTTATCGCGCTCGATCAAGAGGCGCGCCCGCTTCGTGAAGTCCTTGTCGGAGCGCACGCGCTCGACCTCTGCGGCGAGGGAGTCGACGATCAACCCGTTCAGGCTCTTGCCCTGCACCCTCGCAACCGCCTCGGCTTCCGCGGCGAGCTCTTCCGGGAGGCGGACAGTTGTTTGCTTTGTCATGAGTGCATGATATCACGACATCAAACTGGGTCTCGTCGGCCGGCTGCCGCATCCCTACATTCATCGCTACAACTGAGGCGTACGCCACGGACTCACTGGACGCGCCGGAAACAGAGCGCAGGTCAGGGGCACTCAGGTCGACCTGGCAGACGGGCGTCGCGGACCTACACGATCTTCGAAGGCACCTCCGAGATCCAGCGCCTCGTCGTCGCTCGCGCTATCTCCGGCCTGCACATTCCGTAAACCGAAGTGCGGTCCCGCGGGACCGCACTTCCGGATCCGTATCCCTACTCATCTCTCCAGCTGCTGCGTTCTCCAGCCTGGCGAGCTCCCTCCGCACAGATCGAGAAGGTGCGGGGTATCCCGAACCGTCGGATCACGGACGTTCCGGCGTGTTGCTTGCGGCATCGTGGCTGCGGCGTGTCGGGGATGGGCTCAGTCGCGCCAGCGCGGTCGCGAGCACGAGGTCGGCAATGACGATCAGGATGCAGAACGTTGCGCGGCTGGGCAGGAAGTAGTCGCCTCCCTCTGACCCACCCGGATAGCTGTAGGTGTATTGGCCGTTGCCCGTGATGAGGATCCGAAGAGCGACGAGGAGGAGCGCGGTGAAGCCGGCGAGGACGATCCCGCCAAGTAACGGTGCGGGCGGCCGGGTGTTCGATGCCTGGACGAATGCAATCAGGAACAAGACGGCCGGCAGCCAGATGGGGACCGCGGCGATCGACACGACTGCGAGTGGGAAACAGGCGAAGCCAGCTGCCCCGAAGAGAACCGGACGAGCGATCGCCACACCAAGCAGTGCCGCGACGCCGGGCGCCGCCAACACGATGACGAGGGCCAACGTCGGCAAGTGCCCTTCCGCGCGGCGCTCCCCGACCTGACTGTTCGTCGCCCGGAGAACGCCAAGCCCCGCGGCCAACGCCAGATCGGCCAGGGCACCAACCACGGCGAGCATTGTTCCGGCGGTCCGAACGCGCGGTGGTGTTGAGGAAGACGCCATGAGCTAATCATACATACGTATGAAGCATGAGACAAAGTAGGGTAGAGCCGTGCCTGTGGACACGCGAGAACGACTGGTCGCAGCGGCTTGGGAATGCGTGCGTGAGTCAGGGATGGCCGGTGCGACCTCCCGGGCGATCACCCTCGCTGCCGGGGCCAATCTCGGGGCGATCACCTACTACTTCGGCTCGAAAGAAGCCCTCCTGGGCGAAGCCGTGGGTCAAGCCATTGAGGCGCTGGTCAGTCCCGCCCTCGGCGCGCTCGAAGACGAGAGTCTCGATCCCGTGAGCAGAGTCCTCAACGCCATCGCGCGACTCCAAGACGCGTACGACCAGTCAGCCCGCGATGCCCCCGCGTACCTGGAGGTCTTGATCCAAAGCCGCCGACTACCACCGTTGCGTGAGCGCGTGAGCCGTGTGTTCGCCGAGGTTCGCTCCACCCTTGCAAGACAAATGGCAGAACAGCAATCGCAAGGCCTTCTTCCCGCCTGGGTCGAACCGGAGCCGATGGCCGGCCTGCTCCTCGCCGTCGCCCAGGGTGTCGTGCTGGAGACCGTGATCGACAGCTCCGGCCCGGCGCACACATCGATGGCGAACCAGTTCGCCCAACTGCTGTTCGCCAGTCGAGCCAACCCGCGCTGATTCACCTCGTCGGCGTCGGCAATAAACGGTCGCGCTCAGTGCACATGCTGCGCGTTCCGCAACGCGTCTCCAGAACACACGACAACTGGTGTATCCCTACTTTCATCCCTACAACTGGGCTTTACGGCACGGACTGGGTGGAGGCGATGGAAACACAGTGCCTGTCAGGGGCACTGAGGTTGACCTCACAGACGAGGGTCGCGGACCTACACGATCTTCGAAGGCACCTCGGAGATCCAGCGCCTCGTCGTTGCACGCGCCATCTCTGGCCTGCACATTCCGTGACCTGATCGGTCGGGCTGGTGGGCCTTACGCGGCGGTTCGACCGCTTACGCGTGGCTGTGCGGCCCACCCACCAGTTGTGAGAGCGCGGTGCGGAGGTCGGTCATCGGTAGGTCGGCGTAGTCGGCGCGGGCACTCGTCACGTCGAATGTCATGTCGGTTGTATCCATCGTGATGGCGGCTCGGGGTTGGCGGGCGACGGGCGCCAACGCGCGCAATATCGAGCGCGGCACGTGATGGATCTTGCGCGAGCCGCCGCGTACGTCTTGCAACAGCGCAGCGAGCTCGTTGAAGGTCATGTTCTGCGGGCCGCCGACCTCGAGTATCTGTCCGCGGAGGCCGGCGTCGATGACGGTGCGCTCGACAACACCCGCAACGTCGAAGACGGACACGAAGTTGATCGGGTTGTCGCCCCGCCCGAAGACGATGGGCTTGGCCATGATCTCGGCCCACAGCTCAACGAAGGCGGTGGCGCGCACAATGGTCCAAGGGGTGCCGCTGGCGCGCAGGTGTTGCTCTGCGTCGTGCTTGGCGCGGAACAGCTCCATTGGGCTGTCGGCCGACGCACCGACCACTGACATCAGGACAACGTCTGCGCCGGCAGCTGCGGCGACGTCGACGAGATTCGCATTGCCGTCGCGATCGACCGACGCGGGTGACACGTGCCCGGGTCCGGCAAAGCCGTGCACGGCGGACACGACGGTGGTTACCCCTCGCATCGCCCGTTCGATGCTCGCCCGGTCGCGCACGTCGCCGTTCACGATCTCGATCGTGCCGCCGGGCAGGTGGTGAGCCCGAGTCGGATCGCGGGTCAGTACCCGCACATCGAGGCCGCGGGCCACCAGGCGCGACACCAGCAGCGTGCCGAGCCGGCCGGTGCCGCCCGCGACGAGGATCATCCTCGCTCGACCTGTTCGCGCACGGCGTCGTCGACGGTGCGGACGTCCTCGTCGACGGGCTCGAGGTAGAAGCGGGCCCAAGCCGCGACGCCGTCGCGAACGCCGAACACGATGACGCCGCGCATGTGGTGCGCGGTGCCGTCTGCGCGGGTCCCGGTCATCTGCCATTCAGTCCAGGTCGTATCGCCATCGACCGAGCGGCGTAGCACCTCGGCCCGAATGTCGGGAACGAAGGCGAAGATCTGCTCCCAGTTTCGGCGGATCTGGTCGCGGCCCCGAAAGCCCCGCGCCGGATGCACCGGCGTCTCGTTCTCGTAGTCCTCGGCAAAGCACGCCACGAGCGCGTCGATGTCGTGAGCATTCGTGGCGCTCAACAACCGGTCGACCACCTCTTGCGATCCGTCCATCTGCATCCCCTACGTTCAGCGCCGGTGCAGGTCAACTTAATTCTAGTAGACTAGAATGAATTTCTATTGTGCCCCGCCGAGCGCTGACCGTCAAGCAGAAGCGTCCTTACGACGCCAGCCGCCGCCAGGAGCAGGCGCGCCGCAACCGCGACCGGATCATCGTCGCGGCCGAGCGGCTCTTCATGCGCGACGGCTACGCCGCTACGACCATCGCCGCCGTCGCGATCGCCGCTGACGTCTCGGAAGACACGATCTACAAGTCATTCGGCAGCAAGCCCGGTCTGGTACGCGCCATCCGCGTCAAGGCGCTCGAAGGCCGAGGCCCGGTGCCGGCCGAGCAGCGCTCCGACGAGGTCCAGACGCGTGAAACGGACGGACGCAAGGTCATCGAAGCATGGGGTGCGCTCACCACCGAGGTCATGCCACGAGTCGCGCCCGTCCTTCTCCTCATCCGTGATGCCGCGGCCGCCGACCCCGAGGGCCAAGCATTGCTCGAAGAGTTGGACGCTGATCGCCTCCGCCGCATGACGGAAAACGCCCGCCGACTCCGCGGCGGTGGTCACCTGCGCACCGGCATCACGCTCGCCCAAGCCGCAGACGTCCTCTGGACCTACAGTTCGCCCGAGCTCTACGAACTTCTGGTGCTCCGCCGCGGCTGGTCACCCGGGCGGTACGGTCGCTTCGTCGCCAACGCCATGATCGACGCGCTGCTCTGACAGGAACGCAACGCAACGCTCGACGTGACACGACGAGCGTTGCGTTGCCCGAGTGGTCACTTGGCCGACTCGTGTCATCTCCGGCGGCACACTCCGTGATCTGAAGGGTCGAGTCGAAGGCTCGTGGTAGGCGGATGGCACTGTCGACATCCCTACTTTCATCCCTACAACAGGGTTGTACGCCATGGACTGCATGGACGGGATGGAAACAGAGTGCAGGTCAGCGGCACTGAGGTCGACCTCACAGACGGGCGTCGCGGACCTACACGATCTTCGAAGGCACGAGTGAGATTCAGCGGCTGGTGGTCGCCCGCGCCATCTCCGGCCTGCACATTCCCTGATCCGAGTCCGGATGGCGCGGTCCCGGTTGGAATGCCGATCGCGACCCTCATCCCTACAAACGGGTGCGCCAAACGCCCCAGCGTCGGCGATTAGCCCGGACATTTCAGTAAGCCGTTGAGGGACCGGGTTTTCGGTGCGGATCGGG
>DAIQOP010000286.1:0-2102 GCA_036787815.1 Actinomycetota bacterium
TGTGGATCTGGATGGACGACCCCAGCTTCTACGGCTTCCCCGTGTACGGCGAGCACGCGGTGAAGGCCGCGCAGGATTGCGGCGGCCTCCCGACCACGGCCCGCGATCGTTCCTTCGACCCCGATCCCGTCGAGCTCGCGCGCCTCGTCGAGTTCATGGCCCGGCTGTTCGGCCCCGAGGCCATCGCCGCACCGCGCCTCACCAAGACCTGCCTCTACACGCTCACCCCCGACCGCGACTTCGTGCTCGACGCGGTTCCCGGCACGCCCGAGATCCTCGTCGCGTTGGGGGCCGCCCACGGCTTCAAGTTCGCGTCGTGGTTCGGCCGCACCCTCGCCGAGATGGCGCTCACCGGTACCGCGACATCGGACATCTCCCCCTTCCGGTTCGACCGTCCGGCACTCACCGACCGCGCGTACGTCGCCAATTGGATGGTGTGAATCCGGCGCTTCCGGGCCGCCCTAGTGTGAGCCTCACGGAGATCCCCCGGCCGGTCGTCGACCCGGAGGAGCGAGATGCCGTTCGACGTCGCACAGGCACTTCAGCAGCGGCACGGAGACAACTTCGCGCTGCACGACGAGCACATGAACCACCAGCTCGCGCGCGTGCTCAAGACGCTCGGATTCGACCGCTACTACGTGCGCGGCGAAGGCTGCTACCTCTACGACGACCGTGGCGAGAAGTACCTGGATTTCCTGGCCGGATTCGGCGTCTTCGCTCTCGGGCGCAGCCACCCGGCGATCAAGGCCGCGCTCCACCAGGCCATCGACCTCGACCTGCCCAACATGGTGCAGATGGACTGCGCGCTCCTGCCCGGACTGCTCGCCGAGCAGCTCCTCGCACGCTCGCATCCGGAGATGAACCGGGTCTTCTTCTGCAACTCGGGCGCGGAAGCCGTGGAGTCGGCGATCAAGTTCGCGCGGCAGGCGACGCAACGGCCGGGCATCGTCTACGCCGAGCACGCGTTTCACGGCCTGACCACCGGCGCGCTCGCACTGAACGGCGGCGCGGAGTTCCGCGAAGGTTTCGGGCCGCTCCTCCCCGACTGCGTCCCCGTCCCGTTCGGCGACCTCGACGCGCTCCGCCGGGAGCTCGCCAAAGGTAAGACAGCTGCATTCATCGTCGAGCCGATCCAGGGCAAGGGCGTGTACATGGCCTCGCCCGAGTACTGGCTCGAGGCCCAGGCGCTGTGCCGCAAGTACAAGACGCTGCTCGTGATCGACGAGGTCCAGACCGGCCTCGGCCGCACGGGCAAGTTCTTCGCGTACGAGCACTACGCCCTCGAGCCCGACATCGTCACCGTCTCGAAGGCGCTCTCGGGTGGCTACATCCCCGTCGGCGCGATGATCACCACGGAGAAGGTGTTCGCGAGCGTCTACAGCTCGATCGAGAAGGCGCTCAAGCACTCGACCACCTTCGGCCGCAATCAGCTTGCGATGGTCGCCGGGCTCGCGACGCTCGCCGCGTTCGACGACGAGAAGATCGTGCAGCGGGCGGCGGAGACGGGCAAGGCCTTCGAGGTCGCGCTCGCGCCGCTGCTGGAGCGTTACGAGATGCTGTCGGCAGTGCGGGGCCTCGGACTGATGATCGGCCTCGAGTTCGCGGCGCCCGAGTCGCCTGCGCTGCGGCGGCGCTTCAACCGGATCGAGCGGTTGCGCAAGGCGATGTTCGCGCAGCTCATCGTGGTGCCCCTCTTCCACCGGCACCGGATCCTCACCCAGGTCGCGGCCGACAACGTGAACATCGTCAAGTTGCTCCCTCCGTTGATCGCGGGTCAGGCCGAGGTCGACTACTTCGTCGCCGCGCTCGACGACGTGCTCGACGACGCCCATCGCGGCTCGAGCCTGATGCTCGAGTTCGGGCGCACGATGGCGAAGGGCGCGTTGCGCCGCGGCTACCGCACTCCCGAGATCGTCGGCCGGTGAGAGAGACGGCTGGCCCGCAGATCGCCGCCGGCGATCGCGTCGTCGTCACGGGCGCGGCCGGGTTCATCGGCTCGGCCGTCGCACGCGCGGTGCTGGCCCGGGGCGCGCACGTGGTCGCCGCCGTCGAGCCCGGCAGCGACGAACGGAACCTCGACGATCTCGGCCCGGAAGCGAGCG
>DAIQOP010000286.1:2202-4056 GCA_036787815.1 Actinomycetota bacterium
GTGCGCGACGCGGGTTGCGAGCGCATGGTGTACACGAGCACGGTCGGTGTCCTCGGTGTCGACGGCACCGCGGATGGCCGACCCTCGGACGAGACCTCGTACGCCGACGTCGCGCACCTCTTCGGCTCCTACAAGCGCACGAAGTACGTGGCCGAGCACGAGGTGCTGCGGGCGGCCGCCGAGGGCGTGCCGCTCTCGATCGTGCTCCCGACGTTCCCGCTCGGCCCCGGCGACCGCCGGCCCACGCCCACCGGGAAGCTCGTCGTCGACTTCCTCAACGGCCGCATGCCCGCGTTCGTCGACACCGCGATGAACGTCGTGCACGTCGACGACCTCGCGGTCGGCCACCTCGCCGCGCTCGAACGCGGCGGCGCCGGCCGGAGCTTCATCCTCGGCGGGGAGAACCGGTCGATGCGGTCGATCCTCGAGGCGCTCGCCGAGTGCACCGGCCTGCGCGCTCCGACCCGTCAGGTTCCGAAGACCATCGCGCTCGCGGCCGGGGTCGCGTCGCAAGTGGTGGAGGGCCGCCTGCTGCGACGCGAGCCGAACGTGTCGATCGAGGCGGCCCGCATGTCGACGACGCACATGGTCTTCGACGACTCGCGCGCCCGCACCGAGATCGGCTACACCTCACGGCCGGCGCGCGACGCCATCGAGGATTCGGCCCGCTGGTTCGTCGATCATGGTTACGTCGGCGACCAGCGCCGGGCCCGGATCTCCTGGGTCAAGTGAAGCGAGCGAGACCATGAAGATCGACGGCGCCCTGGTGACCCAACGGCTCGACGAGGTGCCCGCGGCGGCGGCGCGCATGGAGGCCGACGGGTACGACGGCGCGTTCACCTTCGAGGGCCCGCACGACCCGTTCCTGCCCTTGATCCTGGCTGCGGAGCACAGCGAGCGGCTCGAGCTCACGACCGCGATCGCGGTCGCCTTCGCCCGCAACCCGATGACGATCGCGACCACCGCGTACGACCTCCAGTTCCTCTCACAGGGCCGGTTCGTGCTCGGCCTGGGTACGCAGATCAAGCCCCACATCGAGAAGCGTTTCTCGATGCCGTGGTCGCACCCGGCGCCGCGACTGCGCGAGCTCACGCTTGCGGTGCGCGCGATCTGGGCGGCGTGGAACGACCGCGTCCCACTCGACTTCCGCGGCGAGTTCTACCGGCACACGCTCATGACGCCGTTCTTCGATCCGGGCCCGAGCCCGTTCGGCATCCCGCGCATCGTGCTCGCAGGGGTCGGGCCGCTCATGACCGAGGTCGCGGGCGAGGTGGGCGACGGCTTCATCGTCCACCCGTTCAGCACCGCGCACTACCTGCGCACGACGACGGTTCCCGCGCTCGAACGGGGACTCGCGAAGGCCGCCCGTACCCGCGCCGACTTCGAGATCACGTTCCCGGTGATGATCGTCACCGGCGACACCGACGAGGAGATGGAGACCGCTCGCTTCGCGGTCGCGACCCAGCTCGCGTTCTACGGATCCACGCCCGCGTACCGCCCGGTGCTCGACGCGCACGGATGGGGCGAGCTCCAACCCGAGCTCCAACTCCGCACCCGGCGGGGCGAGTGGGACACGATGGCCGCGATCGTGCCCGAGGAGCTGGTCGCCGAGCTCACCGTCAGCGGGCGACCGGAGGAGATCGCGCCGCAGGTGATCGCCCGGTACGGCACCCTTGTCGATCGGGTGGCGTTCAACGCCCCCTATCCCGCGGGCCCCGAGCTGTGGGCGCGCGTGCTCGCGGGCTTCCGCCCGCCCTGAGCCCGCGGGATCCCTTCCGTGGCGCGCCGGGGTCGAGAGCCTTGCGAGAGGCAGACCGGGCGCTCACACTGGGCCGATGAACGAGCTCGCGATGC
>DAIQOP010000286.1:4066-4710 GCA_036787815.1 Actinomycetota bacterium
AGGTGATCGCCCGGTACGGCACCCTCGTCGATCGGGTGGCGTTCAACGCCCCCTATCCCGCGGGGCCGGAGCTGTGGGCGCGCGTGCTCGCCGGCTTCCGCACCCCCTGAGCCCGCGCCTCCCTCCCCTCCCGAGAGCCTTGCGAGCGGCGGACCGCGCGCTCACACTGGGCAGATGAACGAGCTCGCGATGCGCACCACTCCCGAGTTGCTCGTCGACTCCCGGGGCCACGCACTCCGTGCGACGTGGCATCCCGACGACCGCGAAGTGGTGCTCGGCGTGTGGGACGACCGGCGTTGTCTCGGCACCGTGCGCCTCGACCCACCGGCCGCGGCGCGGCTCGGCGCGTTCCTCGTCGCGGCGCTCGGCGCGGCCGCGGAGTTGTCGGACACCACCGGCAAACCGCACCCGAGGGGCCATTGACGCACGTTCTCCCTTCGTGTAGGAATCCGCGCGCCCGGGCATAGTCGCTGGGCAGGTGGGCTCTCTTTCCAGACCTTGGGGGAACAGACATGTCATGGATGCATCGTCGATCCGTGTTCGCCGCGCTCGTACCCGTCGCGGCACTCGCGCTCGCTCCACTCGCGACCGCGTCACCGGCCAGCGCGTCCGGCTCGGTGATCCACGTCGCGACCACCGGCACC
>DAIQOP010000001.1:0-17001 GCA_036787815.1 Actinomycetota bacterium
CACCTACGTCGCGCCGGAGTCGCGCGTGAAGCTCGGCGTCGTGCAGCTGCCGGGCGGCAAGGGGGTGTTCCCGAGCCTCACCGTCGCGCAGAACCTGGCCGTGAGCGCGCGTGTCGCCGGCGGTTCGAGCGACGAGATCGACACGCGGATCGAGAACGTGCTGGAGCTGTTCCCCGAGCTCGTCGGCCGTCGCCGTACCCCGGCGCGGAGCCTGTCCGGCGGTCAGCAACAGATGCTGGCGCTCGCCCGCGTTTTCATCCAGGAACCCGACGTGCTCCTCATCGACGAGCTGTCGCTCGGGCTCGCGCCCGTGGTGGTGCAACGCATGCTGGAGCTCGTCGACCGGCTGAAGGCGCGCGGGCAGACGATGCTGATCGTCGAGCAGTCACTGAATGTCGCGCTCGCCATCGCCGATCGCGCGATCTTCCTCGAGAAGGGTGAGGTGCGCTTCGAAGGCGCCGCCGCCGATCTGCTCGCGCGCGACGACCTCGCCCGCGCGGTGTTCTTCGGCACCGAGGGCGGTTGATGCTCGCTTCCGTCTTCACGGCCAACCTCGTCTTCAGCGGGGCCATCGACGGGCTCATCATCTCGCTGCTCGCGATGGGCATCGTGCTCGTCTACCGGTCGAGCCGGGTCATCAACTTCGCCGTCGGCGACATGGGTGTCCCCGCTGCGGCGCTGCTGGCGATCATGGCGTCGAAGAGCCACTGGCCGTACTGGCCGGCGCTGATCGGGGTCGTGCTCGTCGGCACCCTCACCGGTGCGGTCGTCGAGCTCGCGGTGATCCGCCGGCTGTTCCGCGCACCGCGGGTGATCGTGTTGGTCGCGACGATCGGGGTCGCGGAGCTGGCCCAGGCCGTGACGCACGCGTTGCCCGACTACCGGACGGGTGATCTTCAGACGGCCTTCCCGAGCCCGATCACGAGCGAGTGGAAGGTCGGTAGCGTCACGATCGAGGGTGCGCAGCTGCTCACGCTCATCGTGGTGCCGTTGATCACGCTCGGGCTGTGGTGGCTGCTCGGCCACTCGCGGTTCGGCGAAGCCGTCCGCGCGTGCGCGACGAACGCCGACCTCGCGCGGCTCACCGGGATCAACCCCAAGCTGATGTCGACCGCGATCTGGAGCATCGCCGGGTTCCTCTCGGCCATCGCGGTGATCCTGTGGGCCACCGCGGAGCGGACGTCGGAGCTGGTGGCGATCGGGCCGAACACGCTGCTGCTGTCGCTCGCGGCCGCGCTCGTGGGGCGCATGACGTCGTTTCCCAAGACGGTTTTCGGTGCCATCGTGATCGGCATCCTGTACCGGGTGATCCCGTTCAACTTCTCCAACGACTCCGGGCTCGTGCAGTTCGTCCTGTTCGTCGTGGTGCTCGTGCTCGTCGCGCGGATGCGCCGGGCCGACGACGCCGGTGCCGAGAGCTTCTCGTTCGCGCCTCGCGTGCCGCCGGTTCCCGAACGGTTGCGGGAGATCTGGTGGGTGCGGCGCATGCCACAGCTGCTCGCCGCGTTCGCGTTGCTCGTCGCGGTCGTGCTTCCGCTCGTCGTCACGCAGTCGAGCCGCCATCTCACCTACGCGACGATTCTCGCCTTCGCGATCTGCGTCGTGTCGGTCACCGTCCTCACGGGCTGGGGTGGGCAGCTCTCGCTCGGCCAGATGGCGTTCGCGGGGGTCGGTGCGCTCAGCGCCGCGGCGTTCTCGCGGGGCGTGTCGGTCGACATCGGCTGGCACTCGACACGGTTCGTCAACGCGCGGCTGCACGGTGTGCCGTTCTTCGCCGCCGTGCTCCTCGGCGCGGTCGTCGCGTGCCTCTTCGCGATCGCGGTGGGGCTCGGCGCGCTGCGGGTCAAGGGACTCCTGCTGGCGGTGAGCACGCTGGCCTTCGCGATCGCGGCCGAGGAGTACATCTTCCACCGACCGATCTTCGCGGTGAGCCAGTTCTCCGAGACCGTGCAGCTGCCGCGCGGCCACCTCGGCCCGATCGATCTCGCCGACCGCAACCGTGCCTACTACTACCTCGTCCTCGCGTCACTCGTGTTCGTGCTCGTCACAATGGCGCATCTCCGGCGCACCGGGATCGGGCGCGTGATCATCGGCGTGCGCGAGAACGAGCCGGCGGCATCGGCGCTCACCGTCTCGCCGAACCGGGCCAAGCTCATCGCGTTCGCGTCGGGCGGGTTCATCGCCGGTTTCGGTGGCGCGCTGCTCGGCGGGCTCGCAGTCAGCATCGCGTTCTCGCAACGGTTCTTCCGGGTCGAAGACTCGTTGTCACTCGTCGCGATGGCGGTGATCGGCGGGCTCGGGAGCCTCACGGGCGCGGTGACGGGAGCCTTGTGGGTGGTGGGCCTGCCGTCGTTCTGGCCGACGAACGCCGAGGTGCCGTTGTTCACCTCGAGCATCGGGCTCCTCATCATCCTGCTCTACATCCCCGGGGGGTTCACCCAGATCGGGTACTGGATGCGGGGAGAGGTGTTGCGGTGGGTCGAGAAGCGGCTTCCCGATGCACCGGTGAAGACCGCGACCGTTCCTCCCGCGTCGTTGACGCGCGCGGCGACTGAAACCGTGGCGACGAACGCCGACGGCGGTGTGCTCGCGACCCACGCCCTGACGGTGCGGTTCGACGGTCTCGTCGCGGTCGACGCGGTCGACTTCTCGGCACGTGCCGGTGAGGTGATCGGGCTCATCGGTACCAACGGGGCCGGGAAGTCGACCCTGCTCAACGCGATCGGCGGGTTCCTCCCGAGCAGCGGGCGGGTCGAGTTGCTCGGCCGCGACGTCACCGGCTTCGCCGCGCACCAGCGCGCGCGGGCGGGCCTCGGCCGCACGTTCCAGGCCGCGACGCTCTTCCCCGAGCTCACCGTGCGCGAGACCGTCGAGCTCGCGCTCGAGGCCCGGGCAGCCACGCCCTTCTGGGGCACGCTCCTGTGGTTCCCCGGAGCGACGCGCGGCGAACGGGCCAAGCGGGCCGAGGCGCGTGAGCTGATCGACTTCCTCGGTCTCGGCCGCTATGCCGATCGCTTCATCGCCGAGCTCTCGACCGGCACCCGACGCATCGTCGAGCTGGCCGCGGTGCTCGCCGTAGCTCCGCGCGTGATCTGCCTCGACGAACCCACCGCCGGTGTCGCCCAGCGCGAGGCCGAGGCGTTCGGCCCGCTGATCAAGCGTGTGCAACAGGAGCTCGACGCGACGCTCGTCGTGGTCGAGCACGATCTCCCGCTGATCCTCTCGATCAGCGACCGCATCTACTGCCTCGAAGCGGGCGCGGTGATCGCGTCCGGCGCGCCCCACGAGGTTCGCAACGACCCGCGCGTGATCGCGTCGTACCTCGGAACCGACGAACGCGCGATCCAGCGCAGCAACGCGCCGTCGTAGCCGACGCGCTCGTGGCCGGTCGGGTCAGTCGCCGCTGACGTTGCGCACCGGCGTGACCTGCTTCCAATCACCGGCCGCGCCGATCGTCGGGTCGTAGGCCACGAGGCCGTACGTGTCGTCGGCGTCGTACTTGCCCGCGTGCAGCGACGCGAAGTTGGTCGACGGGATGTCGATCGGCCCGAAGTTGTTCACCGCGGCGCTCCAGTTGGCGACGTTGAGGTTCTTGCCGACCCGCGCCGCGATCAGCTTGAACATCGTCACCAGCGCGCACGCGTCTTCCTCTTCGCCGTAGATGTTGTTCTGCCGGCCGTCCTTGAGCTTGATCACGGCGTTGGGCGACGGCACCGTGATGCCCGTGTGCTTCTCGAAGATCGTCTTGCACATCGTGAAGTGCGCGGTCTTCGAGTGCTCGACACCGGTGAGGCCCTCGGCGGTGATCATGCCGGCGTAGGGATTGGGGCTCACGTGGGCCTTCTGCTCGTCCTGGGCACCCGTGAGGATCGACGTGCTGTCGGCGACGATCGTCATCGAAGGGAACGCCGCGCGGATCTTCTCCACGAACTGCTTCGATTCCACCCCGGGGCCGGCCAGCACGAGCGCGTCGACGTGCTGTGTCTTCCACTTCTCGATGAAGCTGTCGAGCTGCGACTGCGCGTTCGCCGTGTCGGTGCCGCTGATCGTGACGATGCCGGTCGAGCCCTGCTTGACGCCCATCGCCGAGAGCGCGGGTTCGATGATCTGGTCGACCCGCGACGTCGCGTCGGAGTCGGCGAGCACGGCAACGGTCTTGCCCTTGAACGTGTGTTGCGACTCGAGGAGCGACGCGATGATCTTCACCCGGCGGTCGGGCAGGATGTCGGGCGTGACGAGCAGACCACCCGGAGCCTTGTCGACCATGTCCTGGGTGAGCCCGTAGGTGACCAGCGGGCGATGGTGCTGCTTCGTGATGCACAGCGGGACGTCGCCGGTGATCTGGCCGAACTCGCCGATGACCGCGAACACGTTCGCGTCGTCGGAGAACGACGTGCACGCGGCGAGCCCGTCGGTCTGCGCGAGGGGGCAGACCGACTTGTAGACCGGCACGATCGTGCGTCCGCTGATCCCGCCGTGCTGGTTGATGTCGTCGACGAAGGCCTGATACGCCGCCTGTTGCTTCGGCCGTTCCTCGTCGACGAACGCCTTGGGGATGCACGAGAAGTCGATCATCGCGATGCCGAGCTTGATCGTCGTCGCGGTGACGCCCGGGCCGGTGCCCTGGGTCTGGGGCGTCGTCGCTCCGGGCGCCGTCGACGCGGTCGTGCCCGTCGTGTTCGACGATCCCGTCGAGTTGGCGGTGCATCCGGCGGCGATCACGGCAATCACCAGCACTGCCGCGATTCCGATGCGGTGCCTCCGGCTTCGCCCCTGATCTCGCACGCGCACGCGGCCCCCCGGTCGGGTCGAACGGTGCGCGAACTGTACGACAGGCCCCCGGCGCCCGCGGGTCGGTAGCGTCGCGCCCGTGCTCCCCGTGACGGCCGATTCGATCCGCCTCTTCCTCCATGTGCTCGGCGCCTCGGTATGGATCGGCGGTCAGCTGGTGCTGGCCGGGATCCTGCCGGTGCTCGGTGCGCACGCGTCGTCCGACACGGTGCGGGCGGTCGCGCGCCAGTTCCAGCGGCTCGCGTGGCCGGGGTACGCGCTGTTGGTCGCGACGGGGATCTGGAACCTCGTCGCGATCAAGGTCGGCGACCAGTCGGGCCCCTACCTCGCCACCCTGATGGTGAAGCTCACGCTCGTCGCGCTCTCCGGTATCGCCGCGGGGGTGCACGTGCTCGTGGTGGGCCCGGCGGCCGTCGCCCGCGCGTCGACCGAAGCGCAGGCGCGTCGGCGCCGTGCCTTCGCGGGCGCGAGCGCCGGGCTCGCGTTGCTGTTCGCGTTGGTCGCGGCATTCATGGGTGTGCAGCTGCACGGTTAGCCGGCCTGATCGTCGAAGCCGGACGGGTCTTCGAATCCGAGGGTCTCGACGTGGCCGTCGTCGCCGACGAGCACGGCACGCGCGTCGAGCTCGTCGAGCAGGTCGGTGCGCGACGGCCCGGCGAGGAACAGCGCCTTGACGAGGATCTCCGCTTCCGTTGCGGTGCCGGCGATCACGCTCACCTGAGCCCAGCCGGTGAACGCCGATCGACCCGTGCGCGGATCGATGAGGTGGTGCTGCTCCACCCCGTCGACGAGCCAGCGGCGCTTGAGGCGCGTCGAGGTGACGATCGCGCCGTCGTCGATCTCGAGGACCGCGAGCGGCGCGGCGTCGGAGGTCGGGTCCTGGATCTCGACCGTCCACCCGCCGCCCTTGGGCGCGACGCCCCACACGCGGACGTCGCCGCCGAGGTTCGCGCAGGCGCCGTCGAGCCCCGCGTCGGCGAGGTCGGCGACGACGAGGTCGGCGGAGTAGCCCTTCGCGATCCCGCCGAGGTCCAGCCGCGCCCCGGCGGGGAGACGCACCGTGTGCTCGACGGGATCGAGCTCGATGCCCGCGCAGCCCGCGCTCGGTGCCAGCGGCTGCACCGCAGCTCCCGGTGCCGCGCCCGCGCCGGGCCGGTCGGCCGGGAGCGAGTCGAAGCTCGCGTCGTAGCCGACCTGCTCGACGGCGGTGAGGAGCGTGGGGTCGAAGAGGCCGTCGGTGCGTTCCCACCCCGCGACGGCCGCGGCGACGAGGTCGTAGGTCTCCGGCGTCAGCGTCGTGCGCGTGCCGGCCCGTTCGTTCAGGCGCGAGAGCTCGCTGGTGGGGCGAAAGCGGCTCCACTGGGCTTCGAGATGGTGGATGCGCTCTTCGGCCGCCTCGAGGAGCTCCGCCGCTCGGTCACCGACGCCGATGAGGTGGATCGAGGTTCCCATCGCACCGAAACGCCGCTCGGCCGAATCGGGTTCGGTGCTCATGGAGCTGTTGTACGCCTCGCGGGGCGTGACCCCGCTGTGCAGTTGCCGTGAGGTGGCTGGGAGCCCGCTCGGGCCGTCAGGCTCCGGTCCAGCAGGTCATCACGGTCGCGGCGATGCTGAGCGCGACGTTGGAGCGATCCTGCGGCGGCACTCCGAACTTGACCGGGATCTTGGAGACGTCGACGTCGAGGACCTTGAAGTCCTTGCGCACGATCACCGAGCCGTTGGTGGTGATGAACGCGCCGTCACCGAACGACACGACGTCGGGTCGGCGGCCGAGGCTCGCGGCGAACCCGTTGTAGTCGGCCGTGGTCTGGGCCGCGGTGTCGTTCTCCTTCACCGAGAGCGTGATGAACCCGTTGGGGTAGGTGTACTTGCACGAGTACACGTGATCGATCCAGGTGGGAGTGCTGACCACGGCCTTCACTCCCAGGCTCGCGGCGATGTCGGTGCGGGCCTCGGTCGAGCACACCATCTTCGCCGACGCCGACGGAACGTTCCCGGCGGGGTGGCCCTTGGCGGCGGTGGTGGTGGTCGGTGAGGAGTTCGACGACGAAGAGCCGCAACCGGCGAGCGCAAGCGCGGCCGCGACGACGAGGATGAGCGGGAACCGGCGAGTCATGCCGCCACGATAGCGACGCGGCGGCGATGGCACGCCGCGGCGGCCGGAGTCGTCGGCCCGATCGTTAGTTCGCTACGCTAATGATCCATGTCGAGGAACGTCGTGCCGACGAGGCCGGCCCAGAGTGGCCGCGGACCCGATCTCCGGGGCGAGACGACATCGCGATTGCGCATGGTCGTCGCGCGCCTCTCCCGCCGGCTCCGGCAGGAGGCCAACGAAGGTGCGACCCCGTCGCAGCTCGCGGCCCTCGCCACGACCGAGCGCCACGGCCCGGTCACCCTCGGGGAGCTGGCCGGCATCGAACGGGTGCGTCCGCCCACCATGACCCGGATCGTCGCCGGGCTCGAGGAGGCGGCGCTGGTACGGCGGGAGATCGACCCCTCCGACCGTCGCGTGGCGCGCGTCACGATCACGCCCGAGGGGCAGCGCCTGCTCGCGCGCTCGCGCACGCTGAAGGATGCGTACCTGGCGTCGTTGCTCGATCACCTCGACCCGGACGACCTGGCCGTCGTCGAGCGCGCGGTTCCCATCCTCGAGCGCCTGGTCGAAGAGTCCGGCTGACCAGGCTGACCCGACCGACCCGACCGAGCCGGCCGAACACGTGCGCTACGCGAAGCGGATGATCGAGATCGTGCCGGCGAGCAGGCAGTAGATCGCGAACGGCAAGAGGTTGCGGGTCTGGAAGAACCGCACCAGGAAGTGCACCGACACGAACGCGGCGACTCCCGCGAACAGCCCGCCGACGAGTGCCTGGCCGCGGACCCCGTCGCCGAGGTGGCCCATCAGGTCGGGGATCTTGTACACCCCGGCCGCGAAGATGATCGGCGTCGCGAGCAGGAACGAGAAGCGCGCCGCGTCTTCGTGGTCGAGGCCGCGCGCGAGACCGGTGACCATCGTGATGCCCGATCGGCTGATGCCCGCGAACAGCGCGCCGATCTGCGCGATGCCCACCGCCACCGATTCCTTGAAGTCGAGGGTGTCGAGGCGGCGGCCCTCCTCCGACTTGCTGTGCGCGGTCTCGTGCGCCGCGACGAGCTCGCGCACCGCGGTGCGGCGGCGGATCCATTCGCCGAAGAGCAGGATGCCGCCGTTGATCGTGAGGAAGATCGACGCGGCGAGGGGCTTGGCGAAGATCGTGCGGAGCTTGTGCTCGAACGCGAGGCCGAGGATGCCCGCCGGGATCGTGGCCACGATGAGCAACCACGCCATGCGCTCGTCGGGAGTGTCGATCTTGCGCGTCTTCAACGTGCGCAGGAAGCCACCGATGATGCGGACCCAGTCCTGGCGGAAGTACAACAGCAACGCGAGCGCGGTGGCGCAGTGCAGTGCGACGAGGAACGCGAGGTACGGCGACTCGGTCGACTGGCCCTTGGTGATCGAATCCCACCCGAGCCACGCGGGCAGGAGCACCGAGTGGCCGAGGCTCGAGATCGGGAAGAGCTCGGTGACGCCCTGCAGCAGCCCGATGACGATCGCTTGGAAGTAGCTGATCATCGACTGCCGGTTCCGGGCCGCTTCGTCATGGGCGGTCACGTTACAAGAACGCCCACGAATACGGCATGAGAGTGCAATGAGAGGGCGGGCGACGGCGCGCGACCGCGTAATTCGGTGGCGGGCCGCCCGGCTGCGGGCCAGGATCTCCGGCGGTCCGCAACCCCTGAAGGAGGTGACCATGCAGCTGATGCGTTCGAGCTCGAATCCGGCGGTGGTCGCCGGTCGGGCGCGCGAAGACCGCGGCACCGCTTCGGCCTGAGCGCGTTCGGCCCGACCACCGGTCGGTTCCGTAGCTCCGGGTCGTTTCGTCGGGCGCGGCTTCGCGCGCCCTTGCAGAGAGGAACCTCCAATGTTCACGAACCCATACGTGCTCGCGCTCATCGGGCGTGAGCGTCAAGACCGTGCGATCGCCGATGCCAAGCAGGCGCGGCTTCGGCGCCACGTCCGCAGCGGTCGGCGCGGTCCCTGAGCAGTCACGCATCGTCCATCGCCCGCGTGCGTTCGCCGGCGATGGACGATGCGTTTCTCGCGGAGCGGCCGATCTCTTCCCGTTCATCTCCCCGCGCTGCTTCGACGGCGCGCTCGCCCTTCGGGCTCAGGGCGTGAGCGCGAGGTCGACGAAGGCCCGGGCTGCGGGCGAGAGCACACCCGAGCGGTGTGCCAACCCGATCGGTCGGGTGAGCGCGGGGCGGAGCCGGCGCACGGTCGCGCCCCGCACCTCGGCTTCGGTTGTGAGGCTGCGCGGCAGGATCGCGGCGCCGGCACCGTTGAGCACGAGCGGGAGGATGGCCTCGCGCTGGTCGATCTCCACCCGCACGTCGGGCTGCACGCCGGCCGCTGCCAGCGCGTGCTCGATGACGGCCCGCGTCGATGTGCCGATCGGCGTCGCGACGAGCGCAATTCCCGCGAGGCGCTCCACCGAGAGGGGCCCGTGCCCGCGTGCGAGCGGGTGGCCGGGCGGCAGCACCACGACGAGCTCCTGCACCTCGAGCGGATGGCTCACCAACGGCGGCGGCACCGGGAGATCCGTGACCGCGACCTCCGAGTCGCCGCGCTGCACGAGCTCGGTCGCCGTCGCGATGTCTTCGGGCTGCACCACCCGCACGGTGACGCCCGGGAACGCGCGCCGGTAGCGGCCGAGGATCGCGGCGAGCGGGTCGACGGCGAGCGTCGGGAGCGCGACGAGGTCGAGCGTGCCTTCGACGACCCCGCGCACCGCGTCGACCGCCGCGTGCAGCGTCGCGACGTCGCGTACGACGGCGCGCGCCGACTCGACGAAGACCGTGCCGGCCGCGGTGAGCCTCACGCGATGGCCGGCGCGCTGGAACAGCTCCACGCCGAGCTCCCGCTCGAGCGCGCGCACCGCCTGCGAGAGCGACGGTTGGGCGACGTGCGCGGCGCGCGCTCCCCGGGTGAAGCCCCCTTCGTCGACGACGGCGAGGACGTACCCGACCTGGCGGAGATCCATAGGAACAGCCTATCGAACACATCGAAGATCGATCTTGGACCTCTGGACCGATCCGCTCGACAATGGAACCATGCCGTCGATGCCGATCCTGCTGTTGGGCGGAGCCGTCGTCGGCCTGCTCTACGGCCTCTTCGGGGTCGGATCGGCGTTCGCCACCCCGCTGCTGGCCCTCATGGGGGTGCCGGGAGTCGTCGCGATCACCGCGCCGCTGCCCGGCATCATGCCCGGCTCCTTCGCCGGCGCGTGGGGCTACGCGAGGCGAGAGCGCGTCGATTGGGCCACCGCGCGCCGGGCCGCGCTCGGCGGGGTACCGGGCACGATGATCGGCGCCGAGCTCACCCACTTCGTCGGTGGCCCGCTCGTGTTGCTGCTCTCGGGCGCAACCCTGCTCGCCGTCGGGCTCCGTGTGCTGATCCCGGGGGGCGGATCGCAGGAGCGCGCGGCCGCGCGCCGCGAGCGACCGGTGCTCGTGGCCGGAGCCGCGTTCGCGGTCGGGGTGTTCGCCGGCCTGCTCGCCAACGGGGGCGGCTTCCTCCTCGTCCCGTTGTTCCTCGTGTGGTTCGGTCTCGACATGAACCGTGCCGCAGGGACGAGCCTCGTGGTCGCGACCGCGCTGTCGGTTCCGGCGCTCCTCGTGCACTCGCTGGCGGGCGACGTGAACTGGCCGGTTGCGCTGATCTTCGGGCTCGGCCTGGTTCCCGGCGCGTTCATCGGGTCACGCGTCGCCACGCACCTTCCGATCGCCCGGCTGCGCTCTGCCTTCGGTGTCTCGCTCGTGCTGGTGGCCGTCTGGTTCTTCGTCCACCAGCTCCTCCACCTCGTCTGACCCGATGCCGCAACTGATCGACGAAGGTGACGCGAATCGTCACCGGTGTCGATCAGTTCGCCGGGACTCGTAGCATCGCCGCGCGACCGGCGGTGCGAGCTCGAGCGGAGGCGACGATGGCGGAGCAAGCGGCCCACGCGGTGCCGGCCTCGCTGTGGGGCTCGCTCCCCGACGGCGCGCTCGACCGGATCATGGTGGTGTCGCCGCACTTCGACGACGCGGCGCTCGGCTGCGCGCACCTGCTCGGCACCTACCCGGGCTCGACCGTCGTGACCGTGTGTGCCGGCCGCCCGCCCGCGTATCCCGATCCACCGAGCGAGTGGGACGCGCTCGGTGGCTTCCGCGTCGGTGACGACGTCGTGGCGATCCGCCGCGACGAGGACCGCGCCGCGATGGCGGTGCTCGGAGCCGACCCGGTGTGGCTCGACTTCGTCGACCATCAGTACCTCGAGAAGCCCGAGCGCGCCCGGCCCGAGCAGATCGCCGATGCACTCGCCGCCGTGATCGACGAGCGGCAGCCGTCGGCGGTGTTCGTGCCGATGGGTCTGGCCAACCCCGATCACGAGCTCACGCACGCGGCGGGAGTGCTCCTCGCGAACGCGCGACCCGGGATCGCGTGGTTGGCGTACGAAGACCACGGTTACAAGCACATCCCCGGCATGCTCGCGTGGCGGATCGCGAAGCTGTTCCATTCGGGGCTCTGGCCTACACCCGCGATCGTGCCCGTCGAGGAGGATCACGCGCGCAAGCGCGCGGCCGTGTGCCGCTATGTGTCGCAGGTACCGCCGCTCGAGCGCGACCACGGTCTCGGTGCGCGGCTCGAAGGCCGCGTCCCCGAGCAGCACTGGCGCCTCGCGCCGCCGCCGCCCAGTTGGGAACGCCTCGCCGAACGCTGAGCGCTCGGGGGGCCTGCCGGTCGCGCACCACCGGACCCGGGGCATCCGGCCGACGCAACCGCCGCGCGCTTCGCCGACCGAAGCCATCTGATCGACCCGGGTGACGTGCAATGTCACCGCGATCGATCAGTTGGCGAACACCAGGTGAACTCGATCTGTACGGAGCGACGCGAAGCGCGAATGGATCGTGCGCGTTGTTACCGTTCCGGGCTGCAGACGGTGGGGAAGTCGAAGGCCCGCTGCCCACCCGTCAAGGAGATTCGTGAACCTCGGTCGCCGAGCGCTCGGTGCAGTGCTCGTCCTCACTGCAATCGCTGCCGGATGCGGCCACTCGGCCCAGTCGACCGGCAGCGCGACCGGCAGTACGACCAGCAGCAGCCCGTCGACGGTCGCGCCCAACCACGCGGTGTACGCGAGCATCGGGAACTTCACGGTCGGCGTCACCACGATGCGGCTCCCGAGCGGGACCAAGGTCGAGGTGTGGTATCCCGCGAACGGCGGCGTCGGCTTCGGATCCGATACCTACGACGTGCGTTCGTTCCTGCCCGCGGCGGTCGCCGGCCGGCTGGACCCCAAGGTGCACGCGTATGTGAGCACCGACGCCAACCGCGACGTCGTCGTTGGCGCGGCCGGTGAGCGCTTCCCGCTCGTCGTCTTCAGCCACGGCGACGCGGGCTTTCGTGACGAGTCGACGTTCCTGACCGCCCGGCTCGCGTCGTGGGGGATGGTGGTTGCGGCGCCCGACCATCCGTCTCGGGACCTTGCCGCCGCGCTGAGTCACTCGGTTGGGCCGATCCCGACCGATGTCGCCGACATTCTCGGCACGATCGATCTCGTCCGCAGGCAGAATGCACGTGCGGGTGGGCCGTTCCGGGATCGGATCGACCTGTCGAAGGTCGCGGTCGTGGGCTACGGCGCCGGTGGGCGCGCGGCGATGAAGGCGGCGGCGGATCCTCGCGTCGCCGGCTACGTCGCGCTCGCGTCCGACCGTCGCGACCCCGCTGCGGCCGGGGCCGCGATCAAGCTCCCGGCCAAGCCCTCGTTGTTCGTCGCCGGCGCGGCCGACCGTGTCGTGTCGCCAACCGAGACGACTGCCGCGTACCGGGCCGCGCCCGCACCGAGCTACGAGTGGGTGATCGACGGGGCCGGTCACAACGCCTTCGACGATCTCTGCGTCGTCGCGAACCAGCAGGGCCTGGTCGCGTTCGCCGATCGAGCGGGGATCGGCTCGTTGGTTCCCACGTCGCTGGCCGCGGTGCTCACCGACGGTTGTCGTGCACCCGATCTGGCGGTCTTGAAGACGTGGCCGATCATCGATCAGGTCGTGACGGGCTTCCTGCGCCACGTCATCGGCCCGGACCGCGTGGCCGTCGGGCTCGAGCCGGCCGGTACGCGCACGATCGCGGGGGTGAAGGTGACGGTCTCGGCGCGAACCCGCTGATGCTGCCTTCAGGCCGTGCCGCCGAGCGCGCGGCGCACGGCGGCCAGCCGATCGGGGGCGATCGACCACCACACCCAGCGGCCGCGCTTGTCGCCGGTGAGCAGGCCGGCCTCGGCCAGCACGCGCGTGTGATGGCTGATCGTGGGTTGGCTCTTGCCCAAGGGCTCCTCGAGCGCGCAGGAGCACACCTCGCCCTCCGCGGCGACCAACGAGAGGAGACGCAGGCGGACGGGGTCGGCGAGCGCGGTGAGCACCTCGGCCAACTCCGCGGCGTCGGCTTCGCCGAGGGGCGTGGCGATCAGGGACGAGCAGCAGAGTTCGCCGGCCTGAGCCTCCGGCGCAGATTTCGTTCGTGTCACCCCGAATCTCCTATTGACAAGCATCGATGTATGGGGCACAGTCCGTATCGACCAACGTCAATTTATCACGGAGGTTGACCGTGTCCCGCGTCCAGCTTGCCCTCAACGTCGCCGATCTCGACCAGGCGGTCGCCTTCTACACGAAGCTCTTCGGTGTCGAGCCCGCGAAGCTCCGCCCGGGCTACGCCAACTTCGCCGTCGCCGAGCCCCCGCTCAAGCTGGTGCTGATCGAGGGCGGCGGCGAGCCCGGAAGCCTGAACCACCTCGGGGTCGAGGTGGAGACGACCGATCAGGTCGCCGATGCGCAGCGACGGCTGGCCGCCGAAGGCCTCCCGACCGCGGTCGAGGACGAGGTCGCGTGCTGCTACGCCGTGCAGGACAAGGTCTGGGTCGACGACCCCAACGGGACGCCGTGGGAGATCTACACGGTGCTCGCCGACGTCGAGATGACACCGGGCGAGCTGCGGACGGTCGATCCGGCGTCCGGCGCTGCGTGTTGCGCGACCCGACCCGATCTCGCCGGTGCCGCGCCCGCCGCTCCGACCGCCTGCTGCTGATCCGGGCGCGATCGTTTCATGAAGGACCGCGAGATCAGCCCGCTGGCGCGCAAGTCGTTGGCGGAGCTCATCGGGACCGCGATGCTCGTCGCGGCGGTGATCGGTTCGGGCATCGCCGCGCAACGGCTCTCGCCGGGCGATGTCGGACTGCAACTCTTCGAGAACACCGCGGCAACGGCGGCGGCGCTCGTCGCGATCATCTTTGCCTTCGGCGCGGTGTCGGGCGCGCACTTGAATCCGGTCGTCACGTTGGTCGATCGCGTACTCGGCGGCCTGAGCAACGCCGAAGTTGCGGTGTACGTGGTGGCGCAGATCGCCGGCGGTGCCCTCGGTGCCGTGATCGCGAACCTCATGTTCGGCGATGCCGCCGTCACCTGGTCGACCCATCACCGCGCGACGGGCGCGCATCTCCTCGGCGAGGTAGTCGCGACGTTCGGGCTCGTGCTCATAGTTTTCGGGGTCGTGCGGTCGGGCCGGGCGGAGGTCGCGCCGTTCGCGGTCGCGGCGTACATCGCCTCGGCGTACTGGTTCACCAGCTCGACGAGCTTCGCCAACCCGGCAGTGACGCTCGCGCGCACGTTGTCGAGCACGTTCGCCGGCATCGCACCGAGCTCCGCACCGGCATTCATCGGAGCCCAGCTCGTGGGGGGCGCGATCGGGCTCGGCTGTGTCGTCGTCCTCTATCCGGGAATGTCCGACGTCGCCGAGGAGGTCGTGATGCCGCACCACACGGAGGAGGATCGGTGACGGCCGCCCTCGATCCCGTCACCCGTGCCCGACTCGCGTACGACATCGAGAACCTCGCGCAGGAGTTCGAGGGAGTCTTCTCGGTCGAGACGATCGAGCGTTATCTCGCGGAGAGCCTCGACCGGCTCTCGGGCGCCCGGGTTCAGGCATTCGTCCCCGTGTTCGTGCGTCGATTCACCCGCGATCGGCTGCGCGCGCTCGGCCAATCCCAAGGAGCGATCGTGACCGGTGTCCCCGAGGTTCTGTTCGTGTGCGTTCATAACGCCGGACGGTCACAGATGGCCGCCGCGTTGCTCGATCACCACGCCCGAGGCCGCGTCCACGTGCGATCGGCCGGATCCGAACCGACGGACCGGATCAATCCCGCGGTGGTCGAGGCTCTTGCGGAGTGGAAGATCGACGTGACCCAGGAGTTTCCGAAACCGCTCACCGACGAGTTCGCGCGCGCGGCCGACGTGATCGTCACGATGGGCTGCGGCGACGCCTGCCCCGTCTACCCGGGCAAGCGCTACCTCGACTGGCAGCTCGACGATCCGGCCGGGCAGTCGCTCGACTTCGTACGGACCATTCGGGACGACATCGACGCGCGCGTTCGTGCGCTGCTCGACGACGTGGCGCCTCCCGAGTAGGAGAGTGGTCGCCGAACGCGACGAGGCCCGGCCGTGGTGGCCGGGCCTCGAGGCGTTCGGGGTGTTGATGGGCTGGGGTGTTACAGCGGTGTGGCGTCGAAGCGGCAGTGGCCCGTCGGTTGACCGGAGCCTTCGACCGCGTCCACCAGCGGGACTTCACCGAACAGCTTGATCGCCGCCGCGACCTTGCCTGCGGTCGTCGCGTTGGCGTCCTGGCAGATGTAGCCGTTCGTGAGCGTGTTCTGGTTGATGCCCGCGAACGCGGCTGCCGCCGCGTAGTTCGGCTCGTTCTGCGTGAGGACGTTGTACACGTACCGGGTGCCGGGGAACTGCGCCTGGGTCTCGTCGAGGCCCTCGTTGATGGTCTTGGTGTTCGGCACGATGCCCTCGACGCTCTTCAGGGCGAAGCTGTTGCGGGCGTCGACGAGGCCGGTCTTGGTGGTGTTCTTCTGCGCGGTCCACTGCGCGAAGCCGAACGGGATGATCATGTGGGAAAGATCACTCGTGGGAATCGGCTCGAATCCTTGCAGGCACGCAATGTCGTTGTTGACGCAGCGTGTGGCGGCCTGGTTCTCCTCGGCCCGGTGTGACAGGTGGCTGGAGTCGCAGCCCGCGTCGATCGTTGCGCCGTTGAGGAGCTTGGTCTGGAAGAACGAGGCGGTTCCCGAACCGGCCTGCGGGGCGTACTTGATGATCGGGGCGCTCTTGCCACCGACCTGCGCCCAGTTCTTGATGATCGGGGTACCCACCTTCGGACCGGACGCGAAGCACGTGTAGATCTTCGTGATCTGGCTGATGCTCAGGTTCGCCGGGGCGAACGTGTTGCGGAACGTGTCGGCGGTCCCGCCGTTCCTGATGCTCCATGTCAACGCGTCGAGCGCGAAGGCGTAGCTCTCGAGGTCGGGCGTGTCGCTCGGGTTACCCAACCCACGCGACGAACGGGCGAGTGCGACGGCACAACCGGGGTTGGCCGACGCGTCGTCGTTCTGGAGCGCGGTGATCCCGGCCGACGAACCGTTCGGCGGTGTGTGCGCCGTGTCCGACGAGTCCCAGGTGCGAGAACCGTCACCGTTCCACGGTGCAGTGGTCGGGCATCCGGATTGCGCCGGAACCGTCACCGACGCCGGGAAGCCGAGGCCCGTGTTGTTCGTCGGTGGTACCTGGGTGACCTTGATGGCACTCTGGGAAGCGTTGAACAGGTCGGTCAGACCGCTGTGATGGGGATTGCCGTTGAACCCACCGCCGGCCATGACGAAGTAGGTCGTGTCGGAACCGGCTTGGGGCACGATCGTGGGCGAAGCGGCGTGAGCGACAACTGTGCCGCCGACCGCCATGCCGAGACCCAAAATCCCCGCCAGCCCGGCTGTCAGAGCAGCCTTGCTGAAGATCCTCACGTAGCGTCCTCCTAAGACGTTGCGCCTTGTCCGCAGGGGTCATCCCCTGCCGGAACACGGTCTAATGGTCGGAGGTAAACGGGCGGCCCACGTGAGTGCGGCCAGAGAGTGAACAGTGCGTGGCATCGAGTGTGCGCTCGATGCCACGTGACGCGTCGGCTTCGAGACGAACGGTCAGAGCGTCGCGGGGAGGAGTTTGGTGAGGTTCTCGAACACCAGCCACGTCGCCGCGAGCAGGATCGGAACGCACACGAGATACGCCGACCACCGGGCCCAGCGGCGG
>DAIQOP010000001.1:17011-47095 GCA_036787815.1 Actinomycetota bacterium
TCGTGCTGGCCGCCATCGCTGCCTTCACCCTGTGGCCCAGCGGCGGAACAGCCACGTGGCGCCCACGCTCACCAGCAGCAGCGCCTCGAGCCACAGCACGAGTGGGAGCACGCTGTCGGTCTCGCCCGCGAGGCCGAGCTCGGCGCGCGTCACCGGAGTCGGATCGGCCGACGGCGCGAAGGGTTTCCCGACGAGGTGCGACGTCACGACGAGGCGCCGGTCGGCGACGAAGGCCGGGTCGGAGGTGACGAGCGTGAGCTGGTTGCTGCCCGAACCCACGAGCTCGGCGCCGTCGGTCGCGGCGGCGGCGCGCACGGTGTCGACGACGTAGGTCGAACGACCTTCGCCGGTCCACACCGCGATGCGATCGCCGCGCGACAACGACGGGAGACGGCGGAACGGGGCGCCGTAGGCGGCGCGCCGGCCGAAGATCACGGCGTTGCCCTCCTGCCCGGGGAGTGGAGTCTGGCGGAGGTGGCCGGGCCCGTCGCGCAGCACGCCGCTCGTGGTGCCCTGTACGACGATCTGGCGCAGCCCGATCGCCGGAACGTCGATCTCCGCGACGGGGCGCCCGCTCGCGATCGCGCCGCCGATCGGCGCGCGGAAGTTCGCGA
Source organism: Actinomycetota bacterium (assembly GCA_036787815.1). GTDB lineage: Bacteria > Actinomycetota > Acidimicrobiia > IMCC26256 > PALSA-610 > DATBAK01. Next base: position 17,626 of record DAIQOP010000001.1, read on the forward strand.
CGTCGAGCGCAAAGCGGCGCCGGAGTCCGACCTGGGCACGGGCCTCGGCGAACCCCGAGAACACGAACAGGAACGCGACCATCGCGACCACCAGCAGGCTGAAGGTCGAGAGACCGCGGCTCACGATCGTGGCGACGTCGCTCGTCTTCTTGGGCGCGATCGGCGCGGCCGGCGGTCGCGCGACGAGCGGACCGGGGCTCGGCGGTACCGCGGGTGCGGGGAGGTCGGCGACCGCGACCTCGCTGGGGCCCGGCCGCAGATCGATGACGTCTCCCGACTCCTGGGTGGTCGTGGTCACGACACCGGGCCGGGGTTCGGCGCACGCGCCGGACGGCGCACACGGGCGCGCACGAACGCGAACGACTTCCGGGCGACGGGATGTGCCCGCCGGGTCAGCGGGTAGAGCGCCGCCAAGAGCGCGAGGAGAACGAGCGCGGGGAGTCCGAAGCGCTCGCCGGCGTTCGCGATGTCGACCACGGGCTTCGCGTGGGCGAGCTTGGTGCTCTTCGGCTTCGGCGACGCGACCGTGGTGGGTGGAGTCGTCGCAGCGGGAGTGGTGGAGCCGGCGCCGGACCCGGCGGTGCTCGAGCCGTTCCCGGAAAGGCTGCCCAGGTCGCCGACCGGTGGCGACGTGGTGATCGTCGTCGTCGGTGTGGTCGTCGTCGGTGTGGTGGTGGTGGTTGTCGTTGTCGGCGGCGGCGGCGGCGGCGGCGGGGGCGCCTTCGCCACGGTGATCTTGGTGGCGGCCGCGGCATCCTGCGCGACGAGGTCGGCGGGCAGCGGTGAGTAACCGGTGGGGAGCGCGGCCTGCCCCGCCCCGCCCACGTAGGTGAGGAAACGGCGGAGGTTGGATTGCAGGGTGGTGGTGGCCACCTCGGTCGGCACCATCGCGTAGTCGACCTTCACGAGTGGATACGCCTCGGCGTTCGTCGACGACAGATCCGGGTACTTCGTGATGCCGTCGGGGTTCGTCTTCATCGCCGCGTAGCCGGCCGCGAGCCCGGCCGCGTCGGGAGCGACCGCCTTGCCGGCCGCGTTCACGAGCTTCGCGACCGGGAGGCGGTAGCGCTGCGCCGTCGCGAGGTCGACGACGCCGATGAAGCCGACGTGCTTCGGGTCCAACGGCGTGACCTCGGCCGGCTTCACCCCGTAGAACGTCTTGCGCGCGACGGGGCGTTCACCCTGCAGCGGGAGGTAGCCGCCGTCCTGGGTCGCGAGGCTCTGGAAGATGTCGGTGGGGTACTGCACGTTCTTGTACGCGTCGTTGACGGCGATGCCGAAGGGATCGTGACCGTCGCCCGCGAGGAAGTTCTCGGCGTCGGCGCTGTGCGCGATCCAGTCGGTTGCGAGGTAGGTGTCGGCGTTGCGCTCGGCGCGGAGCAGCGGCTGCGACAGCGACTGGTCGGGCCAGTGATGCGCCGGATTCAGCTTGTTCAGCTCGGGATCGGCCCAGAACGTGGTGGGGTCGGTCTGTGGTCCCTGGAGCTCGGTGTCGGTGAGGACGCGTGCGAGGAGCCGAGGGCTGAGCGTGAGGTCGGTGATGCGCTTGCCGGTCTTCGGGTCGGTCATGTTGTACGCGACGACCACCGCGGTGAGGTCGACGGGGGCGAACGTGTAGCTCGGGTGACCGGGAGACGCGGCGAGCTCGGCGTCGGTCGGTGGCATCGACGTGACACCGACGTCGACGAGCTTGTTCAGGAAGTCCTGGCGTCCGGCGACCGACGAGATCTCGGTGTAGTCGAGGATGAGCTTCGGGTCTGCCGTGCACAGGTTCGCGGCCCAGTTGTAGATCAGCGCCGACGCCGATGCTTCACCTTCGGCACGCACGTCGAACTGGGTGACGGGAGGGCAGTCGTCGATGCTCCTGGCGAACTCGATCTTCGCGGTCACTGCCGTCGCCGGCAACGCGTCGACCGGTGGGGGCGTGCCGTCGTTCTCGTAGGCGAGGAGGGTGCACGGGTTGGTCGCGCTGCAGTTGAGGAGCGGTTGCTGCGCCGCGGGAAGGATCTCGACGTAGGCACTTCCGGTTCCGTCGGCTTGGGTGACGGCCGAGGCGACCTTGTTGCCTGCGTTCGGGAACGGAGTGGCCGTGAGGCAGTCGTCGACGGTCGTCGGGTTGCGGTCGGCGTCGACGACCTTCGGGTCGCCCTTGCACTGCAGCAGCGTGACCGTGTTGCTGAACCCCACCGTGGGCGTGAATCCGCTCCACTGCACGAACGCGACCTGGTTGCCGAGGCCGGTCGCGGGCGTGGCCGTGAGGGTGCGGGTGCCCGCGGCGCGTGCCGTGGTGGAACCGAACGACGACAGGACCGCGATGGTCGCACCCACCAGGAGCACCGCCGCAGCGCGCGCGGCGCGTGAGCGGCGCTTGCGCGCGACGTGATCTCGATGGTCGTTCCGACAAGACATCTGCACCGGCCTCCAGTTGTCGCGTGCATGCTCGCATCACGTCGAGCGAATCGGCCGTGTGTGCGTCACGAGTTCACCTCTCGTTCATCGCGACGCAAGGCCGTTGCCACCCGGGTCGTGTGAAGTGTTCGGTGCCAGCACTCGTCGGCGCGACGATCCGCGCCCCGACACCCGAACCACGCACGCGACGACTCGCGGGAGGACTCTGCCGGTGACGGCATCGGATACCTGGGCATCGTCCGACAGCCGACGGGTCTCGATCGCGGTGCACCGCTCGCCCGCCGACCGCGTGTACCGAGGCGTCGCGTACGCCGCGGGTTCCGCGACGCTCGGGCTCATGGGCCTCATCGGCGTCTTCCTGTTCGTGAAGGCGTGGCCCGCGCTCCACACCGTCGGCGTGAAGTTCTTCACCCGGAGCGAGTGGCTGCCCCAGGCAGGCCGGTTCGGGATCACGGGAGTGCTCCTGGGCACGGTCGTGATCGCGGTGATCGCCCTCGTGCTCGCGGTGCCGGTCGCGACGCTCGCCGCGCTCTTCATCACCGAGTACGCGCCCCGCAGGTTGAAGCGCCCCATCACGTGGCTGATCGACCTCCTCGCCGCGGTGCCGAGCCTCATCTACGGACTCTGGGGCCGGGCGTTCCTCGGACCGAAGGTGCGCCCGCTGAGCATCTGGCTGGCCCACCACCTCGGGTTCATCCCGATCTTCGACGCCCGCGGTGCGTCGACCTTCTCGGCGTCGGCGTTCATCGCCGGGATCGTCGTCGCGCTCATGATCGTGCCGCTGTGCACCGCGGTGATGCGCGAGGTCTTCGCGGCCGCGCCGCCGGGAGAGAAGGAAGGTGCGCTCGCGCTCGGGGGTACGCAGTGGGGGGTCATCCGCGACGTCGTGCTGCCGTTCGGCAAGGGCGGGATGATCGGCGGTGCGATGTTGGGCCTGGGCCGTGCCCTCGGTGAGACGATCGCCGTGACGCTGATCATCTCGCCCGACTTCAACGTCTCGCACCTCTTCCACATCCTGCCTGCGGGCGGGAACTCGATCGCCGCGCTGATCGCGCTCAAGTTCAACGAGTCCGCCAGCGGGCCGGGCCTCAGCGCACTCATGGCCGCGGGGCTCACCCTCTTCATGATGACGCTGATCGTGAACGCGGTCGCGTCGACGATCGTCGCCCGGTCCCGTTCGGGCTCGGCCACGGAGATCTGACGGCCGTGACCCTGATCGAAGCGCCCCCGGAGCAACGCGATCCGTCGCTCACGCCGCCGAGGACGTTCGCGAGCGCCGAGCGCATCCGCGTCCGCGCCTTCGGCCTCGCCGACGCGGGTGAGTTGGCCGGCGCGTTCCTCTCCGCGCTCGCCCTGGTGTGGCTCGTCTACGAGCGCCTGACCCCGTTGAGCGGGATCCTCGGCTTCTGGGTGTGCGTGTACGTCGCGTTCTTGGGGATCGCGTGGTTCGTCGCGCGCGAGCAACGCGGTGCCGTCGTCGCGCGCGATCAGGTCGTGCGCATCGTCGTCTGGAGCGGGGGCGTGGGCCTGATCGTCCCGCTCGCGCTCATCGTCATCGTCGTCGTGGGCCACGGATATCACGCACTGCGACCGCACTTCTTCACCCAGGACGGAAGCCGCGTCGGGTCGTTGAACAAGGCGACCGACGGTGGCGCGTCGGACGCTCTCGTCGGCACGCTCGAGCAGGTCGGCCTCGCGATGCTGATCTCCGTGCCGCTCGGTGTCACTACGGCGGTGTTCCTCAACGAGATCGGGGGCTGGCTCGCGCGGCCCGTGCGGACGATCGTCGACGCGATGAGCGCGATCCCGTCGATCGTGGCCGGCCTCTTCATCTACATCGCCGTCATCCGCGGGCTCGACTACCACCCCGGCGGGTTCGCCGCCGCGCTCGCGCTGTCGTTGCTGATGTTGCCGACGGTGACCCGTACGACCGAGCTCGTGCTTCGGCTGGTACCCGGCGGTCTGCGCGAGGCGTCGCTCGCCTTGGGTTCGACGGAGTGGCGGACGACGCGCCATGTGGTGTTGCCGACGTCGCGCACGGGTGTCGTGACCGCGGTGATCCTCGGCGTCGCGCGTGTGGTCGGAGAGACCGCCCCGCTCCTCCTCACGTTGGGAGCGGCACACGTGTTCAACGGCAATCCGTTCTCGCATCCACAGAACTCGCTCCCGCTCTTCATCTTCAACCAATTCCTGCTCGCGCAGCCGAGCACGGTCGCGCGCGCGTGGACGGGTGCGTTCGTGTTGCTGGTGCTCGTGTTGGTTCTGTTCCTCGCCGCGCGGCTCGCCGGTGGACGGGGAGCGGGTCACATCGGTCGGGTTCGCCGCTGGCGGCTCGCCAGGAAGGGTCTCGCATGACGATCGCGCTCGACACCCCCCACCCGACGTACCCCGCACCGGCACCGCCGCGCCCCGGCGGCGCGACCCTGGCCGCCCGCAATGTCGGGGCGTGGTTCGGCGACCATCAGGTGCTCGCGAACGTGTCGCTCGACATGCCCGCGCAGCAGGTGACGGCGCTGATCGGGCCGTCGGGCTGCGGGAAGTCGACCTTCCTGCGCATCCTCAACCGGATGCACGAGCTCGTTCCCGGGGCGAGCCTCGCCGGCGAGATCGCACTCGACGGCACCGACATCTACCGGTCGAACCTCGCGGTCACCGAGACCCGGCGCCGCATCGGCATGGTGTTCCAGAAGCCGAACCCGTTCCCGGCGATGACCGTGTCGGAGAACGTGCTCGCCGGCCTCAAGCTCTCGGGGCTCAAGCGATCGGACCACGCGGCGATCGTCGAGAACTGTCTCACCCGGGCCGGTCTCTGGAACGAGGTGAAGAACCGCCTCGGCGATGCCGGTGGGGGTCTCTCGGGCGGGCAGCAACAGCGCTTGTGCATCGCCCGTGCGCTCGCCGTGCTGCCGTCGGTGCTGCTCATGGACGAACCCTGCTCGGCGCTCGACCCGACCTCGACCCGCCGGATCGAGGAGACGATCGCGGAGCTCTCGCAGCAGGTGACGATCGTGATCGTGACCCACAACATGCAGCAGGCGCAGCGCGTCTCGCACGGTTGCGCGTTCTTCCTCGCGGCCGAGAACGAGCCCGGTTACATCGTCGAATCGGGCCCGACCGAGAAGCTGTTCTCCAATCCCGATGATCCCCGCACGCTCGACTACGTCAGCGGCCGCTTCGGATGAAGCGCGACCGCGACTCCCGGAGGCTCCGCATGTTCCCGAGGTCCAAGACCCGCCGCGTCCTCGCGCGCGCCGGCGCGCTGTCGGCCGCCGTCGCGTGCCTGTCGGCGATGCTGCCGGTCTCGCCGGCCGCGGCGGCGGCGACGATCAACGGCGCCGGTTCGACCTGGAGCTACATCGCGGTGAACCAGTGGCAGGCCGACGTCGCCCGCCAGGGAATCCCCGTCAACTTCAACGCCAACGGCTCGACGGCCGGGCGCGTCTTCTACTACCAGGACCAGAGCGACTTCTCGGTCTCGGAGATCCCGTTCCAGGCCGCGTACCGTGACTCGACGGGCACGGTGACCACCAACGAGATCGCGCTCGCCGCGCACCGGCCCTACGCGTACCTGCCGATCGTGGCGGGCGGCACCTCGTTCATGTACCACCTCGACGTGAACGGCAGCCGGGTCACGAACCTGCGGCTCTCGGCGCCGACCCTGGCGAAGATCTTCACGGGCGTGATCAAGACGTGGAACGACCCGGCCGTCACGGCCGACAACGGCGGCCGGGTGCTCCCGCCCATCAAGGTCGTGCCGGTCATCCGCTCCGACGGCTCCGGAACCAGCGCGCAGTTCACCGCGTACATGGCGAACCAGACGCCGACGATCTGGACCGCGTTCTGCCAGAAGGTCGGCATCAACCTCAACCCCTGCCCCGCGACCTCGCTGTACCCACCCTTCGACGGTTCGGTCGCGCAGCAGTACTCCGACGGCGTCGCCGCGTTCGTGTCGTCACCGAGCAACAACGGAGCCATCACCTTCGTGGAATACGGCTACGCGAAGCAGCGCGGGTTCCCGGTGGCGTCGGTGCTCAACAAGGCGGGCTTCTACACGCAGCCGACCGCGCTCAACGTCGCCATCGCGCTGTTGCAGGCGCGCATCAACCCCGACCGGACGCAGTTGCTGGGTGGTGTGTACAACAACCCGGATCCGCGCACCTATCCGGTGTCGAGCTACAGCTACATGATCGTGCCGACGACGACAGCCAAACCGTTCTCGACCGACAAGGGGAACACGCTCGGGCGCTTCATCCTGTACTTCCTCTGTGTCGGGCAGACGAAGGCGGCGCAGCTCGGCTACTCGCCGCTGCCGAAGAACCTGGTGCAGATCGGCTTCGATGCGGAGAAACTCATCCCCGGCGCGCCCGCCCCGCCGCCGATCGACCAGTGCGCGAACCCCACGATCACCGGAGCCTTCAACCTGAACAACGCGCCGCCGCCCGCCCCGGGAGACAAGCAGGGCACACCCTTGCCGGGTGCGCCTCAGGGTCCGACGGGTGGCAATGCCGGCTCCGGAAACGGCATCACGAACACGGGCAATGCCGGCAACGCCGGCAACGCCGGCAACACCGGCGGAACGAAGGCCGCGACCGCGACGACCGCCACGACCGTGGCGAACGGCCTCGGCGGGGGACGCACCGCCGATTCGGTCGCGGCCAACCCCGGTGAGCTGCTCTCCGCTTCGGGGCCGGTCACCCTGCCCGGCAAGCAGGATCCGATGCCACTGGGCCTCTACGTCCTCGCGGGCGCGTTCGTGCTCCTGATCGTGTTCGCACCACCCACGGTCGCGGTCGCGATGCGCTCACGCGAACGCACGCGCCGATCCGGGTGAAGTAGTCCGGCGAGCGACTCCCGAGCCGAACGCTCAGCGGGCGCCGAAGGCGCGGCGCAGCAGTGGCGTGCTGGCGTCGACCTCGTCTTCGAGGTCGTTGTCGGGGCCGAAGCGGGGCATCCAGACCGGATCGGCCTGCGGCTCGGCGACCGCCTCGGCGGCGACGGGCGCTTCGGCGCCGCCGGCCGCGGCAGCGGTCGTGTCGGTGGCCGGGGAGTCGAAGAGAGAAGGCTCGACCGCGGCCCACTTGCGGCGTGGCTCGCGCGGCGTCGCGGGGCGGCGGGCGCGGCTCGGGACCGCCCGCAACCGCTTGCGGGGACTCTCGCCGGCCGTGGCCTCCGGCGGCGCGACCTCCGCGGCGGCGGGCTCGGAGCCCGCGTCGGGACGCGGCGGGCGGCGATCGTCGAGCTGCCACGAGCGGGGGAGCACGAGCCGCCCGGCGTGGCGCTCGCAGAGATCTCCGGGGGTGCGGGCCAGCGGGTCGTCGGCGACCGAGAGGTAGGCGATCAACGCTTCACGGTCGTAGGTGAGGATCGCCACCGCCGGTGAGCTGCATCCGGATCGCGCGCAGGTTCGCATCGCCGGCGATCGTACCGGCGCCCGCCCACCACCTCGGCCATCCACGCGTTCGAGCCCGCAACGATGTGCGTGCGGCCCGAGGCGTCGAGCGCGACCCACTTCGTTCCCGCAACTCAGGCTTGGCGGCTGAGGCGTCCGTCGAGCGAGCGAAGCAGAAATCCGCGCGTAAGTAGTACAGACGCGCAGCGAGAGCGACAGTAAGAATGAGAACGTGAGCGTCGTGTTCAACCACGTGGGGCAGTGCGTCACCGATCTCGAGCGGGCCCGCCGCTTCTACGTGGAGCTCTTCGAGTTCGAGGAGATCCGCGAGCTGCATCCGCCCGACGATCCGTCGACCAGGCTGCTGCGCCTCGAACCACCGTTGGGGATGACCGCGCTCTACCTCCAGCGCGACGGGTTCGTGCTCGAGCTGCTGCACTTCGCCGGCCGCCCGGCGCGCCCGTACCAACCGCGGGTGATGAACGACCCGGGGCTGACCCACATCTCGTTGAGCTGCGATCTCGAACGGGTCGTGCCGCGCGTCCCCGAGCTCGGCGGCGAGGTGCTCGCCGACACCGACATCGGATTCGGTGTCTTCGTCCGCGACCCCGACGGTCAGCTCCTCGAGCTGCTCCCGCTCGCGTACGCCGAACGCATCGCCGGGCACGCACCCCCCGAGCGATCGTGACCAACCGCCTATGACCAACCGCCTGTGACCGACCGCATCACGATCCGGGTGCCGGCGTCGAGCGCCAACCTCGGCCCGGGGTTCGACGCCCTCGGCCTCGCGCTCACGACCTACCTCGATCTCACGCTCGACGGCGAGCCCGCGACCGACGAGAGCCACCTCGCGGTGCGGACGTTTCGCCGCGCGGGTGGCGTCGGGCCGGTCGCGGTGCGCTGCGCGGTCCCCGGCGGGCGCGGGCTCGGCTTCTCGGCCGCCGCACGGGTCGCCGGGCTCCTCGGCGCGGCGGTGCAGCGGGGGAAACCCATCGTGCGGGTGCAGACCTCGGTGCTCCGCGAGGCGACCGAGCTCGAGGGCCATGCCGACAACGCGGCGGCGTCGCTGCACGGGGGTCTCGTCGCGGTGGCCGGCGGCACGTTCACGCGCGTGCCGCTCGCGGTCGAGGTGGCGATCGTCGTGTGGATCCCCGACCGAGAGACGTCGACGAAGGCGTCGCGCGGGCAGCTCGGCACCACCATCTCCTTCGACGACGCGGTGTTCAACGTCGGGCACACCGCGCTGATGGTGGCCGCGCTCGCGGCCGGCGACGTCGGCGCGCTGCGGGTGGCCTCCGAGGACCGGATGCACCAGAACCTCCGCCTGGCGCGCGTGCCCGACTCACATCACGCGATGCGCAGCGCCATCGACGCCGGTGCGTGGTGCGCCTACCTCAGCGGCTCGGGGCCGTCGATCGCGGCGTTCACCGCGCCGGGGCGGCAGGCCGAGGCGGTCGCGGCCGCGCTCCCTCCGAGCGGCCGAACCATGATCCTCGGCGTCGACCACGAAGGAGCGCGGCTGCAATGAAGCTGAGCGGGAGTCACGTCGTCGTCACCGGCGGCGCGAACGGCATCGGTGCCGCGATGGCGCGGCGCTTCGCCGACGAGGGTGCGCGGGTGGTGGTCGCCGATCTCGCGGAGGCGCCACTGATGGCCGTCGCGGCAGAGACCGGCGGGCTCGGTGTGCCGACCGACGTTCGCGACGAGCACCAGATCGCCGCACTCGTGACTGCGGCGGAGGCGCGCTACGGGCCCATCGATCTGTTCTGCTCCAACGCGGGCATCGTCGTCGAGGGCGGTGAAGACGCGTCGAACGCGGGATGGGAGCGCAGCATCGCCGTCAACCTGATGGCGCACGTGTACGCGGCGCGTGTGCTCGTGCCCCGAATGCTGGCGCGTGGCGGTGGCTACCTCCTCAACACCGCGTCGGCCGCGGGCCTGCTGACCCAGATCGGCTCGGCTCCGTACTCGGTCACCAAGCACGGAGCCGTGGCGTTCGCCGAGTGGCTCGCGATCACCTACGGCGACGAAGGGCTGAAGGTCTCGGTGCTCTGCCCGCAGGCCGTACGCACGAACATGACCGCGGGAACCGTCGAGGGTGGTGTCGCGGGGGTCGACGGGATGCTCGAACCCGAGGCCGTTGCGGCGGCGGTGGTGGCGGGGCTCGAGACGGAGGAGTTCCTGATCCTCCCGCACCCGGTCGTCGCCGACTACTTCCGCCGCAAGGCCGACGACTACGACCGCTGGCTGAAGGGCATGCGCCGCCTGCAGGCCCGCTACGAGGCGAAACCATGATGAGACCGGAGCGGGAGAGCGGTCCGCCCGCAGCAGTGCCGGAGTCCCGTGCCGAATCGAGCGAGCACGCGACCGTGGAAGCAGCCGTCGCGGCGGCGCGGGCGGGGTTCGCGGCGGCGCGTGCGGAGCTCGAGGAGCTGGTGCGGATCCCGAGCATCAGCGCGGCGGGCGAGCACACGGCCGACGTGGTTCGCAGTGCCGAGGCGACGGCCGAGATGTTGCGCCGTCACGGTTTGGAGTCGGTGCATCTCGCCTCGACCGACGGCTCGCATCCGTACGTCATCGGCGAGTGCATCTCAGACCCGGAGCGACCCACCGTGTTGCTCTACGCCCATCACGATGTCCAACCGCCGGGCTTCGTCGATCACTGGACGAGCGACCCGTTCGAGCCCGTCGAGCGCGACGGGCGTCTCTACGGCCGTGGGTCGGCCGACGACAAGGCGGGCGCGGTCGCGCACGCGCTCGCGGTCTCGGCGTGGCTCGCGGCCGGCGACCGCCCGCCGTGCAACGTGCGCGTCCTCATCGAGGGTGAGGAGGAGATCGGCTCACCGCATCTCGAGCAGTTCCTCACCGAGCACCTCTCCGAGCTGCAGGCCGACGTGCTCGTGCTCGCCGACGCGGGCAACTGGAGCGTCGGCGTTCCCGGGATCACGACGTCGTTGCGGGGTCTGGCGGAGGTCGACGTCACCGTGCGCGCGCTCGACGGACCGGTGCACAGCGGGATGGCGGGCGGGCTCGTGCCCGATCCGGTCCTCGCCCTGGCTCGACTGCTGGCGAGCACCGTGGACGAGCACGGCGCGGTCGTGATCGACGGGTTCTCCGGCGATGTCGCGGTTCCGGGGCCGGCCGACCGGGAGCGGCTCGATGCGCTGCCCGCCGACCCGTCGGCACTCCTGCGCACTCTTGGTGTGCGCGACGGTGTCGAAGCGGTCGGCGACCCGAGCGCCTCGCCGTTCGAGCGGCTCTGGATGCGCCCGTCGCTCACGGTGATCGGTTTCGACTCCCATCCCATCGCCGGTTCGTCGAACCAGATCGTCGCGTCGGCAACCGCGCGGCTCAGCTTGCGTCTGGCCGCAGGCCAGGAACCGCAGCGGGTGCTCGAGCAACTGCACGCGCACCTCGTTGCGCGGATCCCGTGGGGTCTCGAGCTCGAGTTCGCTCCGCACGGTGGCGCACCGGCATGGCACACCGAGCCCGACGGGCCGGCGTTCCTCGCGGCGCGGCGCGCGTTGCGCGACGGTTTCGGCACCGAGCCCGTGCTCATGGGCGTCGGCGGGTCGATCCCGTTCGTCGGGCCGTTCGTGGCCGCGTTCGGAGGGATCCCCGCGCTGTTGCTCGGGCCCGCGGACCCCGGCAGCCGCATCCACGGCGAAGACGAGAGCCTGCATCTCGACGACTGGCGCAAGCTCATCGAGAGCGAGGTGAGGTTGCTCGACGAGCTCGCCGCGTTACCGCTGCGCGACGGAGTCAACCGCGCGAGGCTGGAACCGTGACCGACAACGTCCACGAATACGGTGCCGTCGTCACGTGGCGGGGCAGCACCGCGTCCGGATACAGCTCCTACGACCGAACGCACGCGGGTGCATGCCCACCGGCAGCCGCGTCGCTCACGCTCAGCTCCGATCCCGCGTTCCTCGGCGATGCCGCGATCCTCAATCCCGAGCAACTGCTCGTGCTCGCGGCGGCGTCGTGCCAACTGTTGTCGTTCCTCGCCGTCGCCGCGCGTGCCCGCATCGACGTGTGGGAGTACGACGACGATGCCGAGGCGTCGATGCCCGAGCAGCCGCGACCGATCGCGATCCGCGCGATCCATCTGCGCCCGCGCATCCGCGTGGCCCCCGGGACCGACGCCGCGCAGGTGTTGCACCTCTGCGATGTCGCGCACGGTGAGTGTTTCGTCGCGAATTCGCTCTCGTGTCCCGTCACCGTCGAAGCCGCGGTTCGAGTCGCCGACGACTGAGCGCGTCCGAGCGTGACGTCACCGACCGCGGAGGGCGCTCGGTGGCGCGCTGACGCCGTTCCGCGGTGGCGCGTTCGTCCGATTTAGACGGGTTTTCGCACACCCCCCGTTCGGGCCATTTTCTGGGTGGTCCTCAAGGTCGGTCTCTCTCCGTGCTCGCCTTGTGCCACAAGGGGACGGGGCGGGCTGGCCCGGTCCTCGACCGGGGCGGTCCCGACCGCCCGGGTTCGTTCGGCTGTCGGACCCCCTCGTTACGGTGCCCAGGTTCCCGTCGGAGCCCGACGGCGGAGCGCTCTCGTCCGAAGCGGCCGTGGCGTCGCGCATCTCAAGGAGCTGACATGCACGTCAGAAAACAGATAGGGACCCTCGAACGACTCCATACCGGGGCGCCCGCGCTCGCTGGGGTTGCGAGCAGGACGACGACGGGGCGGAACGTCGTTTCAGGGGGAAGCGCACGGCGGTTGGTTGGCGTGTCCGGCCGTCGGAGGATCTCCAGAGGTGTGGTCGCCGGTGTCGGCGCCGCGCTCGTGCTCGTCGCCGCGGTCGGCGGCATTGCCGGGCACTCCGGATCCGCACAGGCATCGGTTGCCTCCGGGAACACCGTGACGGCATTCGGAGGCGCACCCGCGCTCACGGCGCCGGTCTCGCCGGCCACACCGTTCGTCGGCATCGCGCCGACACCGAGCGGGCACGGATATTGGGTCGCCGCACAGGACGGCGGTGTGTTCGCGTACGGCGACGCCGTGTTCCACGGTTCCGCGGGCTCGACGGCGTTGAACCAGCCGATCGTCGGGATCGCCGCGACACCGACCGGCAAGGGCTATTGGCTCGCAGGTCGCGACGGCGGTGTGTTCACGTTCGGCGACGCCGCGTTCTTCGGTTCGGCAGGCGCCACGCCGCTGAACCAGCCGATCGTCGGCATCGCCTCCGCGCCGGGCGGACTCGGCTACTGGCTCGTCGCTCGCGACGGCGGCGTCTTCGCCTTCGGTCGCGCGCCGTTCCTCGGCTCGGTCGCGAAGCTCGGCATCGGTACCGAGGTCGTCGGCATCTCGTCGACCCTGACGCACGACGGCTACTGGCTCGTCGCCGCCGACGGTGGCGTGTTCAGCTTCGGCGACGCGACGTTCGAGGGTTCGGAAGCGCTGTCGAACGTGCACGACGCGGTCGCGCTCGCGCCGGGTCGCACGGGTTACTGGATCGCTCGCCGCAACGGCTCGGTCCAAGGGTTCCACACCGGTGCCGATGGCGTGGGTGTCGGTGCGCTCGCCGCGCCCGGTACGGCCACGGTCGGAATCGCACCGCGTGCCGGCGGTGGCTACTGGACGGTGCAGGGCGCGCAGGTCGTGCTGGCCGACCACATGAATCCGTTCCTGGTGTGCACCCGGTCGCACGAATCGAGTCACACGCCGCCGGCGTACGACAACGGGTACGCGGCAGTGAACCCGTCGGGTACCTACCGCGGTGCCTACCAGTTCTCCCGCTCGACCTGGAACAACGCCGCGATGCGGGCCGGCCGGCTCGACCTCGTCGGTGTCGACCCGGCGGCGGCGAGGGTCGCCGACCAGGACCTTCTGGCGCTCGACCTCTACCACTGGCAGGGGGCCGGCCCCTGGATGGGCCGCTGCTCCGGCCTCTAGGTGACCGCCGGCGCGTCCGGCGAAACGACAGCTGAGAAACGGGTTGTACGTGGAGAACCGGGTCCGAGTGGCCCGGTTCTCCACGTCTACCCTCTCGAGTCGTGTCCACCGACGGCGAGCTCGCACCCGATGTCGCCCGGTTCGGGTTCAGCGACCATGGGCCGTGGGTCGTCGACATCGAGGAGCTCACGTGGCGCCGGGGGCTCTTCGCCCTGCGCGAGCGGGTCAAGGCGGAGGCGCCGCGGCTGCTGACGCCGCGCCGCGTGCCGCCGTTGCGGCGCCTGGTCGACGTGACCGCGCGGGTCGGCGGCGCGCTCGGTATGTGGTACCTGGTCGAGCGCCGGCTGGAGCAGTCGGCCCGGCGCGCCGCGCTGTCGCGACGGCTACGGATCGCGTTCGGCCACCTCGGTCCGACCTACATCAAGATGGGGCAGATCATCTCGTCGGGTGAAGGGCTCTTCCCCGAGGAGCTGGTCTCGGAGTTCAAGTTCCTGCGCGACCGCGTGCCGCCCGAGACCTTCGAGCACGTGCGCTCGGTGGTCGAGGCCGAGCTCGGCGTACCGCTCGAGACGGTGTTCTCACGGTTCGAGCGCGAGCCGATCGCGGCCGCGTCGATCGCGCAGGTGCACGGGGCGACGTTGCACACCGGCGAGGACGTCGTGGTGAAGGTGCAGCGCCCGGAGGTGGCGCGCCTCGTTCGCCAAGATCTCCAGGCGATGGCGTGGCTCGCCCCGCGCCTGATCGGCCGCATCCCCGTCGCTGCCCTCGCGAATCCGCCCGCGCTCGTCGAGCTGTTCGCGGAGACGATCGTCGAGGAGCTCGACTTCCGGCTCGAAGCCGAGAACATGCTCGACATCGCGCGCGTGCTCGCGGAGACGGGTCAGCGCGCGACGATCGTGCCGCGCCCGCATCCCCGTTACGTGACGCGGCGCGTGCTCGTGATGGAGCGGCTCGACGGCTTCGCATGGGACGACGTGCGCTCGATGAAGGACGCCGGGGTCGACACCGAAGCGGTGCTGCACGCGGGCCTCGTCTCGTTCATGGAAGGCGCGATGCTCTTCGGCGTCTTCCACGGTGATCTCCACGGCGGCAACCTGCGGGTGCAGCCCGACGGCCGCACGGTGCTCATGGACTTCGGGATCACGGGGCGTCTCGACGCGACGAAGCGCCTGGCCTTCCTGTTCCTCCTCATGGGCGCCACGACCGGCGACCTGCGCGCCCAGCTCGGCGCACTGCGAGACCTCGGGGCGTTCCCCGCCGATACCGACCTCGACGCGGTGGCGCGCGACCTCGGGCTCGACCAACCACTCGTCGACCCGACGACGCTCTCCGCCGATGAGCTCGTGCACCAACTACAGGACCTCACGAAACAGCTGCTCGCGTACGGCGCCCGCGCGCCGAAGGAGCTCATGCTCTTCGTGAAGAACATGATGTTCCTCGACGGCGCAATCGCGACGCTCGCGCCCGAGCTCGACATCCTCGAAGAGATTCAGAAGGTGCACTCCGAGATCGGGACCCGGCACGGCGAACGGTTGGCGCTCGAGATGGGCGTCGACCCTTCGCTCGCGACGGTGTTCGACGCCGCATCGGTGAAGGCCGCGATGGGTCTCCCCGCCGATGTGGAGAGGCTCACCTACCGCGATGTCCAGGAACGGCGCGAGCTCATCCGCAGCCGGCTCGAGGCCCGACGGAAGCACCAGAAGTCGCGCTGAGGCCCGACCGCGGCGCCGCGCTCAGCGGGAGGGAGCGCTCTTCGCGACACTGCGGGCGCGGTAGCCCTTGGGGGCGACTGCGGCCGACTCCTGCGCGGTGCTCAAGGTGTGGTCGCCGATTACTCCCGCCAGGTCGGTGTAGCCCGACGCGTGCGTGAACGTCGGTGCCTCGGTCGCGCTCGCGCGTGCCTCGGAACGCCGTTGCCGTCGAACCTTGAAGCCCATGATTCTCCGCCCTTCGTCACTGACTCTCCCCTGAGGATCGGCAGGGTGGGCCCCGAACCTGAGCCGGTCGTGACGACCGTGCCGTCACCGGCCCCGGTGGACGCCCGGTACCGTTTCCAGTCGTGCCCGAGATGCCCCAGATGCAGGCCCTCGCCGAGCGCCTGTCGGAGAAGCTCGCCGGCGCCGTCCTCGAGGGATTCGAGCCCCTCGGGTTCACGGGCCTGAAGACGTTCGCGCCCACGCCCGAGTCGCTCGTCGGTCGCACGGTCGCCGGCGTCGGCCGCCGGGGCAAGTACCTGGTGTTCGAGCTGGGCGGGCCTCGGATCCTGATCCATCTGTCGCAGGCCGGCCGGCTCGACGTCGAGGAGCCCCCGAAGCGTACGAAGCCGAAGGGGTCCGTCGTCCGGCTCCGCTTCGGCGATCCCGACGATCCCGACGGCTCGATCGCGCTGCTCGTGCGGGAGCACGGAACCGAGCGCAAGGCCGGCTGGTGGGTGCTCGCGGCGGGCGACGACGGCCCGCTCGAGAAGCTCGGGCCCGAGCCCGACAGCGATGCGTTCGCGGAGCTCGTGACGGGCGGGGCCGACGGCCGTCGAATCCACACCCTGCTGCGCGATCAACGCACCGTGTCCGGGGTCGGCCGCGGGTACGCCGACGACGCGCTCCATCGCGCGCGCCTCTCGCCGTACGCCACCTTGAAGGGCCTCGACGCGGCGGAACGGGCCCGGCTTCTCGATGCCGTGCGCGCGGTGCTCGCCGACGGGCTCGAGCGTGAACGGTCGCGCACCGGTGGATTGTCGGAGCCGAAGCTCGGTGGGCACTTCGCGGTGCACGGCAAGGCCGGCGTGCCGTGCCCCGTGTGCGGCGACGACCTGCGGCGCGTGTCGTACGAGTCGCACGAGGTCGTCTACTGCCCCCGCTGCCAGACCGGCGGCAAGGTGCTGGCCGATCGCCGGATGTCTCGCCTCCTCCGTTAGTGGCGCATCGGCCCCGCGGCATCGGCCGATGTCCGATGCGCGGCCGGACCCCGTTGGAACAGAGGTTCCAGTCGACGCCGACCGTGGCGTCCCGGTGACGGCCGCGCCCCCGTAGAGTGAACGTCGCGATGCGAGCCCTCGGATTCATTCCCAGCCCGGCGAAGGGGATCCTGCACCTCGGCCCGATCCCGCTCCACGCGTACGGGCTGTGCCTGGCGATCGGTGTGCTCGCCGCGGCGACGATCGCCGAGCGGCGCTGGGAAGCGCGCGGCGGCAAGCCCGGCACCATCGGTGAGATCGGCGTGGTCGTCGTCGTGTCCGGCGTACTCGGCGCCCGGGTGTACCACCTGTTCACCGGCTACGACTGGAAGACCGGGGGCATCGTCGGGACGGTCAAGATCTGGCAGGGCGGCCTCTCGATCTGGGGCGCCGTCGCCGCGGGTTGCCTCGCCGTCGTCATCCTGGCGCGCCGGCGCGGGCTGCCGACGCTCGTGCTCCTCGACTCGATCGCACCCGGAGTCGTCGTGGCGCAGGCCATCGGCCGTTGGGGCAACTACTTCAACCAGGAGCTGTTCGGCCGGCCGACGAAGTTGCCCTGGGGTCTCGAGATCGACGTCGCGCACCGGCCCGCGCAGTACGCGGCGTTCAAGACGTTTCATCCCACGTTTCTCTACGAGTCACTGTGGTGTCTCGCGATCTTCGGGTTGATCATCTGGGTCGAGCATCACTTCCGGGTGCGCCCGGGCCAATCGTTCGCGTTGTACGTCGCGCTGTACACGTTCGGCCGGTTCTTCTTCGAGCTCATGCGCAGCGATCCGGCAACCAGGGTGTTCGGGGTGCGATTCAACGCGCTCCTGAGCGCCGCGTTGAGCGTCACATTCTGGACATGGTTCGTGGTGCTCGGGCGTCGCGAGAGTGACACAGGTCACGCCGTCGTTGCCGGGGAAGAAGCCAGAGATCTGGACGCTCCGACTCTGTAACGTCTGTTCCCATGACAACGACCACCCAGCCCCGCACTCCTCCGACGAACGCGGGCGTTGCCGCACGCGCGATCGACGCGTCGAAGGTCTACGGCGAAGGTGAGGCCGAGGTTCGCGCGCTCGATCACATCTCCGTCGACTTCGCGAGCGGCCAGTTCACCGCGATCATGGGGCCCTCGGGATCGGGCAAGAGCACATTGCTGCACTGCCTTGCCGGTCTCGACCGCCTCACCGAGGGTCAGGTGGTGCTCGGCGATCTCGACATCACCGCGCTGCACGAGAAGCAGATGACGCGTGTGCGTCGCGATCGGCTCGGGTTCATCTTCCAGACGTTCAACCTCATCCCCACGCTCACCGCGCTCGAGAACATCACGTTGCCGATGGCGCTCGCCGGGAGCGATCCCGACCAACAGTGGCTCGAGCACGTGATCGACATCGTCGGGCTTCGCTCGCGGCTGAAGCACCGCCCGTCGGAGCTCTCGGGTGGTCAGCAGCAACGGGTCGCCGTCGCTCGCGCGCTCGCGAGCCGGCCCGAGATCGTGTTCGCCGACGAGCCCACCGGCAACGTCGACTCGAAGGCGGGCGCCGAGATCCTCAACTTCATGGCCCAAGTGGTGCGCGACGCCGGTCAGACGATCGTGATGGTCACCCACGATCCGGTCGCCGCGGCGCACGCCGGGCGGGTCGTGTTCCTTGCCGACGGCAAGATCGTCGACGAGTGCTCCGATCCCACCGCCGATTCCGTGCTCGACCTCATGCGAAAGCTCGGCGGGTAGCCCGCCATGTGGAAGGTCACGATCAAGGGGATCCTGGCGCACAAGTTCCGCATCGTGCTCACGTCGATCGCGATCGTGCTCGGCGTGTCGTTCATGACCGGCACGCTCGTGCTCTCCGACACCATCAGTCGCACGTTCGACAGCCTGATCACCAACGTCAACGGTGGCTTGTCGGCGCAGGTCCGCGCCAAGTCGGCGTTCAAGGACGAGCAGGGGCAGGAGCAACGCAGCCGCATCGACGCGAGCCTCCTCGACATCGTGCGCAAGGTGCCCGGAGTCAAGGACGCGGAGATCAGCGTCGCCGGCTTCGCCGTCATCGTCGGGCCGAACGGCAAGGGCCTCAATGCCGGCGGCAACGGCCCGCCGCCGCTCGCGTTCGCGTGGAACCCGAGCTCCACGCTGAACCCTGTGCATCTCGTCGCGGGCACGGCACCGGCGGCGGCCGACGAGATCGTGATCGACAAGCACTCCGCCGACACCACGCACTACCGCGTCGGGAGCCGGATCCGTGTCGTGACCGTGTCTTCCAAGGGCACGAGCGCGATCTACCGCCTCTCGGGCATCGCCAAGTTCGGCTCCGCCGACAGCCCGGCCGGCGCGACGCTCACCTTCTTCCGTCCCGACGTCGCCGAGCGCCTGCTCGCGAGCCCCGGCAAGGTCGACTCGATCCAGATCGCGGCCGAGCCGGGCGTCGCGCAGAACAAGTTGGTGGCCGACCTGCGCACCGCTCTCCGCGGCCGATCGGGCATCGAGGTCGCGAGCGGGGCCTCCGTCGTGCAGGAGCAGCAGAACAACTTCCACGATCAGTTCAAGTTCTTCACGGTGTTCCTCCTCGTGTTCGCGATCGTCGCGCTCATCGTCGGCTCGTTCGTCATCTACAACACCTTCTCGATCACGGTCGCGCAACGCACCCGGGAGAACGCGCTGTTGCGCGCCGTCGGCGCGTCGCGACGCCAGGTCACCACCAGCGTGTTCCTCGAGGCACTCACCACGGGCATCGTCGCGTCGGTGATCGGTCTCGGGTTGGGGATTCTGGCGGCGTCGGGGCTGAAGGCGCTGCTCGGTGTGCTCAACATCGACATCCCCGCCGGGGGCACGGTCGTGAAGGCCGGAACGATCCGCGCCTCGCTCGTCGTCGGCATCCTGGTGACGGTGCTCGCGTCGCTCATCCCCGTGTTCAAGGCGGCCCGCGTCCCTCCGATCGCGGCGATGCGCGAGGTCGCGCTCGAACGTACGAGCGCGGGCTGGAAGCGGATCGTCGCCGGCGCGCTCGTCACCGCCATCGGTGTACTGAGCCTGCTCAGCGGCCTCTTCGGCGGGGGCAGCAACGCCGGCAGCGCGGTCGGGTTCGGCGCGTTCATCATCTTCATCGGTGTGACGATCCTCGGGCCACTGATCGCGCGCCCGGCGGCCCGCCTGATCGGCTGGCCGCTCCCACGCCTGGTCGGGGTCACCGGCCAGCTCGCGCGTGAGAACGCCATGCGCAACCCCAAGCGCACCTCCGCGACGGCGGCCGCGCTCATGATCGGTGTCGGTCTCGTCGGCTTCGTCGCGATCTTCGCCTCCTCCGCGACGGCGTCGATCAACCACGTGATCGACCACGCGTTCAGGGCCGACTACATCGTGAACACCTCCGGGTTCGGGAGCACGCTGCCGCCGCAGATCGAGAGCGATCTCGCGAAGGTGCCCGGTGTGAAGATCGCGAGTGGATTGAAGATCGGCTCCATGAAGGTCGGCTCGTCGGTGCATCAGGTCGAGGGGATCGAGCCTGCGGTCGTCGACGAGCTGTTCGGCATCGGTGTCTCGCAGGGCAAGCTCACCGACCTCGGGAGCGACGGCATCGCGGTGTACAAGAACACCGCGAAGTCGAAGCACCTGGTGATCGGCTCGACCCTCGCCGTGCAGTTCGCGAAGACCGGCATCCGGCATCTGACGGTCCGCGCGATCTACAACGAGCAGGCGCTGGCCGGTCCGTACGTCATCTCGCTCGCGACGTATCGCGCGAACTTCGACGATCTCACCGACTTGCTCATCCTCGTGAAGGCGCAGCCCGGTCAGGCCGAGCACGTGCGCGCCGCCGTCGAGAGCGTGGTCAAGCGCTACCCGCAGGGCAAGCTTCAGGATGCCAAGCAGTACAAGGCCGATCAGGCCAAGCAGTTCACCCAGATCGTGAACCTCGTGTACGCGCTGCTCCTCATGGCGATCATCATCGCGGTCTTCGGCATCGCCATCACCCTGGCGTTGTCGATCTTCGAACGGACGCACGAGATCGGGTTGTTGCGCGCCGTCGGCATGAGCAGCGCTCAGGTGTGGGGCACCGTCGAGCTCGAATCGGTGATCATCGCGTTGTTCGGAACGCTGCTCGGTTTGGTGATCGCCGTGTTCTTCGGATGGGCGCTCGTGCAGGCGCTCAAGGATCAGGGCATCGACCAGTTCGCGGTGCCCCAGATTGGCTTGCTGATCATCGTGATCCTGGGTGCGGTGTTCGGCATCGTCGCCGCGATGTACCCCGGTTGGCGCGCGTCGCGCATGAACGTGCTCGACGCGATCGCGACCGAGTAGCGACACCGCGCGGCGAGCGCGGGTGCAACGCGGGTTCAGCGCGGTTGGAGCTTGGCGTCCTTGTCGCGCACCAGTGCGGCGAGGTCGTCGCGGTACCCGTCGAGGCGGGCGCGCAGCGCGTCGTCGCTCGTGGCGAGGATGCGCACGGCGAGGAGCCCGGCGTTGCGCGCGTTGCCCACGCCGACGGTGGCGACGGGGATCCCGGCCGGCATCTGCACGATCGACAGCAGCGAGTCGATCCCGTCGAGGTGCGCGAGTGGCACCGGCACGCCGATCACCGGAAGGGAGGTGACCGAGGCGGTCATGCCCGGCAGGTGCGCGGCCCCACCGGCGCCGGCGATGACGACCCGCAGGCCCCGCGCCGCGGCGGTGCGGCCGTACTCCATCATCACGTCGGGGGTGCGGTGCGCGGAGACCACCCGGATCTCGCAGGCGACGCCGAACTCGCCGAGCACGTCGACCGCGCCCTGCATCACGGGCAGGTCTGAGTCACTGCCCATGATGACGCCAACGAGCGGCCCGTCCACGGCACCGAAGCTACCCTCCCACCGGCACGCCCGGGTGGTTGAACCCGGCCTCGACGTCGCCAAGGACCGGTGAAGAGCACATGCGCACGAGATTGACCGACCTGCTCCGGATCGAGCACCCGGTGATGTTGGCGGGGATGGGCGGTGTGTCGTACCACCGGCTCGTCGCGGCGGTGAGCGAGGCCGGCGGGATCGGCACGCTCGGCGCCGCGGCGATGGAGTCCGAGCAGATGATCCAGGAGATCGCCGCGGTGCGTCGGGAGACCGACGCACCGTTCGGTGTCGACCTGCTCGCCGCGCTCCCCGAGCGGATGATCGCCGATGTGGCGCACATCGTCGCCGGCGGCGCGACGCTCTTCGTCGCCGGGCTCGGCGTTCCCCGCGATGTCGTGGCCCGGTGTCACGACGGCGGCGTGATCGTCGCCAGCATGTGCGGGAAGGTGCGCCACGCGATCGCCGCGGCCGAGGCGGGTTGCGATCTCGTGATCGCGCAGGGCACCGAAGCCGGCGGCCACACCGGCACGATCGCTGGTGCCTCAGATCGTCGACGCGGTCGGTGCCCAGGTGCCGGTCGTCGCGGCGGGCGGGATCTTCGACGGCCGCGGCCTCGCGGCGGCCCTGGCCCTCGGCGCCGACGGCGTATGGATCGGTACGCGCTTCATCGCGACGCCCGAGGCGCGCGCGGTCGCCGGCTACAAGGACGCGCTGCTCCGCACCGCCGAAGACGGCACCGTGATCAGCCGGGGGTTCACGGGGAAGACGTTGCGAGCGGTGCGCAACGAATGGACGCAGTACGTCGAAGAGCATCCCGAGGTGTTGCGCGAGTTCCCCGAGCAGATGGCGGTCGCGTTCGAGAACAACGCCCTGCACCTCGGCGGCGACGAGGACACCCCGGTCGACCCGGCTCGCGAGTGCTACCCGTCGGGGCAGGGTGTCGGCGCGATCCACGAGCTGATTCCCGCGGGCGACATCGTGCGCAGCATCGTCGCCGAAGCGGAAGCCGTGCTGGCGCGCACGGCTCTGCTGGCCGGCGCGGGTTCGTGAACAACGAGATACGCGCTGTCGCGCGAGCGTGAGCCACGAGAAGAGCGTGGGTCCCATCCCGCGTGCGGAGCGGCGAGCGCTTGAGTGCGCGCCGCAAGGGGGTAGTTCCACCGTGACCGAGCGAGCGCGACAGTGAAAACCGAGCGTCTGCTGGTCGTTGGTGGGGATGCGGCGGGGATGAGCGCGGCGGCGCAGGCCCGGCGCCGGCGCGACCGCGACGAGCTCGAGATCGTCGCCTTCGATCGCGGGCACTACACGTCGTGGTCGGCGTGCGGGTTGCCGTACTACGTCGGTGATCTCGTTCACGATGCCGACGATCTGATCGCGCGCACGCCGGAGGAGTTCCGCGCGAGCGGGATCGACGTCGAGCTCGCCACCGAGGTCGTGGCGATCGACACGGACGCCCGCCGGTTGCACGTCCGTGGGCCCGACGGTGACCGCTCCGAGCCGTTCGACCAGCTCGTGATCGCGACCGGGTCGGTTCCGGTCCGTCCGAAGCTGCAGGGGGTGCACGCGTCGGGGATCTACGGGATCCAGACGATCGGCGACGGCATCGTGCTGCGCGCCGCCGTCGACGCGGGTGCGCGCCGGGCGGTGGTGGTCGGTGGCGGCTATATCGGGCTGGAGATGGCCGAGGCGTTGCACCGCCGTGGCCTGCAGGTCTGTCTCGTCGACCGGATGGCCCAGCCGATGGGCACCCTCGACCCCGACATGGGTGCGCTGGTTGCCGACGCACTGCGCGCGCTCGGCATCGAGGTTCATCTCGGCGTGTCGGTCGACTCGTTCGCGACGGGCGCCGACGGCCGGGTGACGGCGGTGCACACCGATCAGGGCGTGTTTCCCGCCGACATCGTCGTGCTCGGGCTCGGCGTGCGCCCCGCGTCGGGGCTCGCGGCCGAGGCCGGCATCGCGGTCGGCGAGACGGGTGGCATCGCTACCGACGCGCGCATGATGACGAACGTCGAAGGGATCTGGGCCGCCGGTGATTGCGTCGAGGTGTTCCACCGCGTGAGCCGCACACCGGCCCTCATCGCGCTCGGCACGCACGCGAACAAGCAGGGGCGCGTGGTGGGTGTGAACGCGACAGGAGGGTCGCACACGTTCCCCGGAGTGATCGGCACCGCGGTGACGAAGCTGTGCGACCTCGAGGTCGGCCGCACCGGCCTCTCAGAGCGCGAAGCGACGGCGGCCGGATTCACGTTCGTGTCGGCGACGATCGAGTCGACGACTCGCGCTCGCTACTACCCGGGCAGCGCACCGATCACGGTCAAGGTGGTGGCCGAGGTGTCGACGGGCCGCCTGCTCGGTGCCCAGGTCATCGGGCGCGAGGGCGCGGCCAAGCGCATCGACATGCTTGCCGTCGCGATCTGGAACGGGATGACCGCGGCCGACTTCTCCATGCTCGACATCGGGTACGCGCCGCCGTTCTCGCCGGTGTTCGACCCGGTGCTCGTCGCCGCCCACCGCGTCGCCGCCCTGGTCGGCGCCTAGAGCGTCTACAACATTGAGTGTCGAGATACGCGCGGAAAGTGGTATCTCGGGACCTTGGCCTCTACCGGCCACGGTCCGTGAGGTCGACGCTTCGAGTAAGGAACGCAGATGTCAGGAGGCACAAGGTGTGGAGACAAGAGAAGTCCACGCCGGCCACGGCCCGTACGCGGATCCTGCGTCTCGTGGCGGCCGGCGGAATGGTCGTGGGCACGGTCGTCTTCCCGGCGAGCGCGTTCGCGGCGAAGTGTGACAATTACGCGGGCGGCAACTGCGGCACCGCGAGCAGTGTGCCGACCCCGACCTCGGGGGTCAGTAGCCGCAGCTCCGACAATGGCGGTCTGCCCTTCACCGGCGGTGACGTCGTCGGCCTGTCGTTGATCGGCATCGGCGCCGTTGCCGGTGGAACCGCGCTCGTCCGTTCGGGGCGCCGGAAGGCAGTCGGCGGCTGACGCGCGGGAACGCCGCGCTCAGGCGCGCTCGATGGCGGCGCTCTCCTCGGCGAGGTCGGCCTCGTACATCATCTTCACGAGCTGCTCGAAGCTGACCCGCGGCTCCCAACCGAGCTTCTCCTTGGCCTTGTTGGCGTCGCCGATGAGGAGATCGACCTCCGACGGGCGCTCGAAGCGTTCGTCGTGGCGTACGTAGGGCTCCCACGACTCGTAGCCCGCGAGATGGAACGCGACGTCGAGGAACTCGCGGACGCTGTGCGTCTCACCCGTCGCGATGACGTAGTCGTCGGGCTCGTCCTGCTGGAGCATCGCCCACATCGCCTCGACGTAGTCGCCTGCGAAGCCCCAGTCGCGTCGTGAGTCGATGTTGCCGAGGCTGAGCCCTTCCTGCAGCCCGAGCTTGATCCGCGCCAGCGAGGTCGTGATCTTGCGGGTGACGAACTCCTGACCCCGTCGGGGCGATTCGTGGTTGAAGAGGATGCCGGAGCTCGCGTGGATGCCGTAGGCCTCGCGGTAGTTCACCGCGATGTGATGACCGAACACCTTGGCGACGCCGTAGGGCGAACGCGGATGGAACGGGGTGCGTTCGGTCTGGGGAACCTCGCGGACCTGGCCGAACATCTCCGACGACGACGCCTGGTAGAAGCGGATCGGGTTGTTCGTGGGGCCGCCGACGATGCGCACGGCCTCGAGCATGCGCAGCACTCCGAGGCCGGTGATCTCCGCGGTGAGCTCCGCTTGGCGGAACGACAGCTGGACGAAGCTGATCGCGCCGAGGTTGTAGACCTCGTCGGGTTGCACCTGCTCCATCACGCCGATGAGCGACGAGAGGTCGCGCAGGTCGCCTTCGATGAGCTCGAGGCGTGGGTTCTCGGCCTGCACCACCTTGCTCTTCGGGTTGTTCTGGCCGTGCAGCAGACCGAAGACCTGGTAGTTCTTCGCGGCGAGGAACTCCGACAGGTAGCGCCCGTCCTGGCCCGTGATGCCGGTGATCAGCGCTCGCTTCACCATTCTCCTCCCGCGTCGGATCGTGTCCGCGACGAATGTCGAAATTACTCGCTACGCCGGTGCCAATCGGGGTCCAGTTGGCGCAGGAACTCGGCGCAGCGCGCCTCTTCGGCCGCCTCGCCGATCGCCGCCGCAGTCTGGCGCAATCCCTCGAGCGAGCGCAGGAAGCCGCGATTCGTCTCGGAGCGCCAACGCACGTAGCCGCTGCCCCGCCACCCGGCCTGGCGCAACCGGTCGAGCCCCCGGTGGTAGCCCACCCGGTAGCAGGCGTAGGCCTCGACGTCGTCGCGAGCGAGCTCACCGAGGCGCGACCACGCGTCGAGCGAGGTCGGCCAGCGTTCGACCACGTCGGAGACCGCGGCGCGGCGCCGTTCGAGGGGTTCGTCCCAGGCCCGCTCGAGCGCGGCGCGCGCCTCGTCGGGTTCGGGAGGGAGCACGGTCTCGGGCGGTCCGCCCGCGGTGAGCGGCACGTCCGTCATGGACCGAATCGTAGGGGACGGGACGCGGATTTCAGCGCTTGGGGGCGGCGACGACACGGTGACGACGCGGTGAGCGGCCGAAACCGGCGCCGGTAGCATCGAAGCGATGACGACGACCGCCGAACCTTCTCGCGCGCCCACCCGGGTCGTGCTCGTGCGTCATGGGGTCACGGCGCAGACCGGCCCGTTGCTCTCGGGTCGCCTGCCGGGGATCTCGCTCTCGGAGAAGGGCGTCGAGCAGGCCGAGCTCGCCGCGACGCGGCTCGCGTCGCTGCCGATCGGCGCGGTTTACGCGAGCCCGATCGAGCGCACGACCGAGACGGCGCAGTGCATCGCGGCGCGGTTCGGCTTGCCCGTCGTGGCGCTCGACGGTGTGATCGAGGCCGACTACGGCGAGTGGACCGGCGGGAAGATCGCGGAGCTCGCGAAGACCGACGAGTGGAAGGTCGTGCAGGTCGCGCCGTCGCGCGCGCGCTTTCCCGGCGGCGAATCGATCCGCGAGATGCAGGCGCGCACCGTTGCCGCGCTCGACGGGATCGTCGCCGCGCATCCCAACCAGACCGTCGTCGTCGTGAGCCACGCCGACCCGATCAAGTCGGCGATCGCGCACTACGCCGGGATGCACCTCGACCTCTTCCAGCGCGTGCACGTGTCGCCCGCGTCGGTCACCGTCCTCGAGTTCCACCCCTACGGCGTAATGCTCGTGAAGTGCAACGACACCGGCAGCCTCGACGAGCTGTACGCCGCGCCGAGCCCGCCGGCCGACGCCGAGCCCGACGCCGAGCCCGACGCCGAACGCGACGCCGAGCGGGACGCGCCGGGCACTGCCGACGAGCCCGGGTCGTGATGGCCGACATCATCGAGTTCGATCCCGTCGACACGCTGAGCGCGGGCGCGTTCGGGATGCCGGGCGAGCGCACGTTCCTCATCCAGGCCCGGAAGGGCTCGGCGATGCTCAGCGTGCTCGTCGAGAAGGAGCAGGTCGCGCTGCTCGCGGCCGAGGCGGAGCAGTTCCTCGCCCGGCTCGACGACGAGTACCCCGAGCAGATCCCCGGGGTCTCCGCGCTCGAGGCGCCGGTGTCGGAGGCGGTGCCGTTGTTCCGCGCCCGGCTCATCGGCCTGGGCTTCGACCCCGAGCGCGAGCTCGTGCTGCTCGAGCTGCGCGAGACGGCCGTCGACGAGGAGGACGAGACTCCGCCGAGCCTCGAAGACAGCGAAGGTCACGTCGCGCGCCTCTACGCGTCGCGCGCGCAGCTGCGGGCGATGGCGCGCATCGGCGCGCAAGCCGTGTCCGGTGGCCGCCCGCCGTGCCCGCTGTGCGACCGGCCGATGGACCCGTCCGGGCACATCTGCCCGCGCTGGAACTGAACGCGGTGGCGGGCGCGCCGGAACGGTCGGGTTGGCCGCGGCGGCCGGCCGTGCCCGACGCGGTCGGGCGCGGGCTGCTGCGCGATGCCGAGCTCGAGCTGTTGGGCCGGATGCCGTGGTCGTCGAACAGCACGTTCCTCGCGAGCCTCGGCGACGACCGCGGCGAGGTGCTCGCGATCTACAAGCCGCGGCGCGGTGAGCGCCCGCTCTGGGACTTCCCGACCGGCACGCTGTGCCAGCGCGAGGTTGCCGCGTTCGCGGTGTCGGAGGCGTTCGGTTGGGAGCTGGTTCCCGACACCGTGCTGCGCGACGGGCCCCTGGGCATCGGGTCGGTGCAACGCTTCGTCGACCACGACCCCGAGGAGCACTACTTCACCCTGTTGGCGGCCCACGAAGACGCGCTGCGCCGCTTCGGCGTGTTCGACATCGTCATCAACAACACCGACCGCAAGGGCGGTCATTGCCTGCTGGGTGAAGACGGCCATGTGTGGGGCATCGACCACGGTGTCACCTTCCACGAGCACTGGAAGCTGCGCACGGTGATCTGGGATTTCGCGGGCGAGCGGCTCTCGGCGGTGGAGCGCGACGGCCTCGAATGCGTGATCCGCGCGCTCGACGGTGCGTTGGGCGTGACCCTCGCCGATCTGCTGTCGCCCGCCGAGATCGTCGCGACCGGCGCGCGTGCCGAGCACCTGTTGCAGGTCGGCCGGTTTCCGATCGCCGACGACGACTACCGCAACTTCCCCTGGCCGCTCGTCTGACCAGTGCGCTACGCGGGCGCGCTCGCGTGCTCGAGCTCGGCGTCGAAGTAGCGGGTGCGGCAGAGTGTGCGCTGGAGCTTGCCCGACGACGTCTTGGGCAGCGAGCCGGGCCGCACGAGCACGACGTCTTCGGGCGCCATCCCGACGGCGTCGTACACCGCGCTCTTCACCGCGGCCCGAACGCGGTCGAGCTCGTCGCCCTTGCTCTCGGCGACGACCACGAGCGATTCGCGGCCGCGCTTGCCCTCGGTACCGAACGCGATCACGTTGCCGGCGCGCACACCGGTGACGTCGGCCACCGCGCGCTCGACGTCCTGCGGGTACACGTTGCGCCCACCGAGGATGATGACGTCTTTGATCCGGCCGCACACCACGAGCTCACCGTCGACGAGGTAACCGAGATCACCGGTGCGCAACCAGCCTTCGTGCAGCGTCGCCGCGGTCGCTTCGGGGTTGCGGTAGTAGCCGGGGGTCACGGACGCGCCGCGGATCTCGATCTCGCCGACCTCGCGGTCGCGCATCGCGTTGCCGCGTGAGCGGTCGCAGACGCGGATCTGCAAGCCGGGAAGCGGGTAGCCGAGCTTCGCGAGGTTGCGGGCGGAGCCGTGGTCGGGGGCGACCGGAGCCGCGTACTGGTCGCCTTCGAGCACGCGGCGGTCGACCGAGTCGACGACGATGCCGCGTCCCTTCGGCGGGAAGGTCACCCCGAGGGTCGCTTCGGCCATGCCGAAGGCGGGGAACATCGCGCCGGGCGCGAGGCCGTGGGGAGCGCCGGCGGCGACGAATGCCTCGACCGAAGCGGGGTCGACGGGCTCCGCACCATTGAGGGCCAGCGACCACCGCCTCAGGTCGAGTCCTTGGAGCCGGCGCAGGGCGCGGCCCGCGAGCACGTACGAGAAGTTGGGGCCCGCGGTGGCGGTGCCGCCGAACGCGTCCATCCATTCCATCCACCGCGCGGGCGCGGCGAGGAAGTCCTGCGGGGCCGCGAGCGCGAGGTCCATCCCGAGCGTCATGGGTGTCGCGAGCAGCCCGATGAGACCCATGTCGTGGTAGAGCGGCAACCACGACACGCCGACGTCGTCGATGTCGAGCTCGCCGGCGGCGACGATGCCGTCGAGGTTCGCGGCGACGCAGCGGTGGGGCAGCATCACGCCCTTGGGATCGGACGTCGATCCGCTCGTGTACTGCAGGATCGCGAGGGCTTCGGGATCGTCGGGCGGCCGGACGTAGGCCGCGGCCGACGGGCGTCCGGGGCCGGGGAGGAGCTCGTCGAGACCCACGATCGGCGGGTCGCCGGGCTCGGGCGAGATGAACGGCAGCATCTGCGGGTCGATGACGAGGAGTGCGGTGTCGGAGGCCCGCAGGCGGGCCCGGGTCTGGCGCACGAAGTCGTCGATCGACGCGAGCCGCATCGGGATCGG
>DAIQOP010000001.1:47105-56570 GCA_036787815.1 Actinomycetota bacterium
GCAAGCCGTATCGCCAGTGGTGACGTCAGCTGCGCGCGCACGCGCAGCCCGACGCGAGCCGCATCGGGATCGGGAGCATCACGGCGGCCGCACCGGCGAGCCAGGTCGCCTCGATGGCGGTGACGAGCGGGCGCGTGGTCGGGCCGAGGATGGCGACGTGGGCGCCGGGCCCGACGCCCCGGGCCTGCATGCCCGCGGCCATGGCGCAGGCGTCCTCGTACAGGCGGCCCCAGGAGACGGTCTCGCCGCCCGGTGCGCCGTTGCCGGCGGAGGCGAGGAACGTGATCTTCCCGCCGGAATCGGCGGCGTGTTCGATGCGTGGGATGAGGCTGGTCACGGTGAATCCGACCGGTGGCGACGAGCGGGGGTTACTTCGCCCGTTCCCGCGCCGGACATTCGCGGCAAAACGGATATCTGCTACGAAGTCGCCGTGGGCGCGGGCTTGGGTGCGGGCGGGGGCAGGAGCCGCGGTGCGTCGATCGCGAACTCGGGCCACCGCTTGCGGCTCCGCGCCGAGAGCTTGTGCATCAACGCGATCGCACCGGGGTCGTCGTCGCCGGGCCGCACCTCGATCACACCGTCGCGCTGCATCGCGGCCATGAGGTCGCGACCGACGTCGGTGCGGACGATGGTGAGCGTCCAGTCGTTGAACGCGCCGATGCCGCCGGTGGAGATGTCGGCGTGCTCGGCCGCGAAGTCGGGACACATCTTGCAGCCTTCGCGCGTCCACGCGTGGCATTCCTTCAGCGGCACCTCGTGGTACGAGCCGTCCTTCATCCAGATCTGGAAGACGCCCTTGATGTTCATCTTCTTCATGTCGGCGCGCTTCAGCCCGTACTTCGCTTCGAACAACTCCTCGAAGATCGCGTCGTCGAAGGTCTTCGAGCACAACAGCCCGATGTTGAGCGTGAACCGGCGCGCGACCTTGCCCGCCTTGCGTTGCTTCATCGCCGGTGGAGACGACGACTGGCACGACATGCCGACGAGCGCGATGCGCTCCTCGTCCTTCTCGAGATCCTTGTAGGCGATCGTGTTCGCCGAGTACGTGTAACGGCTGCCGGCCGACGCGATCACCTCTTCGCGCGTGCGCGCGACACCGGGGATCGCCTTCCACGAGGTGCCGTCACCCTCGAGGTACGACACGAGCGCGGCGTCGATGATGTCGTGCTCGAGCGCGTACACGAGGATCGCGGAGACGAGCCCGCCGTCCTGGCCCACCTCGAACAGCTCGGGGTCGGCCGCGCGTGCGAGCACGATGTCCTTGCTGATGCCCGAGATCTCCTCGACGGTGCGGGGCCGGCCGAACAGGAACTCGTCGATCTCCGGCTCCCACGCCCGAAAGCGCGGGCAGGCTCGGGTGCACGACGTGCACGCCTTGTCGCCGTGGCTGCAATCGCGGGCGCCGCCGTAGTCGACCTCGTTCTGCACCGGCTTGTAGACGCCGAGCAGGTCGTCGTAGTCGAGGACGTCGTGCGGGCAGGCGATCACGCAGCCGGCACACCCCGTGCAGAGGCCGGTCGTCACCACCTCGTCGTACAGGTGCTTCCAGGAGAAGCTCCAGCGTTCCTTCTTCTCGACCGGTTCGGTCGTGGTCATCGGCCCTCCGCTCGGCCCCGGGCGCGTGCCGCCGCAGTTTGCCATGGGTTGACGGCGCCCCGACCCGGGCGCAGGGGGAGTGCGGCGCTCAGGAGGCGAAGAAGCGGGAGCTCGGCCGGGTTCGAGCCGCGACCCCGGTGACCGTCACGGTGTCCGACGGGGTCGAGAGGCCGCTCGTGCCCCCTCCGGCGTAGACCGCCTCGACGGTGAAGAAGTGCGGCCCCGGGGTCAGGTGCTTGAGCTTCACGACGTGCGCCGTGGCCGAGACCGAGCGCGACGTGCCGTTGGGCGTCTCGCGCGCGATGTACCCGCTGATCGTGTCGCCGGGGCGCACGGTCGACGGTTGGTGCCACGTGACCTGCGCGATCCCGTTCCCCAGGTCGGTCGCGCTCACGCCGGTGGGGGTCGCGTTGCCGTACGCCGTGCGGCACGGCTGCCCGCGCAGTGACGGGCACGGCGGCAACGGGGTCGGCACCGTGATGCCCGGGATCACCGGCAGCACCACCTTCGACGGCCGGCCGATGGAATGGGCGATGTCGTTGGTGACGGTGCCGGCCGCGGGGAGCGAATCGAACGTCCAGAACGGGCGGTTCCCTCCGGGCGCCTCGACCGTGATGCGCAGCCGTGAACCGGTGCGCAGGACCGCCGCGAACGGGAAGAGCTCGACGCGCGCCTGCACGAACTTGCCGGCCGGCAGCGGCGCGGCGTCGGCCTGCAGGTCGGTGTGCCAGGGCCGCAGCGCCGTGGTGCGCGTCGCGTCGAGCTTGCGGTGGCTCGCCCGCAACCAGCCGCTCTGCACGTAGCGCTCCTGGCCGTCGGGGCGCAGCTCGGTGAGCGTGACCTCGAGATCGGTGTCGGGAGCCGTCGAGCGCAGCCAGAGGTCGACCGAGCCGGTGCCCACCATCGTGACGTCGTGGGTAAGGGGCGGGCTGTCGAACGCGAGGGCCTTGCCGAGCGGGAGCGGCCGCCAGTCGTAGGTGGGATTGGCACCCCAGATGGAGCTCGACGACCCCGAGTAGTCGGTGGCCGGCTTCGCCGTCGGGTCGTAGACGTAGCTCGTGGACGCGCGGCCGTCGCCGTCGGCGATCGTGGGCGGGTTCTTGCTCAGCTTCTGATCGGGCTGCATGTACCACGTGGTCGGCACCGTCTCCTTCGGCGGCCACTGCGAGAAGCTGTGCTCGAACGCGGCGATCGGCGCGCCCGGTTGCGACGGGTCGCCGTAGCCGTTCTCGAAGAGGATGCGAACGTCGGGCTCGTGCTGGTACGCCGCGAGCGCCTTCGCGTAGCTGGTGTACGCGTCGAAGCGGTCGGGTGGGAGCGTGAGCCCCGAGATGCCCATGCCCTGCTCGTAGATCGTGGGCGCGAGCGCGCGGAAGAGGTCGGAGACGTGGGGGATCCGGTGCCCGACGTAGAAGTCGAGGAACTCGGTCCAGCGTTGGAGCTGCGCGAACAGCGACTCCACGTGCGTGCCGTTCGTGAACATGAAGTGCTTGTCGGGCGACGACGTGAACTGATCGAGCATGTCGGCCGATTGCGGGCCGACCTGCTCGTCCTGCCACGCGCCGCCGAGGAACACCGGCACGTTGATCTTGTGGACGAACGTGATGGGCGAGAGGGGGTCGCCGAGCGCCTTCTCGTAGTACGGGTGGCTGCTGATGAGCTGCACGATGTCGGGGTTCTGGAGCCGGAGCAGCTGGTTCTCCGCGCACTGCGCGCCGTTGGGCCCACCGGCGTCGACCACGCCCTGCTCCCAGCCCTCGCCGTAGGGCTTGCCCGCGTTCTGGCGGTCGAGCGCCCACGACAACGCGAAGCCGTTGTTGAAGATGCCGCCCGGGTAGAGCGTGCTGCGGAACGTGTCGGCGATCACCGACAGCGGCGCGAGCGCTTCGAGGTCGGGCGGTTGCGTCTGGCCCACGAACAGCTGGCTGATGCCGGGGTAGGAGATGCCGACCATGCCGACCTTGTGCCGCGCGACCCACGGCTGCGCGGCGACCGCTTCGGCGACGTCGTAGCCGTCGAGCGACTGGAGCTGCTCGAAGTAGTTGTACGAACCGCCCGAGCAACCCGTGCCCCGCATGTTGACGCCGACGGTCGCGTAGCCGAGCAGCTGCGCGAGGAGCTCGCTCGGTTGGGGCGAGTTGGGGTTCGCGGGGTCGTAGCCGGAGTACTCGATGACGGTGGGGTACGGGCCCTGATCGGCCGGCCCGGGAAGGCTGATCATCGCCGACAGCTTCGTGCCGTCGCGCATGGTGATGTACCCGAAGCCGGGCTGGAGGTGCTGCGCCTTGTAGAACGAGTTCGGCGGCACGTAGGTGGGCGAGAGCACGGTGGTGGCCGCGGACCGGGTGTGGGTGCCGGCGTCGTTCTCGACGACGCGGTAGCCGGTCCCCGCGGCGATGCTGCGGAAGAGGAAGCTCCCCTGCGCGTCGACCGTGCCGTTCGCGACCGCGTGACCGGTGCTGTCGTCGAGCGCGACCGCCGCGCCGGGCGTCGCGTGGGTGACGGCCAGCTGCTCGACGCTGCCCTGCACCACGAATGTCGCGGGCGCCGCCTCGGCACTCGTGATCGGGGTCGAGACCGCCGGCAGCACCGCCGCGGCCGCCAACACCACGACCGCGCGTCGCCACCCGAGCCGCAACGATCCGCTCACCAGAACCCCCCGGTTGCCGTCTGCTGCGTTGCGAGGTTACCGGCCACTCCTCGTGGCGCCAAAGGCGCTCGGCGAGGGGGCACCGGTACGATCCGGGCATGGTGAAGATCCGGGAGATCCTCGGGAGGGGCCCGAGCTACTCGTTCGAGTTCTCCCCGCCCCGCACCCCCGAGGCCGAGGCCCAGCTCGAGCGGGCCCTCGTGGAGCTCGAGCCCCTGCGGCCCTCGTTCGTGTCGGTCACCTACGGCGCCGGCGGCAGCACCCGCGAGCGCACCCACGAGATCGTCACGCGGATCAACCGCGAGACGTCGATGACCGCGATGGCGCACCTCACCTGCGCCGCTCACACCCGGGCCCAGATGCGCGAGATCGTGCTGCGGTACGGCGAAGCCGGGATCGAGAACATCCTCGCGTTGCGGGGCGACCCGCCCGTCGACCTCGACCTGCCCGAAGGGGAGTTCGACTACGCGATCGATCTCGTCGAGTTCATCCGGGATCTCGGCGACTTCTCGATCGGCGTCGCCGCGCATCCCGAACCGCACCCGCGTTCACCGAGCCTCGAAGCCGACCGCCGCCACACGGCCGAGAAGCTCGCGGTCGCCGACTTCGCGATCACCCAGTTCTTCTTCGAGTCCCGGCACTACTTCGAGCTCGTCGAGTCGGTGCGCGCGCTCGGTGTCGACAAGCCGGTGATCCCGGGGATCATGCCGGTGCTCAGCCTCGCCGGCATCCAGCGGATGACCGAGATGCAGGGATCGGAGTTCCCCGCGTGGCTGGCCGAGAAGCTGCACGCCGTGGAAGACGACCCCGCCGCGGTGCGCAGCATCGGGATCGCGGAGGCCACTCGCCTGTGCGACGAGCTGATCGCAGGCGGCGCGCCGGGGCTGCACTTCTACACGCTCAACTTCTCGAAGGCGACGCGCGAGATCTTCGCGAACCTCGGCCTCACGCCGGTCTGACCCGCGGTCGCTTGCAGGTCGCGCGGTGTCAGCGCACGCGGCCACTGACGACGACGTGGCGGTCGCTCACGGCGTCGACGGTGAAGTGCTCGAAGCCGACGGCCCGCAGTTGCCCGCGGATCTCGTCGAGTGTGAACGCGGCCCGCAGCGACTGGAAGTAGTCGCGGCGCAGGATCTCCGGCTCGCCCGCCGCGTACCGATCGACGAGCGCGTGCGCGGCTTCGGGCGAATCGGGCCGGGTGAGGTCTTGCACGAGTACCCGCGTGCCGCGGCCGGCGACGTCGCGCATCGTGTTCCAGAGCACCATCGGTTCGTGGAAGTGGTGCAGCGCGCCCGTGCACACGGCCGCGGCGAACGGACCGAGCGAGGCGAGTGCCGGGTCGGGCAGCACGTGGGTCTCGAGGGTGACGCGATCGCCGAGCCCGGCATGGGTGATGCGCGCGCGGCCGAGCGTGATCATCTCCTCGGCGCCATCGACGCCGAGGAAGGTCGCGAGCGGGAACGCGCGCGCGAGGCGGGTGGTGACGTCGGCCGGGCCGCACGCGAGGTCGAGCACGCGGCCGGTCGCGAACTCGGGAAAGCGTGCGCGGAAGTGATCGACGACGGCCTGGTGCGAGTCGGCGAAGTCGGCTTCCGAGTAGGCGCGGGCCTGCTCGGCGTCGTCCATCAGCTCGGGCTCGGTCACGCGTTCCATCGCGGCCCGGCCTCCGTTACGGCCAGACCAGGCCGAACTGCGTCGAGTCGACGATGCGGCCGGTGAAGCCGCCGCCGTCCTGCGCGGCGAGGTAGACGACGGCGGGCACCACCGCTTCGGGTGTCTTCCACCCCGTCCAGTCGTAGTCCTCGCCGAGCTCGTGCACGCTCATCTCGGTCTTCACCGCGCCCGGTCGCAGGGCGTTCACCGCGATGCCCATCGGCGCGAGCTCGATCGAGAGCGCGGTGCTGAACCGTTCGAGCGCGGCCTTGGCGACGGAGTAGGTGAGGAACCCCGGGGGCATCCCCGCGATGTGCGGATCGGCCGCGCCCGACGAGATGTTGATGATGCTGCCCGACCCGTGCTCACGCATCGGGCCGACGACGGCGTGGGCAGTGAGGAAGAGGCTGCGCACGTTGATGCGCATCGACGCGTCCCACATGTCGGGGGTCGTGTCGGCGAAGAGGCCACGCGTCGGCGTCATCGCGTTGTTGACGAGCACGTCGACGCGGCCGAACGTGTCGAGCGTCGCGTCGACGAGCGCGGTGATGTCGGCCGCGTTCCCGATGTCGCAGCGGATCGCGAGCGGCTCGCCGCCGTTGGCCCGGATGACGGCCGCGGTCTCGTCGACCGTGCCGGGCAGCTCTCCGGGGTTCTGCGCGGTCGTGCGAGCCGCGCACACGACCTTGGCGCCGGCCGCGGCGAGCCCGACGGCGAGCCCGCGGCCGATGCCCCGCGATGCACCGGTCACGATCGCGACCTTGCCCTGCAGTGTCAGATCATTCGACATGACCGGCTCCGTTCGCGCGTCCGGGCCGGGTTCGACCCGGCCCGGAAACGTGGCGTGGCGGAGGGACTGGGATTTGAACCCAGGGTGACTTGCGCCACAATGGTTTTCGAGACCATCCGATTCGGCCGCTCTCGCATCCCTCCGGGCGGGATGTTACGACACGGCCCGCGGGTCGCTTCGAGTGATCCGGCTTCGAGCGGTGACGCTTCGATCAGAGTGGAGGGGTCGATCGGCCACGCCGGCCGGCGAAGAACCGCTCCACCAGCGCCGCGCACTCGTCGCGGCGCACCCCGGCGACGACCGGGATCTCGTGGTTGAGCCTCGGGTCGGCCGCGAGGTTGTAGATCGATCCGGCCGCGCCGGCCCGCGGGTCGGCGGCACCGAACACGAGCAGGTCGACACGCGCCGCCCACGCCGCGCCCGCGCACATCGGGCAGGGCTCGATCGTCGACACGAGTGCGTGGCCGCCGAGGCGCCACCCGCCGAGGGTGCGGGCCGCGGCCTGCAACGCCAGCACCTCGGCGTGGCTCGTCGGGTCGCCCCGCAGCTCGCGCTCGTTGTGCGCCGCGGCGACGACGGCACCGTCGGCCAGGCGGGCGACCACCGCGCCGACCGGGACGTCGTCGTGTGCGAGCGCGGCCGCCGCCTCGACGAGCGCGAGTCCCATGAGGTCGTCGAGGAGCGCGTGCGGGGGGACCGGCATCGAGGCGACCCTATTGCACCTCGCGTACCGTAGGACCGGAATGACCTGGGCCTACGGCGACGTGATCGTGCACCGCGAGATCGCCTGGGGTCGCCCGTGGCTCGCGATCGCGGAGCGGGTGGTCGACGACCGCGACGACCTCCTGGTCACCTTCATCGCCACCGGCGCTCCGTTCGGGTACGCGCCCGGCCCGTGGCCGACCGAGACCGGCCTGCATCCGTGGCAGCCTCGGCGTGCCTGGAGCGGCCACGGTGTGCTCATCGCGCAGCGGCCTGGCGACGCGTACGCGGTGTGGCACTTCTGGACGGGTACGGATCGGCGATTCGCCAAGTGGTACCTGAATCTGCAGGCGCCCTTCTCCCGCACCGCGATCGGCTATGACACCCAGGATCACGAGCTCGACATCGTCGTGCCCGTCGACGGGCCCTGGTCGTTCAAGGACGACGAGATGATGGAGCAGCGCGTGCGCGAGGGGCGGTACTCGGCGGCCGAGGTCGCCGGGATCCGCGCGCAGGGCCGCGCGCTCGCGGAGATGCTCGACGCGCGAGCGACCTGGTGGGATCCCGAGCTCACGTCGTGGGAGCCCGATCCGGCGTGGTCGTCCCCGGTCTTGCCGGCGGGTTGGGAACGTGTCGAGGCGCGCTGAACGCGGCCGGCTCGATCCCGTGCTGCTCCTGTGCCTCGCGGCGGTGCTCGTGCCGTTCGCCGTCGGCGTGGTGCGCGTGCTCTTCGTGCACTGGACGCCGGTGGGCGACTGGGCCCTCCTCGAGCTCCGCACGCGGGGCGTGGGCGGGTCGCACACCCCGCTCGTGGGGCCGTACTCGCGGTTCGGTTGGAGCCATCCGGGGCCGGCGCTGTTCTTCGCGCTCGCGATCCCGTACCGGCTTCTCGGCAGCCGGCCGAGCGGGTTGCTGGTCGCATCGCTGCTGATCAACGCGGCATCGGTCAGCACGATTGTGCTCATCGCCTGGCGACGCGGCCGCCGCCCCCTCGCGGTCGCGTGCGCGATCGCGCTGCTGGTGCTGTGCCGGTCGCTCGGTGCCGAGTTCCTCCGTGATCCGTGGAACCCGTACGTGACGGTGTTGCCGTTCGCCGCGCTGGTGTTCCTGTCGTGGTCGATCATGCGCGGCGACACCTGGATGCTGCCGATTGGCGTGCTCGTCGCATCGTTCATCGTGCAGAGTCACGTGGGGTACGCGGTGCTCACGCTCGTCGTGCTCGGGGGGGCAACGGTGTGGCGCCTCGCGGCGGTGGTTCGCCACCGGGGATCGAACGAGCCGGCAGGTGATCGCCGCCGGGGGCCGGCGCTGATCGGGGTGACCGTCGCCGTCACCGTGGCCGCATGGCTCCCGCCGTTGGTGGATCAGATCGTGAATCCCGGCAACCTCCAGGCCCTCTTCGACTTCTTCGGCAAGCACCACACCACGCCGACGAACCAGACCGCGTTCGGAGTCGTCGGCCGCGCACTCACGGTTCCCGGTGCGTGGGTCACCGGTCACGATGCCGTGCGGACGTCGGACTTCACCGCCTCGGCATCAGGCTTCTTCCTTCCGGTCGCGCTCGTCGCGCTCGTCGTCGCGATCGGGATCGCAGGGCGCCGCCGGGATCGCGACGCGGTCGCGCTCGGGGCTCTGCTGATCGCGACACTCGGCGCGGGCGTGTACTCGATCTCCCACATCGCCGGGCCGCTCGCCGCGTACCTCGTGCGGTGGCTCTTCCCGATCGCGATGATCACCTGGCTCGTGGTCGTATGGGTGTGCCGACCCTGGCTGCAACGGGCGTGGGCCCGGCCCCGGGCGCGCGCCGCGATGTGCGTCGTCGCCGCGGTCGCGACGCTCGTACCGATGGCGATGAGCGTGACCGACGCGGTGCGCACGCGCGCCCCCTGGTACGGAGCCGGGCTCGTCGAGGACCGGCTCGCGCGCGACACCGTCGCGCACCTGCACACCGGTGGTCGGCCGGTGCTGCTCACGAGCAAGGGAGACCGTTTCTTCTCGTGGGGATTGGCGCCCCGGCTCGAAGCGGCCGGGATCCCCGTGGCGGCGCGCCAGGCCGACGTCTTGTACTACGGCC
>DAIQOP010000287.1:0-4674 GCA_036787815.1 Actinomycetota bacterium
CCTCCGCCGCGCGCTCCACTGAGCGAACGGGCCACGAGCGCCGCGCCGCCGTCGTCGGTGGCGGGTTGCGCTTCGTCGTCAGTGTGCGGCGAGCAGCGCGACGGGCGGGCCGCCGACCTGAGTGGGGAAGCCGAGCTTGCTGGCGTCGCCGAACGGGATGACCGCGCCGTCGCGTGTCGCGATCCAGTAGCCGCGGCCGCTCGGTGTCACGAGGAGCCGCGCACCGCCGCCGTAGTTGGTGCAGCCGCCGATATCGCCGCGCTGGACGGCGTCGCCGAATCCGAAGACGCGACCGTCGGCGGTCATCATCCAGTATCCGAGCCCGGTCGGCGTGCGCTGCATCGCGATCGTCGGCGACGTGAGGCGACTGCTCGCCAGCGAACCGTAGAAGTGCGCGTCGCCGTAGCTGAAGATGCCGCCGTCGGAGGCGAACAGCCAGTAGCCCCGGCCGGAAACGGTGCGTTCCATGCCCAGCACCGGCTTGTTCAGGTGGATGTTGCCCGTCGATCCGTAGAAGTGCCCGTCGCCGAACGTGAAGATGCCGCCGTCGTCGGCCACGAGCCAGTAGCCGTGGTTGTCGGGTGTCGCGCGCATGCCGTTCACCGGCTTGTTGAGCCGGAGGTTGCCGGTGGAGCCGTAGAACTGCGCACCGCCGTAGCTGAAGATGCCGCCGTCGCGCCCCAACAGCCAGTACCCGGACGCGTCGGAGCGTGATTCGCCACCGGTGAGCGGCGCCGCGAGGTGCAGGTTCTTCTCGTGCGGATCGCCGTAGTAGTGCGCGCTGCCCATCGCGTGGACGACCGAGTCGCCGGTGACCTCCCAGTAGCCCGTTCCCGAGCTCGGGCCCGCGACGGGTGGTGCGTACGGCACGCAGGCGCCGGCGAGGCCGGCCTCGGAAAGCGCTTGTGAGTAGAGGCCGATGATCGTCAAGCCGTAGTTCGCGGCGGACGCCCAGATGAGCTTGCGGCACGGGCAGTTGGCGCCACCGAAGTACTCCCACAGCGGTGCGGCACCGACGCGATCGGACGGTGCGGAGATGTACCGGCCCGACATCGTCTTGGTCGCCGGATCGGCATAGCTGCGCAACAGCTGGATCTGCACGAGCACCCCGTGCTGTGGGGTGCCCATGCAACGGCTCGGCGCGCTGTCGCCGTGTGTGCAGTCGGGGAGCGGCGCGCGCCCGTTGAAGGCGTAGATCCCCGCGTAGTTGTACGCGTCCGGCGGGACCTGCGAACCGGCGAAGCCGAGCCAGCCGGTCTCGAGCATCGCCTGCACGAACGCCATGTCGCCGCGGACACCTTCGGTCTTGCCGTCGTCGATGAACACCTGCGCGAGCGCGGCGACGTCGCCGGCCGGATGCCCGCCGAAGGCCGGGATCCGCGGCGTGATGCCGCTGTGGCGCGAGTACCAGGCCGCGAGCTGCGACGCGCTCAGCAGGCTCGGGCCCATCACCGGCGTGTGGGTCGTGACCGTGGCACCGGCACCCGGCGCGGTCGTTGCGAGCGACGCGCACACGACGACGAGTGCGGCGAGCGTCGCGATCGGGCGGGCAGCTCGAGAGATCATGGCGTGGCAACGATCGGCGTCTCAGCGCAACCCTTGAGTTCGGACCGCACGCCCGGCACCACAAATCTTGCGCCCCGTATCCGGTCCGAAATGGGCGATTTGTCGGGACCGTCGGCCCCGTCTTCAGCGGAAGGCCACCGCGTCGATAAACCTTCGTGGAACGAGAGGGATTCCGGGGGGTCGTGGCGCGCAGTGTGCGCCAGCCGCGGTTCGTCGCCATGCTCGGTATGGGCCCCGCCTCCGCGGTGGCGATCGCCGGCCTGCGGACGCTCGGCCTCGTGGCTCCGAGCCCCTTCTGGCTGATCCCCGTGATCCTGGTGCTCGGCCAGATCGTCACCACCTTCACCGATCTCGCCTGGACGACCTGGCCCACCCGCCCGTGGCTGCACGCCAAGATCGCGTCGCAGGCGATCGTCGTGACCGCCACGATCTACGCGACCGGATGGGGCCCCGGGCTCTCGGTCGGCCTCCTCCTCGTCGGCCAGGAGTCGCTCGCGACGATCGGTTCCGGTGCGCTGCCCGCGGTGATGGGTTGGAACCTCTCGTGCCTCGCGGCGGGGCAGCTGCTCTTGGCTCTCGGTCGGGTGCCGTCGCTGCTGCCCGTTCCCGAGGTGCACGGGTTGGCGCTGCTGATGGCGATCGGCATCGCGTTCTCCTACCGCTCGCTGACCGGCGCGCTCGCGGAGAAGGAAGACGCGAGCGCGTTGATCGAGAGCCGTGAACGACGGTTCCGTGCGCTGCTGCAGAGCTCGCACGAGCTCGTGTTCGTGGTCGACGGCACCGCCGCCGTGACCTATGCGAGCCCGTCGTGTCTCGAGATCCTCGGCCACGAACCCGGTGCGCTCCTCGGCGTCGAGTCGCGCCAGCACGTCCACGAGGACGACCTCGACGCGTTGCGCTCGGCGGTCGGGCGTGCGGGCGAGATCGGCGGGACGAGCCCCGAGTTCTGGATGCGAGTGCGTGGCAGCGACGGAACGTGGCGCTGGCTCGAGGGCATCGCCCGCAACCTGCTCGACGACCCGGCCGTCGGGGGCATGGTCATCAACGCGCGCGACGTGACCGCACGGCGCACCCGCATGGAGCAGCACGCGGCCCTCGCGGCGCTCGATCGCTACGCCCTGCAGGCAACGTCGGTCGAGGCGCTCGGCGAGACCGCGGCCGAGGCGATCACCCGTCTCGCGGGCGCGCGGTCGTGCCGCATCGTCGGTTCCACGCCGAGCGGGCTCGAAGACGAGCTGACCGTCGCCGAGATGGCTTCGGGCGCGGGCGAACCCGCGGCGCCGCACGGCGAGCCGGTGACGCGACGGGTGCCGATCGGCGACCCGGCCCAGCCGTTGGGCCAGATCGAGGTGGTCACGATCCACCCGCCGACCCAGGACGAGGAACGGTTCGTCGAGGCGATCGCAAGCATCCTGCTCTCGTCGATCCTGCGCCGGCGGGCCGAAGACGCGATGCGGCACCAGGCCATGCACGACCCGCTCACCGGTCTGCCGAACCGCACGCTCTTCAACGACCGGCTCGAGCAGGCGCTCCACCGCCGGGCCCGCGTCGGAGGGTACGTCGCGGTGCTGATCGTCGACCTCGACGGATTCAAGAACGTCAACGACAGCCTCGGCCACCAGGCCGGCGACGCGTTGCTCAACGGCGTCGCCGATCGATTCCGATCGGCGCTGCGCGACGTCGACACGATCGCCCGTCTCGGAGGAGACGAGTTCGCGATCCTCGTCGACGACCTCGACGTGCCGAGCCAGGCCCGCCAGGTCGCGCAGCGCGTGCTCGAATCGCTCGTCGCGCCGGTGGAGCTGTGGGATCGCAACGTCGCCATCGGCGCGAGCGTGGGGATCGCCCTCGCCGACCGTCCCGACACCGACGCCAGCGGTCTGCTGGGCGACGCCGACGCCGCGATGTACCGCGCGAAGCGAGCAGGGAAGGGCTGCTACCGGGAGTTCGAAGCCTCGATGCACGCG
The DNA here is from genome assembly GCA_036787815.1 of Actinomycetota bacterium. Taxonomy (GTDB): domain Bacteria; phylum Actinomycetota; class Acidimicrobiia; order IMCC26256; family PALSA-610; genus DATBAK01. The sequence goes on from DAIQOP010000287.1 coordinate 3,534, forward strand.
GCGGCCGTCGAACGTATGGACCTCGAGCAGGCGTTGCGGAGTGCGATCGCCGACCGGACGCTCACGGTGCACTACCAACCCGTCGTCGACACCACGTCGGGCGCGGTCGTCTCGTTCGAAGCGCTCGCGCGTTGGTTGCACCCGACGCGTGGCCACATCAAGCCCGACACGTTCATCCCGCTGGCCGAGGAGCTGGGTCTCATCGTCGACATCGGTCGTCTCGTGCTGTTCGAGGCCTGCCGCCAGGCACGCGTCTGGCACGCGGCGTTTCCCGAGCTCCGGCCCACGATCGCGGTCAACGTCTCGGTGCGCCAACTCGTCGATCCGAACTTCGTCGCCGACGTGGCCGAAGCGCTCGCGCAATCCGGTGTCGACGCGACGTCGCTCACGCTCGAGATCACCGAATCGGTCCTCGCCAACGACTCCGGGCGGGTGATCGGCGTGCTCAACGAGCTTCGCTCGACCGGCGTCCGGATCGCGATCGACGACTTCGGCACCGGTTACTCGTCGTTCGCGACCCTGGCCGAGCTGCCCATCGACATCCTCAAGATCGACAAGCGCTTCATCGACAACCTGCTCCGCGACTACGAGGGCCGGGGAATCGTCAGCGCGATCATGCAACTCTCACAGACGCTCCAGCTCGAGACGATCGCCGAGGGCGTCGAGCAGCCGGCGCAACGTCACGGGCTCGAGCAGCTCGGCTGCACGCGGATCCAGGGCTACCTGTACGCCGAACCGATGAACGGCAATGACGCCCACGCGTACCTCGAACGCCACGTGAACGACTTCGCGGCGGTCAGCGGGCAGTAGCGCCCGACACGGTTGCGGGCGGCGGGCGGTCCTGCGGCTAACGCCACGGTCCGAGCTCGGGTGCGCCGTCGGCGCGGCGCAGGACCCACGCGAGCAGCAGGCGATGGTCCGCGCGGTCGGCGACGGAGGCCAACGCCTCCGGGAGCCAACGGTCGACCATCTCGAGCGGCCAGTCGGCGGGTTCGTAGCCGAACCCGAGATCGACGTGATGGACCTCGACCTCCCGCCGGCGGCTGAAGACGACCACCGACGCCGTCTCCTCCGTCCCCCGCACGTCGCGGGCGACGTTCGTCCACGCGGCGGCCGGCATCGCGTCGATCGCGGCGTCGAT
>DAIQOP010000288.1:0-4670 GCA_036787815.1 Actinomycetota bacterium
GGTCGCATTGCGCGCCGTGTGGGACGTCAGCCGGGAGTTTCCCGGTGTCGCGATCATCGGCACCGGCGGTGTCTCGACCGGCGAGCACGCGGTCGAGATGTTGCTCGCCGGCGCGAGCGCGGTCGGAGTCGGGACGGCGACCTTCGCCGAGCCGCGCGCGACCTTGCGGATCGTCGGGGAGATCGCGGAGTGGTGCAGGACACACGGCGTCGCGCGCGTCGCCGATCTCGTCGGGAAGTTGGAGGAAGTGTGATGGCAGACGAAGTACGGCAACGACTCGCGCTCGCGCTCGACGTCGACGATCTCGACGACGCGCGCCGCATGGCCGCATCGCTGGCGCCATGGATCGGAGTCGCGAAGATCGGTCTCGAGCTCTACGGGGCCGCGGGTCCGGCCGCGGTCACCGCGCTGCGCGCGGATGGCTTCCGCGTGTTCCTCGACGCGAAGTTGCACGACATCCCGACGACGGTCGGTCGCGCAGCGCGCGTGCTCGGGCGGCTCGGTCCGGCGTACATCAACCTGCACGCCGCCGGTGGTGAAGCGATGCTCGCGGCCGGCGTGGAGGGGATGACGGCCGGCGCCGCCGAAGCGGGGATGGAACGGCCGATCCCGATCGCCGTCACCGTGCTCACGAGCGAGCCCGACGCCGGCGCGTTCGAGCCTCGGTTGCAGGCCGCCCTCGCGGCGGGCTGCGGCGGTGTCGTGTGCTCCGTGCAGGAGCTCGCGCGCGTGCAACGCAGCGCGCCGGGCTTCGTCACCATCGTGCCGGGGGTACGGCTCGCGGGCTCCGATTCCGACGATCAGGCGCGCATCGGCACTCCGGGAGCGGTCGCGGCCGCCGGCGCCGATCTGCTGGTGATCGGGCGCACCGTGACCGCCGCGGCGGATCGCGAAGATGCGGCCCGTCGATTGCACGACGAAGTCGCGGCTGCGCTCGCGTAGCTCGGGGCATGAGCGGCGCCGAATCGTCCCGGCGCTTGTAGCCCAAACCGGTCGGCGATGCAACCGCGCTCCCCGTTGTGGCGCGGAACGAGCCTTGTATGCTCAGCGATCGTCGCCGGCCGCTGACCGCGCGAACCCTTCTGTCGAGCACAAAGGACGCTGCCGATGCCCAACCCTCCCACGCTCACACCCGAGCAGCGTCAGCAGGCGCTCGAGAAGGCGGCCATCGCGCGTCGCCAGCGGGCGGAGGTGAAGGAGCGGCTCAAGATGGGGGGCTTGAACCTCACCGAGCTCTTCGAGCAGCTCGACACTCCCGATTCGTCGAGTGAGGTGCTGGCCAAGCTCAAGGTCGTGAGCGTGTTGGAGTCGTTGCCGGGAGTCGGCAAGGTTCGGGCGCGCAAGCTCATGGAAGAGCTCGAGATCTCCGAGAGCCGCCGCCTGCGCGGCCTCGGCAGCAACCAGCGCCGCGCGCTCCTCGATCGCTTCGGCCAGGCGTAGATCTCCCGGAGCGGGCGCAGCGGTCGTGACGAGTGCGGAACACAACGGTGAACCGCACGCGGACGCGACCATGAGAAAGGGCGTCCTGCTTGTCATTGCCGGACCGTCGGGAGTGGGCAAGGGCACCATCGTCTCGCGGTTGAAGGAGCGGGAACCGGCGCTGTCGTGGTCGGTGTCGTGGACGACGCGCGCGCCTCGGGCCGGTGAGGTGCACGACGTCGACTACCACTTCACGACCCGTGAGGAGTTCGAGCGCCTGCGCGACGCCGACGGGTTCCTCGAGTGGTTCGAGGTCTACGGCGATCTCAAGGGCACGCCCGAGGCCGCGGTCAGCGAAGCCCTCGCGGCGGGCAAGGACGTCCTGCTCGAGGTCGACGTGAACGGCGCGCTGGCCGTGCGCCGCAAGTACCCCGAGGCGCTGCTGGTGTTCGTCCGGCCGCCCTCGAGGGACGAGCAGCGGCTCCGGTTGGAGCGGAGGGGGCAGGACACCCCGGAGCAGATCGAGCGCCGGTTGGCCGCCGCGGCCGCCGAGGAGCACCAGGCCGGCAACTTCGACTTCGTGGTCGAGAACGACGACGTGGGTCGGGCGGTGGGCGAGGTCGCTGCTATCCTGGGCCGCCGCCGGGCTGCTGCGCCGGAACGCTGAACCCGCAGCTCAGCCCCACTTTTCGCCCGGACGTCTCCGCCGAGGAGTCGTTTCCCTGAAGAATCCGGAGATTCCCACCATGGCCGAACGCCGAGCGTCGCTGATGCAGCCCCGGGTGGAAGATCTCATGAACCGGGTCGACTCCAAGTTCACCCTCGTGACCCTCGCCGCCATGCGGGCCCGCGAGATCAACGACTACTACAACCAGCTCGGCGAGGGCCTCGGCCGGATCGTGCCGCCGCAGGTCACCTCGGTGTCGCGCAAGCCGCTCTCGATCGCCCTCGAGGAGATCGACGCCGGCAAGATCCTCTTCGAGCGCATCGTCGAGCCGGTCGAGGAGCCTCCCGGTTCCACCATCGACTCGAGCGCGCCCACCACCTCCGGTACCGACGCCACCGCCTGAGTCGCGGCCGCCGACGGCGCGATCACGCCTGATGACCAGTTCGAGCGGGGCGTCGCCGCGCGTGGTCCTCGGTGTGTGCGGAGGCATCGCCGCGTACAAGGCGGTCGAGGTCTGCCGCCGCCTCGTTGATGCCGGTGTGCACGTCACCCCGGTGCTCACCGCCTCGGCGACCAAGTTCGTCACCCCCCTCACCTTCTCCGCGCTGGCGTCCGAACCTGCGCTCACCGAGCTGTTCGACGGCCCGGAGGCCATCCCGCACACCCGTCTCGGGCAGCAGGCCGACCTGGTGCTCGTCGCACCGGCGACGGCCCGCCTCATCGGGGCGTACGCGGCGGGGATCTCCTCGGACCTGCTCACGGCCACCCTGCTCGCCACCCGTGCCCCCGTGCTCGTGGCTCCGGCCATGCACACCGAGATGTGGGAGCACCCGGCCGTGCAGGAGAACCTCGCGACCCTGCGACGGCGGGGTGTGGGTGTCATCGGTCCCGAGGAGGGCCGCCTCGCCGGCGGCGATGTCGGTGCGGGCCGCCTCGCCGCCCCCGAGGCAATCGTCGCGGCCGTCCTCGAACGGCTCGGCCCCATCGACACGTCATCGGCGTCGTCGTTGGCCGGCACCACCGTCGTCGTCACCGCGGGCGGGACCCGCGAGCCCATCGACCCGGTGCGCTTCCTCGGAAACCGGTCGTCGGGGAAGATGGGCCACGCGGTCGCGGCCGAGGCCGCCAGGCGTGGCGCCCACGTCATCCTCGTCACGACGGCCTCTGCGGGCGTCCCCGACGGCGTCGAGGTCGTGAGGGTGGAGACCGCCCAGCAGATGGCCGACGCGGTGCTGGCGGTCGCGCCGCGCGCCGGGATCGTCGTGATGGCGGCCGCGGTGGCCGACTTCCGTCCCCGCTCCGTTGCCGGCACCAAGTTGAAGAAGGCCGACGGCGTACCGGAGATCGTGCTCGAACGCACGCCCGACATCCTCGCCGCGCTCGGAGCCGCGAAGCCCGAGGGTCAGGTGCTCGTCGGCTTCGCCGCCGAGACCCACGAGGTCTGCGCGAACGCGGCGGCCAAGCTCGCGGCCAAGCACGTCGACCTCATGGTCGCCAACGACGTCACCGCGCCGGGAGCGGGCTTCGAGGTCGACACGAACCGGGCCGTGCTGCTTGACTCCGCAGGTCGCGTCGATGAGCAGCCTCTCATGACCAAAGCCGCACTCGCCGCCGTCATCCTCGACCGAATCAGCAAGGAGCAACAGTGAGCAATCGCCACACGTTCACCTCGGAGTCGGTCACCGAGGGTCATCCCGACAAGATGGCCGACCAGATCAGCGACTCGGTGCTCGACGCCGTCATGGCCGACGACCCGTACGGCCGCGTCGCGTGCGAGACGCTCGTCACGACCGGGCTCTGCGTCGTCGCCGGAGAGATCAGCACGAAGGCCCACGTCGACGTCGCGCGGCTGGCCCGCGAGACGATCAGCAGCATCGGCTACACCGACGCCAAGTTCGGCATCGACGGCAAGACCTGCGGTGTCATCGTGTCGCTCGACGAGCAGTCGCCCGACATCGCCCAGGGCGTCGACAAGGCGTTCGAGCAGCGGGCCGGCACCGGGGACCTCTACGACGAGGTCGGCGCGGGCGACCAGGGAATGATGTTCGGCTACGCCTGCGACGAGACCCCCGACCTCATGCCGATGCCGATCTGGCTCGCTCACCGGCTCGCGGAACGCCTCGCCGCCGTGCGCCGCCAGGGGATCGTGAGCTACCTGCGCCCCGACGGCAAGACCCAGGTGAGCATCGAGTACGAAGACGGCATCCCGCGCCGGTTGATGAACGTCGTCATCTCCACCCAGCACGATCCGGGCGTCAACATCGAAGGCGAGATGCGCGCCGACCTCATCGAGCACGTGATCCGCCCGTCGCTCCCCGCACAGTTCGCCGACGACGAGTTCGAGATCTTCGTGAACCCGACCGGCGTGTTCGAGCTCGGCGGGCCCCACGCCGACTGCGGGCTCACCGGCCGCAAGATCATCGTCGACACCTACGGCGGCATGGCCCGTCACGGCGGCGGCGCGTTCTCCGGCAAGGACCCGAGCAAGGTCGACCGTTCCGCCTGCTACGCGATGCGCTGGGTCGCCAAGAACATCGTCGCTGCGGGCCTGGCCCGTCGCTGCGAGGGCCAGGGGGCCTATGCC
>DAIQOP010000289.1:0-1911 GCA_036787815.1 Actinomycetota bacterium
GTGATCTACGTCTCCGGCTAAGCGCCTGCGAGGGCGCTGTTCGCGAAGCGGACGCTACCGCGCGCGCCTGAGCCCGATCCCGCCCGCGACCGCGACACCGATCATCATCAAGAGCATCGCGAGCTGGCCCAGCAGCATCTCGACGACCTTCGGCGCCGCGTGACCGAGGATCGACGCGCCCCACGACTGCACGTAGTCGACGTAGCGACGGCCGTCGGTGTCGACGAGGTACGCGCCCTCGCCCCGTTCGGTGAAGAACGGGCGCCCGCCCACCGACGCGAACGAACGCACCGGCGAGCTCACGCCACCCGGAATCCGCGCCAACGCCCGCTCGTACAGATCGGTCATGCGTGGAGGAGCTCGGCAACCTCGCGGGCGAGGTAGGTGAGGATGATGTCGGCACCCGCGCGCTTGATGGCGACGAGATGCTCGAGCGCCACCGCGTCGCCGTCGATCCAGCCGAGCTGCGCGGCGGCCTTCAGCATCGCGTACTCGCCACTCACGTGATACGCGGCCAACGGCAGCGGGAACTGAGCCCGGATCGCCGCGATCACGTCGAGGTAGGCGAGCGCGGGCTTCACCATCACCATGTCGGCGCCCTCGGCGACGTCGAGGGCGACCTCTTCGAGCGCCTCACGCGCGTTGGGCGGATCCATCTGGTAGCCGCGGCGATCGCCGAACTGCGGCGCGCACTCCGCCGCGTCGCGGAACGGTCCGTACAGCGCCGACGCGTACTTCGCCGCGTAGGCGAGGATCGCGACCTCGGAGTGACCACCGCCGTCGAGCGCGGCACGGATCGCGCCGACCTGCCCGTCCATCATCCCCGACGGTGCGATCACGTCGGCCCCGGCGCCCGCCTGGCTCAGCGCGATCGACGCATAGCGCTCGAGCGTCGCGTCGTTGTCGACGGCACCGTCGGCGGCGAGCAGGCCGCAGTGGCCATGGTCGGTGAACTCGTCGAGGCAGTCGTCGGTCATGAGCACCATCGCGTCGCCGACCTCGTCGCGCAGGTTCCGCAACGCGGTCTGCACGACACCGTCGGGAGCGTCGGCGCCGGAGCCGCGCGCATCCTTCGCGGCCGGGACGCCGAAGAGCATCACCGCCGGCACCCCGAGCCCTGCGAGCTCGCGCACCTCCTTGCGGAGGCTCTCCTGGCTGTGCTGCGCGACGCCCGGCATCGACACGATCGGCTCCGCGCCGTCGATGCCCTCCTTCACGAAGAGCGGTGCCACCAGCCCGTCGACGGAGATTCGGGTCTCGGCGACGAGCCGCCGCAGTGCGGGCGTGCGACGAAGCCGCCGAAGGCGTCGTTCGGGGAACGGCATGCGTTCAGGCTACCGGCGCTCGAGCAGCCGGAGGACGGCGGCAACCAGGCCGTCGATGTCGTGGGGATCGGCCTCGACGTCGACCCGCAGCCCGGCCGCCGCGGCACTCGCCGAGGTGATCGGCCCGATCGAGACGATGCGCGGCTCGGTCGCGATCGGTCCGACGATGCGGCAGAAGTTGTCGACCGTCGACGACGACGTGAACGTGATCGCGTCGATGTCTCCCGCGCGCACACGCGCGAGGTCGACGGGATCGGGCTCCGCGGTCACCGTGCGATAGAGCGCCACGATGTCGACGGCGTAGCCGAGACCCGCGAGACCGTCGGGGAGCACGTCGCGCGCCTGCTCGGCGCGCGCCACGAGCACACGGTCGTCCGGTGTGGTCGGCGCGGGGAACGCGTCGACGAGTGACTCGGCGACGAAACGCTCGGGAACCAGATCCGCGCGCACACCGAAACGTTCGAGGGCGGCCGCCGTTCCCGGGCCGATCGCCGCGACCTGCACGCCGGCGAGCGTGCGCGCGTCGAGCCCCTGGCGGTGCAGGCCACGCGTGAAGAAGGCGTCGACGCCGTTGGCCGACGTGAGC
>DAIQOP010000289.1:1921-4662 GCA_036787815.1 Actinomycetota bacterium
CACCCACGAGTACCCCGAGAGGTCGGGAAGCTCGAACTCGATCGGCTCCACGACGATCGAGGGCAGCTCGACCACCTCCGCACCGAGCTCGGTCAGGCGGGCCCGCAGACCGCTGGCCTGCTCGCGCGCGCGTGTGATGACGACGCGCCGGCCGAAGAGCGGGCGGCTCTCGAACCACGAGAGGTCGAGCGCGGCGACCGCGCCGATCACGATGGCCGAAGGCGACTCGACGGCTTCGGCCCCGATCTTCGCGAGGGTCGAGCGGATCGTGCGTTGGTGCGGATGCGTGCCCCAGCGCACCGCGGCAACCGGCGTCTCCGGCGCGCGCCCGCCTTCGATGAGCAACCGTGCCACTTCGGCGACGCGTCCCGCGCCCATCAGCACGACGAGGGTTCCGCCGGCGCGCGCCAACGCGGCCCAGTCGGTGTCGGAGCTCGCCTTGGCCGGGTCTTCGTGGCCCGTCACGATCGTCACGTGGGTCGAGAGGCCGCGATGGGTGACCGGGATGCCGGCGTACGCCGGCGCCGCGATCGCGCTCGTGATCCCGGGAACGACCTCGAAGGGAACTCCCGCGGCGATGAGCGCCTCGGCTTCCTCGCCGCCGCGGCCGAACACGAACGGATCGCCACCCTTGAGCCGCACGACCGTCGCTCCGGTCTTCCCGTGCTCGACGAGGAGCTGGTCGATCTCGCGCTGGCTCACGGGGGCACGACCCGGTGCCTTGCCGACGTCGATCCGCGTCGCCGCGCGCGGCACGAGGTCGAGCAGCCGGGCCGACGACAACCGATCGTGCACGACAACATCGGCACGCGCGAGCAGCTCGGCGCCGCGCACCGTGAGCAGCCCGGGGTCGCCCGGGCCGGCGCCGACGAGGTACACGGTCATCGCTCGCTCCCCGCCGCCGGCACGCCCGCGCTCGGCGCTTCGAGGTCGAGGTCGAGCAACGCACGACCGCCGGCTCCGTCGAGCAGCGCCGCCGCAGCCGCGCGACCGGTGGCGCCCGGGTCGGTACCTCGCGCTTCGGCGCGTACGACGATCCGACCGTCGAGCGTCGCGAGCAGAACCGTGATCAGCAGCTTGCCGCCGGTGATCCGCGCGAGTGCGCCCACAGGGAGGTCGCATCCACCGCCGAGCTCGGCGAGGAACGCGCGCTCGGCCACCACACATCGGTGGGCGGCGGGATCGTCGATCGCCCGGAGGATCGCGAGCGTCTCGGTGTCGTCGTCGCGGCACTCGACCGCGAGCGCGCCCTGCGCGACCTGCGGGAGCATCACCCGCGGGTCGAGCACATCGGCGGCCTCGTCGAGGCGGCCGAGCCGGTCGAGCGCGCACGCCGCGACCACGACGGCGTCGACGTCGGCAGCCTTCGCGATGCGGGTGTCGAGGTTGCCCCGAAGACCGGTGAACTGGAGGTCGGGGCGCAGGGCGGCGAGCTGCGCGCGGCGCCGCACCGATCCGGTCGCGATGAGCGCGGCCGTGGGAAGCGCGTCGAGCGAGCCCCCGACGAGCGCGTCGCGCGGATCGGCGCGCTCGGGAACCGCCGCGAGCGCCAGCCCCGGGTCGGTCGTCGACGGGAGATCCTTCGCCGAGTGCACCGCGACGTCGGCGCGACCGTCGAGCACGGCCTGCTCGACCTCCTTGACGAAGACGCCCGTACCGCCGAGTTGGTGGATCTCGACATCGCGTCGTTCGTCGCCGCGCGTCGACACGATCACGAGCTCCGCAGGCCGGTCGAGCAACGCCATCACCCGGTTCGCCTGCCACAACGCCAGCGCACTCCCCCTCGTGGCGATCTTCATCTCACTGGTCGCACTTGCTCGGTTGGTCTGAACGGCACGACTCGTCGGGCATTGAATCGCTCGCCGCTCCGGACGCGGGATGGGAGCGAGTCGGGTCGCTTGCTCGCTGCGCTCGCCGCTCGATACTCACGCTGCGCTCGCCGCTCCGGGCGGTGAGCAGGGGTCCGGTGTGCTCGCCGCTTCGGGGGTTATTCGCCACTGGGGAGATCGAACAGGGCGGCGAGGGTGTCGGCGTAGGCGGTGCCGAGATCGGTTCCTGCGGCCGCTTTGAGCCGAACGGTCGGCTCGTGCAACAGCTTGTTGACGATGCCGAGCGTGAGCGCCTCGATGTCGGCCCGCGTCGACTCGTCGAGATCGGCGAAACGCGATCCGTACCGTTGGAGCTCGTGGGCGCGGATGTCGTCGCCCATCTCGCGCAACGCGATCACCAACGGCACGGCTTGGCGCGCCTCACGCGCGCTGCGGTACCGGTCGAGCTCCTCGTTGAGGATCTCGCGCGCCTTGCCGATCTCGGCCCGACGCCGCTCCGACGAACGGCGGGCGAAATCCTTGAGGTCGTCGATGTCGAGCAACGTGACCGACGGCACCGCGCCGACACCCGGGTCGATGTCGCGCGGCATCGCGACGTCGACGACGAGCAACGGGCGATCGGGGCGCCCCGAAACCGCGAGCTCCACCGCGCCGCGCTCGACGATCACGTCGCTCGAGCCCGTGGAGGCGAGCACGAGATCGGCCTGCGCGAGCTCGGCCGGAAGATCGTCGAGCTCGACGGCTCGGCCACCGACGCGCCGCGCGAGATCGTCGCCGTGCCCGAGTGTTCGGTTCGCAACGCAGATGTCGGCAACTCCGCGGTTGGCGAGTGCCACCGCCATGCCGTCGGCCATCTCACCGGCGCCGATGACGAGCACGCGACAACCTTCGAGACCACCGAGGTGCCCCGCC
>DAIQOP010000290.1:0-4616 GCA_036787815.1 Actinomycetota bacterium
CACGATCGATCGACGGCGGCCTGCTCGGCCGCCGTCGAAAAAGGAGCGCCTGCGAGCGCTAACCGGCGTTCCGCGTCGCGTACCACTCGAAGAGGCCGGTGCTCGGCTGGTCGTAGAGACCCGGCGCGGCGGCGCTGCTGATGCCGGTCGGCGTCCGCGTGCCGACCATCGTGACGCCCGCGTCGGGGCCGACGGAAACGCCCAGCGCGATGTGCTTGCCCATCTGGATCCAGTTGCCGGTGTCGCCGAGGTTCACGAACGTGAGCGAGCCCGACTTGGTCGAGAACAGGTCGTGGCCGAGGTTCAGGGTGTCGGTGAGCGTGAGACCGGGGAAGATCGCGGTGTACGAACCCGAGAGCCCCGTGAGCGGAACCGCCGGGCTCGCCGCGGCGGCCTCGGCTGCGAGCGCGGCACGCGATGCGGCCGGAGCGCCGTCGCGCGTCGCGTTCCAGTCGAACTGGCCCCAGCCGGGCACGCCGAACTTGCCGACGATGCCGCCGGTCGTGACGTGGCCGATCAGGACGAATCCCTCGTGGCCCATCGTCGACGACGCGACCTGCATCGCGATCGTCCGCCCCGAGATCACCCAGTCGCCGTAGTCGCCGAAGGCGACGAACTCGAAGGTGCCGACGCTCGTGGACGTCGCACCGGCGTTGATGACGAGTTGGCTGGTGAGGCCGGCGATCGGGAACGACGCCTCATACGTTCCCTCGGCGGCCACCGCAGGATGCGCGACCGCGTGGGTGTGACGCGCGGCGAGCCGACCCGACGTGGCCGATGCGGCACTCGCACCGAGCACGCCGGCGCCGCCGACGGCGACGGCGACCGCCGCGAGCATGACGAGCAAGCGGGAACGTCGAACCTGCATGGCGTACCTCATCTTCCGTGATGTGGCTGGACATCTCGGGGCAGCGTAGTTGGACCGACGCGCGCGTTCGATGGCTAGTGCGTCGCGTACCAGTGGAAGACATTCGTGCCCGGGATGTCGTAGAGACCCGGCGCGGTCGCGCTGCTGATTCCCGTCAAGTTGAGGGCACCCGCAAGGGTGACGCCCGCGTCGGGACCCGACGTGATTCCGAGCGCGATGCGCTTGCCCATCTGCACCCAATGGCCGGAGTCGCCGAGGACCGTGAACGTGAACGTTCCTTCCTTCGTCGAGACCGTGTCGTTCGTCACCGTGAGGGTGTCGTGGAGCGCGACGTCGGGAAACTGCGCGGTGTAGACGCCCGAGGCCTTGACGCCGAGGCGAACGCTCGGCTCCGCGACGGCGACCGAAGCCGCGACCTGCGGCTTGGCCGAACGCGTCGCCGACCACGCCGACTGCCCGATGCCCAACCGGCTGTACGCGCCCGGGCTGATGCCGGTGCTGGTCACCTTGCCGATGAGCACGTCGCCGCCGTGACCCGAGTTCGAGACCGTCACCAGCATGGTGATCATCTTGTTCGCGACGACCCATGTGCCGTAGTCGCCGAGGGCGCTGAACGCGAAGGTGCCCGCGTTCGCCCCCTCCGGACCGGCGGTGATGACGAGCGGGCTGGTGGACGCTTCAGCGGGGAAGCTCGCCTGGTACGAGCCCGCGGTCGCGAGGAGCGGTGTGACTGCGGCACCCGCCGTCGCCGACACCGAACCGAGGCCGGCGACGCTCGCGCCGACCATCGAGAACGCCGCGACCGCGACGAAGAACCGTGAACGCGTCCGTGCCATCAAGTGACCCCGATCCCCCTGCTCGCCGCCCTTCGACCAGCCCACGCAGCGTAGCGGGGCGGTGTCGCTGGGGGAAGGGGTGCGGCCTGCCGCCGGGCCTCGTCTGACAGGCTCGTCGCCATGCCGTTCCCGATCTCGATCGTCGGTCGCTCGACGGCACCCGTGACGCACGACATCGACGCGGCGTGGTTGGCGAGCTTCTCTCGGGCCGTCGGCGACGCCACCGACGCGGATCTCGGTCACCCGTTGTTCCCGGTGTGCATCGAATGGCCCGCGGTCACGGCCGCCGCGCGGCTCGACGACGGCACACTCCTTCCCGACGAGCGCCGGCGCGGCATCCACGCGACCCACGACCTGACGATTCACCGCCTGCTCCGAGCGGGAGACGCGGTGACGACGGTCGCGACCGTCGAGGCGCTCGCAGCGCGCCGGCGCGGCACGTTCCAGCAGCTGCGCCTCGACACTCGCGATGCCGAGGGGTCGCTCGTGGCAACCACGGTGATGGGCTCGATGTTCATCGGCGTCGCGGTCGAAGGCCCGCTTCCGGAGGAGTCGGCGGCGCACGACGAGCCCGCGCTCGCGTCGGAGCCAACGCCCGAACCGGCGCCCGAACCGGCGGTCCCGATCGCGATCCCGATCGCGGTCTCGGTCGATCAGGCTCGCGAGTACTCCGAAGCGTCGCGTATCTGGAACCCGATCCACACCGACGCGACCGCCGCGGTGGCCGCCGGGCTCACCGCGCCGATCTTGCACGGCACCTGCACGCTGGCCCTCGCGACCAGTGCCGCACTCGCGTGGGCGGGAATCGACCGGACCACCGTGCGCCGCATCCGCGTCCGGTTCGCAGGCATGGTCGCGATGCCGTCGACGATCGAGCTGCGCGTCGCACGCACGTCGCCGCACGAGCTCCACTTCGACGTCGTCGATTCCGCCGGCACTCCGGTGCTGCGCGACGGCCGAGTCACGCTCTGAGAAAGGGCGACGAAGGCGTCGCCGACATCGGCGCCGGGCGCCGTGGCGCCCAGCGCGTAGGGTGGGCCGACTCGCACGCGACGAAGGAAATCACCGTGACCAGCACCGACCACGCGCTGCCGATCGGGACGGACGACACGACGACGGGTGAGTGGATCGAGGTCCGCGCTCCCTACGACGGCGCGCTCCTCGGACGGGTGCCCGCGTGCGGCCCCGCCGAGGTCGCCCGGGCCGTCGCCGCCGCCCGCGACGTGCACCTCGCCGGGCCGCTCGCCGCATGGAAGCGCGCCGAGATCCTCGACACCGCCGCTCGACTGCTGTCGGAACGCGTCGAGGAGTTCGCGCAGATCATCGCGACCGAATCGGCGAAGCCGATCAAGACCGCACGCGTCGAGGCGCAACGCGCGGTCTCGACCTTCACCTTCGCCGCCGTCGCCGCGCGCACGCTCACCGGCGAGATGATCCCGATGGACGCGAGCGCGGCGGGCGCCGGCAAGCTGGCGTTCACGCTGCGCGTGCCGATCGGCGTCGTCGGTGCGATCAGCCCGTTCAACTTCCCGCTCAACCTCGTCGCGCACAAGCTGGCACCCGCCATCGCCGCCGGTTGCCCGGTGGTGCTGAAGCCGGCGAGCCAGACGCCACTCTCGGCCATCGCGCTCGCGAAGCTGCTCATCAACGAGTGCGGATTGCCGCCCGGCCACCTGAACGTCGTCACCGGCGGCGGCGGCACGGTCGGCAACGCGATCGTCGAGCACGACGACATCGCGATGATCACCTTCACCGGCTCACCCGAGGTCGGGTGGGGCATCCGGGCCAAGGCCGCCCGCAAGAAGGTCGGGCTCGAGCTCGGCAACAACGCACCGGTGATCCTCGAGCCGTCGGCCGACTACGAGAGCGCGGCCAAGAAGATCGCCGTCGCGGGTTTCAGCTACGCGGGCCAATCGTGCATCTCGACTCAACGCGTGTACGTGCACGAATCGATCGCCGCACCCTTCCTCGACCTGCTCACGCCGCTCGTCGCGGCGTTGCGGGTGGGCAACCCCCTCGACGAGTCGACCGACGTATCGGCGCTCATCTCGAGCGGTGAGCGCGACCGGGTCGCGGGCTGGGTCGAAGAAGCCGTCGCGCAGGGCGCGCGTGTCGCGACCGGCGGCACGATCGGTGACGACGGCGTGCTCCGGCCGACACTCCTCACCGACGTGAAGCCCGACATGAAGGTGTGCGCCGGAGAGGTGTTCGGCCCCGTCGTCGGCGTCGCGACCTACACCGATTACGGCGAAGCGCTCCGACTCGCCAACGACTCCCGCTACGGCCTCCAGGCCGCGGTGTTCACCCGCGAGCTCGATGCGGCGCTGCGCGCGGCGCGCACGCTCGACTTCGGGGGCGTGCTCGTGAACGAGGTGCCGACCTTCCGCGCCGACCAGCAGCCGTACGGCGGCGTGCGCGACAGCGGCAACACCCGTGAAGGCCCGCAGTACGCGGCCGAGGAGATGACCGAAGCCCGGCTCGTCATCCTGTCGCCGTGAGCGCGGCGACCGAGGGCACGAGCGAGCTCGCCGGCAAGGTCGCGCTCGTCACCGGCGGCGGATCAGGCATCGGCCGCGCGACCTGTGTCCGCCTCGCGGCCGACGGCGCCCGGGTGTTCGTCGTCGATCGTGAGGGCGACGCGGCGCGCGCCGTCGCGACCGAGGTGGGCGGCGACGCGTTCGCCGCCGACATCGGTACGTCGGCCGAGGTCGACGCCTCGTTCGCCGCCTGCACGCGCGCGTTCGGCGGCGTCGACATCGCGTTCCTGAACGCCGGCATCTCGATCGGTGTCGCCGACCTGGGCACGCTCACCGACGACGACTACTACCGGATGATGCGGGTCAACGTCGACGGGGTCGTCTTCGGGCTGCGGGCGTCGATCCGTGCGATGGAACCGCGCGGCGGGGGCGCCG
>DAIQOP010000061.1:0-16592 GCA_036787815.1 Actinomycetota bacterium
GCCATCGCTCACCACGCGCACAAACGCGTTGGGGAACTTACCCCGCGGGTATACCTGTCCCTTGGCGGGCGCGCCCCAACTGCGATTGCGCCCCAGCGGGAGCGCATCGGTCAGCCCGGCGGCGGTGATCCCCGGGACGGCTCGAACACGCCGCAGCACGTCGTCGAGCAGCCCGAGGAAGCCGAACCCGACGCACGCGAGCAGCACGAGCGGGCGGGTCCCGTCGAGGCCCGGCCTCCGACCGACACCGACCGCTCCGAGCCCGACCCGGGCGCCCTCGACGAGCACGATCGCGAGCGTCACGACGAGGCCTCCGGCGGTCGGCAGGCTCACGCCCCGGAAGTTGGTGCGCGCGAGCGCCGGAGCGCGGAGCAGATCGGGTGCACCCAGCAGGAGCAGCCGCACCATGGCGACCCCGACGACGAACGCAAGCGCGACGACGATCATCGGGCTCCGATCTCGATTCGGTCGCGCTCGGCGCGAACGAGGATCACGATCATGACCGGTGTGAGCACCCCCAGCATGACACCCGGGATCGAGATGCCGGAGTCGTTGAGTCCGAAGCCGAGCACCGCGAGGACCGCGAGCGACAGGAGCGCCCACCGCATGGGCGGAATCCGCTCGTGCAGGGCCCGGAGCCGCCCCGGCGCGCGGTAGATGATGTACGCGACGCCGGCGATCACGATCGGCACCATCACCGTCCACGGCGACGAGAACAGCACGCCGAAGTTCTCGGCGAGCTTGCGCTCGATCACGATGCGGAACGAGTGCCAACCCCCCGAACGCGTGCTCTCGATCAGCCGCCCGAGGTGGGTCTGGCGGTCTTTCGGACGCGAGAGGTCGATGAGCGCGAACGCGACCACCGCGGCGATCGTCGCGCCCACCGCGAGCAGCAGCGACCGCCAGCGGATGCGCAGGCCGGCAAGCCCGGTCACCGCGATCCCGTAGGCCGGCACCATCGAGAGCACGCCTCCCACGTCGGAGCCCCAGATCGGCATCCCGTCGACGACGATCGCCGCACCCAGGATCGCCGTCGCGATGAGCGCGCCCTTCCGCCCTCCGACCGCGTAGGCGAGCAGGCACGCGAGCAACAGCGCGGCGGCCGACAGCTGCGAGTACGCAAGGTTGCCGATCCCCGCAAAGCGCCCCGCGACGGTCGGCGAGTAGCCGAACACCGTGTTGAACTGCAGGCGCGCGCCCGTCACCACGTCGATCACGAGCACCGCGACGATCGTGCCGAGGCACAGCACGAGTGGCGCCACGCCGAGCCGATCGGAGGTGAGGCGATCGGACACCACCGACGCGACGAGGGCGATCCCGGCACCGACTCCGACCACGAACAGCCAGTACTGCCACACGGGGTGCCGGTCGAACTGCACGAGTCCCGCCAGGAATGTCGCGGGGAGGAAGCCGAGCAGGGTGAGCGCGCCGAGCTCGATCACGCGTCGCGATCGGCGGCCGAGCCACGTGAACGCGATCGCCGCGGCCAGCGTCAACGCCACTTGCGCGGCGATGAACGCGATCGTGACCGGGCCGATCCGCGCGTCCCGGAACTGGGCCGCCCGGTTGGCGTCGACGAGCAGGGTTCGTCGCTCCGCGAAGCTGCCCCCGGTCCGCCCGCGCTCCAGCGGCCGGCCTTCCATCGAGTTGGGCGCGGGAACCCCGAACGCGTCGAGGATCGTCGGACCGATGTCGACGATCGACACGAATCCCGATCGCCGCGTGAATGCGGAGACCGCGAGGCCCGGCACCGTTCCCGGCGCGCGCATCGACGCGACCGTGAGCTGCGACACGCCGCTCGGGTCGGTCGGGCCGACGACCATCACGGCGTCACGGGCCGGGTCGACCGAGACCAGCAGCTCGCCGAGTAGGCCGTCGAAGCGCGCCAGCAACCGGTCGAGCTCGGCGGGTGTGGCGTCACCCCCCGCGATCGCCCGCGCCGCGTTGAAGCGGACGAGATCGGAATCCTCCACCAGCACCACGGTGCGGCCGCTCCACACGCGTCGGAACGCAGCGAGGGTGGCCGAGGAGTCGAGCGCGACACCGAACGGATCGTGCGGGCTCGCGGCGAGCAACGATGCGCCGACGGAACCCGCGGGCGTGACGCCTCTCGGATCGGCGAAGGCGGCGGCGACCTCTCGACGCGCGTCGGTGGCACCGGCGGCACGCTGCTCGTCGGCGTTGCCGATCACCGCCCGTTGGATCCCGGCCTGCCGGAGTGCCGCGCCCAGCGCGCCGGGATGCGCGTCGAACAACAGATGGTCGTTGTGGGCGACGATCTCCGGGAAGGCCGGAAGCAGGAGCGACCCGTCGGTCCGCTCGATCGCCGCGCCGTCGTCGGGGGTTCCCTCGGCGCGCGTCCCGGCCGAGATGGTCACGTACGCGTCGCCGAGCGACGGATGGCGCTGCACCCCCCGCACCGAGAGGTCGGCGACGATCGACTGCTCCAGCAGCGCGCGCAGGTGCGGCATACGGGCGAGCGGGAGCTGCTCCCACGTCACCATCGGCAGCGACACGATCAGCATGCGCCGCGCCTCCGGCCTGCGGCTCGACACGGCGACGGCGGACGACGGTGCCACGAGGTTCGCGAAGAGCGACGCCACGACGACTCCGAGCGCGGCGAGCGCCGCGGCCCCCCGCACTCTCCTCACGAATGCCCCGCGGCGGGGCGGAGCGACAACCGTGCACCCGCCACCCGCAGCACCGTCACGTAGATCGCGGTCGCCGCCCCACCCACCACGGCCGTCACCGCGAGCGTCTCGAGGCGACCCTGCGGAGCCAACGCGCGCATCGCCAGCCACGAGAGCGCGCCGACGCCGACGGCGACCGCGAGCGTGCGCACGAGGTGGTCGGGCACGAGCGCGTGCCCGGTCCGCCGCGACAGGCCGACGGCGAGCGCGAAGGCCGCGAGCAGGTAGGCGGCCGAGTGGCCGATCCCGAGCGCCGCGACCTTCGCGGCACCGTGCACGCCGGCCGCGCACGCAACCATCACACCCACGCCGACGACGGCCGTCACCACGGCGACCACCGCCGGCATCCGGCTCTCGCCCAGCGCGTAGTAGGCGCGCGCGAGCAGCAGGAACGCGCCGTAGGCGTACAGGCCGACACCGAGCGATGCGACTCCGGCGGCGAGCAGCTCCACACCGCTCGCGCGCACCGCACCGAACGACACGATCCGCATCAGCGGAACCGCGAACACCACGTACGCGACCGACGCGGGAATCACGAGCAGGCCCATGCTGCCGAGCCCCCGCCGCACGGACTCCGCGAACGCGTCCATCTCCCCGCGCGCCGCTTCGCCCGAGAGCTCGGGCAGCATCGCGGTGTGAATGGGCTGCGCGAGCACCGCGTACGGCGCGAGGAAGAACACGAAGGCCGCCTGGTACGCGACCACGCCACCCTCGACCGAGTTGCCGATCACGAGCGCCGCCGCCAGCAGCAGCCCCGTTCCCGCGTTCAGGAAGAGTCCCCAGAACGACAGCCGCAGCAACCGGCCGACCGCCGGATCACGATCGGGCCGGCGGGGCCGCAAGCGGAATCCCGACGCGCGGCACGCGACGGCGAGCGTGCCGACGAAGGCGGCCACTCCCCCGGTTCCGGCGAGCGCGAGCAGCAGTCGCTCGCTCCCCGAGAGGTCGAAGCCCGGGTGCGGCCCCGCCTGGAGCCGGAACACGACGAGGCACCCGATGATCACCAGGGTGTTGCCGATCGGCGCCGCCGCGGTGACCGCGAATCGGCGGCGCGCGTAGAGCACGGCCGTCGCGATCGCGCCGTACGAGTACAGCATCACCTGCGGCACGAAGAAGCGAAGGAGATAGGTCGCGAGCGCGCGCTGCTGCGCCGCGACGTGGGCGTTCCGATTGCCGGCCGTCAGCGCGCGAGCGAGCATCGGGGCGAAGACCACGCCGAGCACCGACACGGCACCCAGCACCAGCAGCGCGACGCCGAGCAGGCCTCCGGCGAGGCGCTCCGCCTCGTCCTGATCGTGACGGTCGAAGAGGTCGACGAACGTCGGCACCAGCACCGCCGAGAGCGCTCCGGCGGCCAACAGCTCGAACAACACGTTCGAGACCGAGTTCGAAGCCTGGAAGGTGTTGCCGAGAAACGTCGTGCCGAGCACGGCCGAGATCACGAGCACCCGCAGCAGCCCGAAGGAACGGGACAGCGCCGTCGTGACTCCCATGTCGACCGCGGCACGCCCCACCGTGCGCGGACGGCTCACGGGCCGGCCCACGAGGGCAACGCCCGATCGGCACCCTTCCCGTATCCGTAGTGGCCGACCTTCGACTCACCGGCATCCGCGGTCGCGAGCACCACCGACACCCGGCCCTGGACGAGATCCACGTCGTCGACGGTGCTCACGACCTTGGCCAACTGCCCGTCGGTCCGGATCACCGCGAGCGTCGCGCCGCGCGCCGCAGCGCCGTCGGCGACGTGGTACACCTCGCCCGCGATCGTCGGCACGGTGAGATCCGCCATCGCCGCGGCCAGCGCGCCGGCGACGGGCGCGGCAACGAGGTCGCTGGCGTTCCCACCCAACACGACCGAGCGCACTCCGGCCGACGGAAACGTCGAGAGATCGTTGGTGCCGCTCGCACCGACCGGTTCGATCGACACGAACCCGGCCGTGGCCAGGGCATCGAGCAGCTGCGCCGGCTTCGTCGCGGTCGTCGTCGTGGCGGTCGCGGACACGGTCGTCGTCGTCACGTTCGATCCGCCCGGTAGCGACCCGCCGGAGACCGGCGACACGGGCGTCCCGAGGCGGTGCGCGAGGGCGGCCACGGCCGCGGCGCGCAGGCTCGTGCCGGCCGGCGCGAGACCCATGATCCGTGCGAGTTGCGCCCGGTCGGCGGGCTTGTCGAGCTTCCACTTCGATTCGAGCCACACGATCGCGGGCGTGTGCGCGCCGGAGTCCTGGAGCAGCGTGACGAGATCGCGCACCGTTGCCTTGTCGAGCCCCCGCTCGGCGACCACCACGACCGGTACGGCGGTGAGCCGTCCCTCGACGACGTAGGGCGCCGCGGTCTCGAGGTACGACTCGAGCTGCCGGGCGGTCGTGCTCAGCGCGCGGTTCTGGCTCCGTTGCGCGTTGGCGTTCTTCTCGACCCTGTCGATGCGGTCGTTGAGCCCGGTGACGATCGCGTGGTTGACGATCGTCGCCCCGACGACGATGCCGACGGTGAGCGCGAGGAACACCGCGACCAATGACACCAGGTGGAAGCGGAAGTTGATCATGAGCCGGCCGCAGCCTAGGACGGGGCCTTCAGAACCAACCGCGCACCCGCGCCCAGAAGTCGGAGAACACGACCTGGAATCCATGGAGGAACACGCGGAACGAGTCGGAGGCGATGGCCATCACCACCACCACGAGCAGGGCCGACGCGACCAGCAGCACGACGTCGCGGCGGCGCACCCGACTCTCGTAGAGCCGGTTCACGCCCTTCGCGTCGACGAGTATCGGCCCGAGCCGGAGTCGGGTGAGGAAGGTCGACGCCATCCCCCGCCGACTCTTGTCGAGGAACTCGACCATCGTCGCGTGGGCACCGACCGCCACGATCAGCGACGCGCCGGCTTCGTACGCGAGCAGCATCGCCGTGTCCTCGCTCATACCCTCGGCCACGAACTCCACGTAGGGCACGCCGCCGGCCAGCAGCTGCTCCCTCCCGGGCGCGCGCCCGTCGGGGTGCACGTGGTGCACCAGCTCGGCACCGCAGTGCATCGCCCGATCGGACAACGAATCGAAGTCGCCGGTGATGATGTCGGGAGTCAGCCCGATCTCGAGGAGCGCGTCGGCACCGCCGTCGACCGCGATCAGGACCGGGTGGAACTGGCGGATGTACGCCCGCAGGGCGGCAAGGTCGTGCTTGTAGTCGTGACCGCGCACGACGACCATCGCGTGGCGCCCCGCGATCTTGGTGCGGAGCGGAGGCAGCACCAACGGCTCGAAGGTGACGTCGGCTTCCTGCTCGACGTATCGGAGCGTGTTCTCGGCGAACCGGCGGAGCTCCCCGCCGATCCCCGCGCGGGCCGCCTCCATGCGTTGCCGGATGTCGTCCGCGTGCAACGACGTGCCCACCGCGAGCTTCTCGTCACCGCGCCAGAGCGCGCCGTCGCGCACTTCGACGACGTCGCCGTCGCGCACCGCGTCCATGACGCCCGGGCCGCACGCGTCGAGGAGCGGGATCCCGGCCCGCGCCACGCACGCCGGGCCTTCGTTCGGATAGCGCCCGCTGATCGATTCGGCCGCGTTGACGATGGCGACGGCACCCGCCTCGATGAGGCTCTCCGCGGCGACCCGATCGAGATCCTGATGGTTGATGATCGCGATCTCGCCGCTGCCGAGCCGCTTCGCGAGATCCTTCGTGCGCCGTCCGACACGCCCGATACCGACCACGGCCACGCCGGTTGGCGCCTCGCTCGGCCGGCGCCGCAGCAGGCGCATCAGCCGCGCGCCTCGATCCGTTGCGCGCTCGCGACCGAGAGGAGCTCCGCCGCGTGGCCCCGCGCGTGCGCGGATTCACCGACGCCGGCCAGCATGCGCGACAGCTCGTGCACCCGGGCATCGTCGAGCAACAGCTCGGCGTTCGCCTGGGTGCGACCGCCCCGTTCTTCCTTGCGCACGGAGAGTTGCGCATCGGCGAACGCCGCGACCTGCGCGAGATGGGTGACGCACAGCACCTGGTGCTTGCCTCCCAACAAGGCGAGCGCGCGGCCCACGGCCACCCCCGCTTCTCCGCCGAGGCCGGCATCGACCTCGTCGAACACCAGCGTAGGCGGAGCTTCGGAGAGCACGACCCGCAGCGCCAGCATCACGCGGGAGAGCTCGCCGCCCGATGCCGCCTTCGCCAACGGCCGGGCCGACTCGCCGGGATTGGCCGCGAGCACGAACGTGACCTCGCCACCGTCGTCGCCGCCCTCGCCCCGGCCCGCGACCTCGATGCGGCACTCCGCGCGCCCGAGCGCGAGCTCGCCGAGGCGCTCGGTGACCGCCGCGGCGAGCACCGGCGCGCCCGCGCGGCGAGCCGCGAGCAGCTCGGCCTGCGCCTTCGCCAACGCCGCGTCGGCGGCTTCGCGGCGGGGCACGAGCGCGGCCCGCCGCTCCTCGGCCCCCTCGAGTTGGGCGAGCCGCTCCGACGAGTCGAGCGCGAACCGCTGCACCTCCGCGAGCGACGGCCCGAACTTGCGGCACAGCTCCCGCAGGCGTTGGCGCCGCGCCCGCACCTCGCCGAGCCGCTCCGGGTCGTCGACCACCTGTTCGAGCGAGACGCGCGTCTCGTGCGCGACGTCGGCGAGCTCGGCCTGCAGCGCGGCCAGCCGGGCCTCGAGCGCGGCGAACCACGCGGGTCCGGCGAGCGCGGCCATGGCCTCGCCGACCGCGTCGGTCGCCGGGCCGTCGAGGAACTGCCGCGCGGTCTCGAGCCCGGCTCTCAGCGCCGCGGCGTTCGCGAGCACGTCTTCCTCTGCCGCGAGCGTCGCTTCCTCGTCGGGATCCTCGAGCTCCGCGGCCTCGATCTCGGCGAGCTCGAAACGCAGGAGATCGAGCTCCCGGGCGCGTGCACGGTCGTCGCCGCCGAGCTCCGCCAGCGCGCGTTCGACGTCGACGATCTCCGCACGCGCGGCGGCAACGGCGCGGATCGCGCGCGCGGCCGGCTCGCCGACGAACGCGTCGAGCAGCGCGCGTTGCTCGGCCGGAACGAGCAGCGACTGCTGCTCGTGTTGACCGTGGAGGTCGACGAGCGCTCGGCCGTGCACAACGAGCTCGCCCACGGTGGCGAGGCGGCCGTCGACGTACGCACGGCTCCGACCGGTCGCGGGCACGACGCGTGCCAACACGACCTCGGCGTCGTCGCCCCCCACGGCGTCGACCACGAACCGACCCTCGACCCGGGCCTCCGTGGCGCCGTCGCGCACGAGCGACGGATCGGCGCGGCCGCCCAGCAGCAGATCGAGCGCCTCGACGAGCAGCGTCTTGCCGGCGCCGGTCTCACCGGTGATCGCCGTGAGTCCCGGCCCGAGCGTGACGCTCAGCTCGTCGATGATGCCGAGGTTCTCGACCCGCAGCTCGGTCAACATCCCGTTACCGGTCGGTGAGGCCGAACTTGGCCTTGAGCAGCTGGTGGAAGTCGGAGGGACGGGGCGCCACGAGGCGCGCGGCACCCGCCGCGGCGCGGCACACGATCGAGTCGCCGGGTTCGAGCTTGCCGGCCTCGCGCCCGTCGACGGTGAGCGTCACCGGGCGCCCGTCGGTCACCAGGAGCTCGAGCTCCTCGTCGGCGCCGAGCACGAGCGCACGGTCGAACAGCATGTGGGGCGAGACCGGAGTGAGCAGCAGGCAGCGATGCCCGGGCGACACGATCGGTCCGCGCGCCGAGAACGAGTAGGCCGTCGATCCGGTCGGGGTCGCGACGATCACACCATCGGCGGCATAGGTCGTGAACGCGGTGCCGTTGATCGACACGAGCAGGCGGATCAACCGCCCCGCGCCGACCTTCTCGACCACGGCCTCGTTCAAGGCGAACTCGCGGCGTTCCCCGGCCGAGGAGCGCACGACGACCTCGAGCATCATCCGCTCCGACACCTCGAACTCGCCGCGTTCGAGACGCGGGAGCTCGGCCTCGAGCTCGCTCGCCTCGAGAGCGCTCAGGTAGCCGAGCTGGCCGGCGTTCACGCCGAGGATCGGAACCGGCTCCGGGAAGACCAGTTGCACCGCGCGGAGCATCGTGCCGTCGCCACCGAGCGCGAGCACGAGGTCGAGACCCTGCGCGAAGCCCGCGGCAGGAACCGCGCAGTCGCCGAGCCCCGCCGGGCCGGCGTCGGCCTCCGGTACCCGCACCTCGACGCCGTGCTCCGCCAGCCAGGTCCGGGCCCGCCGGGCCAGGTCGTGCGCGACCGCACGCTCATGATGGGGAACGAGTCCGACGGCCTTCACGAAGGCTCATTCTGGCCCGAGCGTGCCGGGACCGACGCGACGGCGAGATCGAGCGCCGCCTCGCCGACCGTCGCGGCACCCCGCCGGGCCCAGGCGAGGAACTCCGCGTTGCCCTCGGCACCCCGGATGGGGCTCGGGACCACGGCCCGGATCCCGAGCCCGATCGCGTCGAGGTCGCGCACGACCTCCGCCAGCACCTCCCGGTGCACGACCGGGTCGCGCACCACCCCGCCCTTGCCCACGCGCGCCCGCCCGGCCTCGAACTGCGGTTTGACCAGCAGGACGAAGTCGGCGTCGTCGCTCGCGAGCTCGAGCAGGTTGACGCCGACGAGCCGCAGCGAGATGAACGACAGGTCGACGACCACGAGGTCGAACGGTGCGCCCAGCGCGCCGGCGTGGAGGTCGCGGAGGTTCGTACGCTCAACCACCTGTACCCGCGGGTCGTTGCGCAACGACCACGCGAGCTGACCCCGGCCGACGTCGACTGCGACGATCTCGGTCGCCCCGGCCTGCAACAGGCAATCGGTGAAGCCTCCGGTCGACGCGCCCGCATCGAGAGCCCGGCGGCCGGCCGGGTCGATCGCGAACGCGTCGAGTGCGGCCGCGAGCTTGTGCCCGCCGCGTGACACGAACTCGTTCGCGGCCGCGATGATCGCGACGGCCTCGGAACCGTCGACCTGGCGGGCCGCGCTCTGCGCCGGTGCGCCACCGACGATGACCCGACCGCTCGCGATCAGCTCGACGGCACGCGCACGACTCCCGACCAGCCCGCGCCGAACCAGCTCGGTGTCGAGCCGCCGGCGCACCGCTGACTCAGCGCTCCACTACGCGCGAGCGGCCGCGCCCGCCGCCTTCGTCGGCGGCTTCTTCTTCGCCGCGGCGGCCTTCTTCGCGGGCGCCTTCTTCGCTGCGGTCGCCTTGCTCGCGCCCAGCTTGCGCTCGAGCTTGGCCAGGTCGGCCTGGGTCGCGATGCCGAGCGCGCGCACCTGGCGCTGTATCTCCGTCGCGACCATCTCCCGCACGTCTTCGCGACGGCGGCGACTGAACTCCAGGAGCTCGTCGACCGCGGCGGACGCCTTGTCCTGCGCGAGCTGACCCTGTGCGACGAGCTCGGAGACGATCTGGCGGGCCTGCGATCGCCGCAGCTCGGTGAAGCTCATGCCCGTCTCGATGAGCTGCTTCCAGTCGGGACCTTGCGGCATCGTGTGCTCCTCGTCTGCCAACGGTCGGCTCCTGGGCCTTCCGTCGTGGAGCCTACGGCCCGCCCCCGCCCTCATCCACTCGCGCGTATCACCCGCGTGCCTGCTCCACGGAACGCCGGGGTACGGTGCGCGCGATGGTGCTGCCGCTGCGCGACCTCAACCCGACGAAGCGGGTGCCGATCGTGACGCTGCTCATCATCGCCGTGAACGTCTTCGTCTACCTGGCCGTGCAGCCGCACAGCACCGCGCAGAAGTCGGACGCGTTCGTCTACGAGCACGCCGCGATCCCCTGCGAGCTCGTGCACGGGCACGCGCTCACCGTGCGCCAGTTCCGCCTGGGATCCTGCTCGGTGCCGAAGGGCAATCTCGCGCTACAGACGAACCGCGGTCTCGTCGCGCTCCCGAACGCCCCGTTGGTCGCCCACAAGAACGTGTACCTCGCGGTGTTCGTCTCGATGTTCCTCCACGCGAACCTGCTGCACCTGTTCGGGAACATGCTGTTCCTGTGGATCTTCGGCAACAACGTCGAGGACCACCTCGGACCGTTCGGATACCTCTTCTTCTATCTCGTCGCCGGCGTCGTCGCGACGCTCGCGTTCGTCGTGGCGAACTCGGGCGGGGTGTCGCCCATCATCGGCGCGTCGGGCGCGATCGCCGGGGTGATGGGGGCATATCTCGTGTGGTTCCCACGCGCGCGCATCCTGAGCGTCGTGTTGCCGTTGTTCTTCCTGCCGTTCTACCTCCCGGCCTCGCTCCTGCTCGCGGTCTGGTTCGTGACGCAGTTCTTCACCGACCCCAACAGCGGAGTCGCGTGGGTCGCGCACGTCGCGGGCTTCGCCTTCGGCGCGGCGATCGCGGCGTCGCTTCGCGGCACGCGCGGACCGGTGTCACGGCACATCCCGCCGCCTCCGCCGCTACCCGGAGCGTGGCCGGGCGGCCTGCGCGGCTTCGAGTAGCGCGGGCGCGAGCGCGCCGAGGTCGGCGGCGACGAACGGCGGTGGCGGATCCGGCACCGTCTCTTCGCCCGACGTCCCGGCGATCCCCGAGAGCACGAGCGCGAACGGCCACCCGAGGGCGGCCGCGAGGGCTCCGTCGGTGGAGGGTCGATCGCCGACCATCACTCCCCGCGTGCCGCACGCGTCGACGACCAACGCCGTCATCGGCGCGCTCGGCTTGCCCGCGACCTCGGGCTCGCGACCGGCCGCGGTCGCGACCGCGGCGACCAGCGCGCCATTGCCGGGCAACACCCCGTTCGCGCTCGGATACGTGGGATCGAGATTCGTCGCGACGAACCGGGCACCGCCGCGCACCGCGTCGGCCGCGCGTGCCAGGCCGTCGAAGTCGAAGTCGCGGTGCCATCCGACGATGACGGCGTCGGCCGGAGCGGCTTCGACCGCGACCAGACCGGCCCCGGCCAGCGCTTCTCTCACTCCCGGACCTGCGCACGCCAGCACGCGCGAACCCGGGGCGAGTTCGCCCCCGAGGAGGCGGGCCGCGGCCATCGCGCTGCTCAGCACGTCGCCGGCGGCGGCCGGCACCCCGCAGGCGGCGAGCTTGGCCGCGTACTCGGCCCGCGTGCCCGACGAGTTGTTGGTGACGAACACCACGCGCAGGCCACCGGCACGCAAGCCGGCGACGCCGTCGGCCGCACCCGGGATCGGGTCGTCGCCCCGCCAGACGACACCGTCGAGATCGCAGCACACCACGTCGAAGGTCACGGCTCCCCCGCGTCGTCGGGACCGACGAGATCGGCGAGGGCGTGTGCGTAGTCGCCGTTGTCGGGGCGCATCGCGGCGGCGATCCGCAGGTGGCGCCGGGCTCCCACGAGGTCGCCGGTGCGCCGCAACGCCAGGCCGAGACCGAAGTGCGCGTAGTCGTTCACGGGGTCGAGATCGACGGTGATCGCGAACTCCGCGGCCGCCGCGGCGTAGCGCCCCGTTCGGTAGTAGGCCCGAGCGAGGGTCTCGCGCACCGAGGCCTTCTCGGGTTCGAGGTCGCGGGCCCGCTCGAGCGCGACGACGGCCGCGTGGGCATTTCCCGACGCGAGGAGGTGGTCGCCGTCGCGGAACGATTCGTAGGCACCCCGGTCGTGGCCGCCCTCGTCGTGGCCGCCCTCGTCGTGGGCACTGTGGTCGGGGGCGTCGTGGTGCTGCATGGCCTCTCTCGTGAACAGCGGCGGGGAACCGCAGCCGCGGTGAGGGGGTGGCCGGCGGTGCTGTGGTACAACCGACGGACCCCGAGCTTCGGAGCGTTCCCGGTGCCCGACTTCTTCCCGTTCGCGGGGATTCGGTACGACAGTCGCAATCCCGGCGCCGATCTGACCGCGCGCGCCGCCCCACCTTACGACGTGATCGACGAGGCTCAGCGCAGCGCGCTGGAGGCGGCGCACGCCGAGAACGCGGTTCGGCTGATCCTTCCGCGCGACGGCGACGTCGAAGGCGATCGGTACTCGCGAGCGGCGGCGACGTACGCCGATTGGTGCGCCGAAGGCGTCCTGCACCGTGATCCGGAGCCGCGGTTCTACGGCTACCGCATGGACTTCACCGACGAGCACGGCCGGCAGCGTCGGACCGTCGGCGTCCTCGGCGCGCTCGGGCTGCCCGAGCCCGGCGACGGCACCGTGCTCCCCCACGAACGCACGCTGCCGAAGGCCAAGAGCGACCGGCTGGCGTTGCTGCGCGCGACCCGCCTCAACCTCGACCCGATCTGGGGGCTGTCGCTCACCTCCGGCCTCACCGCCGCGATCGACCTGGGCGCGCTGCTCGGAAGTTGCACCGGTGAAGACGGCACGGTGCACTCGCTGTTCGCGATCGACGACCCCGCGGCCCAGGCCGCGATCCGCGACGGTGTCCGGTCGAGCCCGCTCGTGCTCGCCGACGGCCACCACCGCTTCGAGACCGCCCTCGCCTACCGGGAAGAGCGCCGCCGTGCCGGCGCGGCCGACCCGGGCGCGGAGGCGATCATGACCTTCGTGGTCGAGCTCGCCGACGATCAGCTGAGCATCGAGCCGATCCATCGGCTGGTGCACCTGCCGTCGGGATCCGGTCTGCGCGAGGTGCTCGCGCGGGCGTTCACGGTCACCGCGGCCGGACCGAACACCCCCGCGGGCGTCGCCGCGCTCGAGCAGTCGATGGCGGCGAACCGTGGTCTCGGTCTGGTCGACGCCGAGGGCCTTGCATTGCTCGTCGCCGACCCCGCGGTCGCGGCCCGTGCGCTGGCCGACGAGCCGGCCCCCGTGGCCGGAACCGATGCCGCGCTGGTCGAGGCGCTGGCCGTGCCGCTGCTCGCGAGCGCGTCGATCGAGTATCGCCACGACGCGCTCGCCGTTGCGACGCTGGTCGCGTCGGGAGTCGCCGACGCCGCGCTGCTGCTGCGGCCCGTGTCGGTCGCAGACACCCGCGCGGCAGCGATCGCCGGAGCCCGCATGCCCCAGAAGACCACGTTCTTCGCGCCCAAGCCGCGCACCGGCATGGTGTTCCGCAGCCTCGATTGAGCTCGGTGGCGATGTGAGCTCGGTGCCGATGCGTGCGACGACGCGTCGGCCGGAACTACGGCAAGCCCGCTACGAGATCGTCCAGGTCGAGCCGGTGGCGAGCAACGACGCGAGATCGCCGGGGCCCGAACGCTCGGACGACGCCGCGAGCTGCTTCTGCACCTCGACCTCGTAGACCGGCCGCTCGACATCGCGGAACACGCCGACCGGGGTCGGCACGTTCGGGGCGTCGGCGAGCCGCGACAACGCGAACGCCAGCGTCGGATCGGCCCGGTGCTCGTCGTGCACGAGCAGGCGCTCGACGCCGACGTCGGCGACCTGGCACACCGACGGCTCACCGAACTCGTTGAGGGTCACCCCGAGCTGGTTGTCGGTCCCGAACCGGATCGGCTCGCCGTGCTTGAGGTCGACGAGCATGTCGGCGCGAACGTCGCGCTTGAGGATCCCGGCGAACGCACCGTCGTTGAAGACGTTGCAGTTCTGGTACACCTCGACGAACGCGGCGCCCTGGTGCTCGTGCGCGCGGCGGAACACTTCCATCATGTGCTTGCGGTCCATGTCGTGGGTGCGGGCCACGAAGCCGGCCTCGGTTCCGAGGGCCAGCGAGACGGGGTTGAACGGGTGGTCGATCGAGCCGAACGGCGTCGACTTCGTGACCTTGCCGACCTCGGAGGTCGGCGAGTACTGGCCCTTCGTCAGCCCGTAGATCTGGTTGTTGAACATGAGGATCTTCAGGTTCACGTTGCGGCGCAGCGCGTGGATCAGGTGGTTCCCACCGATCGAGAGCATGTCGCCGTCGCCGCCGATGACCCAGACATGCAGGTCGGGGCGCGCCATCGCCACACCGGTGGCGATCGCGGGCGCGCGGCCGTGGATGCTGTGCACGCCGTAGGTGTTCATGTAGTACGGCAACCGGGCCGCGCAGCCGATGCCCGAGACGAACACCATGTTGTCCGGGTCGACGCCCAACTCGGGCAGGAGGAACTGGATCGCGGCGAGGATCCCGTAGTCACCGCAGCCCGGGCACCAACGGACTTCTTGATCGGACTCGAAGTCCTTGCGGGTGAAGGCGACGCCCGTCTCGGTCATCGGTACATCTCCAGGATCTTGGCTTCCATCTCGGCGGCACGGAACGGCACACCGGCCATCCGCGTGAACGTGTGGGCGTCGACGAGGAACTCGGCGCGCACCAGGCGGGCAAGCTGGCCCAGATTCATCTCGGGCACGAGGACCGTGCGGTAGCGCTTGAGGATCTCGCCCAGGTCGCGCGGGAAGGGGTTGAGGTGGGTGAGATGCACGTGGGAGACCTTGTGGCCCTGCAACCGCACCCGCCGCACCCCCGCGGTGATGGCACCCCAGGTGCTGCCCCAACCGAGGACGAGCACTTCGTCGCCGCCGTCGTCGTCGTGCGCGGCGAGCGGGATGTCGTTGGCGATGCCGGCGATCTTCGCGGCCCGCACGTGCACCATCTTCTCGTGGTTCTCGGGCTGGTAGCTGATGTTGCCGGTGCCGTCTTCCTTCTCGATCCCCCCAATGCGGTGCGCGAGGCCGGGCGTGCCCGGGATCGCCCACGGCCGGGCCAGCGTCACCGGATCGCGCAGGTACGGCCAGTACTCGTCGCCGTGGTTCTTCTCCGTGGCGAACTCGACCGAGATGTCGGGCAGCGAGTCGACGTCGGGGAGGAGCCAGGGCTCGGCGCCGTTGGCGAGGTAGCCGTCGCTCAGCAGGATCACCGGCGTGCGGTACTTCACGGCGATGCGCACGGCCTCGAACGCGGCGTCGAAGCAGTCGGAGGGGGACTTGGCGGCCACGATCGGCAGGGGTGCCTCGCCGTGACGCCCGTACATCGCGAGGAGCAGGTCGGCCTGCTCGGTCTTCGTGGGCAGGCCCGTCGAGGGGCCTCCGCGCTGCACGTCGACGATGACGAGCGGCAGCTCGAGGCTGATCGCGAGGCCCATCGCCTCGGACTTGAGGTCGACACCGGGGCCGCTCGTGCCGGTGACACCGAGCGCACCGGCGAACGCGGCCCCGATCGCGATGCCGCACGCCGCGATCTCGTCCTCGGCCTGCAGCGTCTTCACGCCGAAGTTCTTGTGCTTCGAGAGCTCGTGGAGGATGTCGGAGGCGGGCGTGATCGGGTACGACGAGTAGACGAGCGGAAGCTTCGCCTTCTGCGACGCGGCGATCAGGCCGAACGACAACGCGAGGTTGCCGATGACGTTGCGGTACGTGCCCTCGCGCAGCCGGGCCGGCGCGACCTCGTAGGGATGGTCGAACAGCTCCGCGGTCTCGCCGAAGTTGCGACCGGCGCGGAACGCCGCGAGGTTCGCCTTCAGCACGTTCTCCTTGGTGGCGAAGCGCGTCTCGATCCATTCGATCATCGGCTTCGTCGGCCGCGTGTACATCCAGCACAGCAGCCCGAGCGCGAAGAAGTTCTTGGAGCGCTCCGCGTCGCGGGGCTTCACCCCGAGCTCACGCGTCGCCTCGACGGTGATCGACGTCATCGGCACCGGGTAGACGTTGAACGCTTCGAGGGTGCCGTCTTCGAGGGGGTTGCTCGCGTACCCGGCCTTCTCGAGGTTGCGGGTGTCGAAGGCGTCCGAGTTGATGAGCAGCGTCGTGCCCGGCGAGACGTCGGACATGTTCGCCTTCAACGCGGCGGGGTTCATCGCGACGAGCACGTTCGGCACGTCGCCAGGCGTCACGATGTCGTGATCGGAGATGTGCACCTGGAACGACGACACCCCGGCGATCGTGCCGGCGGGAGCACGGATCTCGGCCGGGAAGTTCGGCAGTGTCGCCAGGTCGTTGCCGAACGCGGCGGACAGCTCCGTGAAGCGGTCGCCCACGAGCTGCATTCCGTCGCCGGAGTCGCCTGCGAAGCGAATGACGACCTGGTCGAGCGTCTCGGCATCATTGGCCGACGTCGTATCTACGGTCACCGTTGACCTTCCTTCAGGATGTCTTC
>DAIQOP010000062.1:0-16575 GCA_036787815.1 Actinomycetota bacterium
ACTCGGAGGCAAGCCCCCGACCAACCGGCTGTCACCAACCTGATGGCCGAGTACAGCTAGAGGCCGGTGAGCTCGCTCGGGGAGATGTCGAGGAAGTCCTCGAGGTTGCGGTGCAGATTGACGATCCGGCACTCCTCGGTCGGCGAGACCATGAGGTGTGTGAGGCCGGGTTGGTGCATGCCCCGCTGGCTCCCCGCGAAGTTGGCCAGATCCTGGTTGAGCACGAGACCGAGCGGGAGCTCGCCGGTGGGATCGAGCTCGAGCTCGAACGGCCGGCTCCGTGCGTTCGCGGTGCGCGGCCGTCGTTCGAACGTGAACGCGTCCATGTACGAGTCGAGGTGGGTCGCGCCGGGCCGGGCGCGCACGACGTTGAGCATGTCGGAGAACACGAGCACGGTGATGTTCGGGAACAGGTTGTATTGCGACATGTTCAGCGTCTGGTCGAGCGTGAAGTGCGAGTAGTCGAGGCCCTGCGCGGACGCGCGCTCGCGGATGATCGCGGCGATCGCGTCGCGCATCGTCGAGCCCGGTGCGACCGCGGGCGCGGGGCCGGCGTCGGCGTCGAGATCGCGTCCGATCCGGTTGCCCATGATCTGCACGAACGCGTTCCACACCTGTTGGTCGTCGGGCCGGTCGCCCAAGCGGGGCGAGGGCAGCCCGTACGGCTGCTCGAGCTTGCCGTGTCGACGCCAGATCTGTTGCGGTCCGTTGACGTCGTCGCACATCGCCAACATCTCGCGGTGGATGCCCTGCACGTGATACGTCTCGCTGAAGCCGTCGATCAGCGCCTTCCAGTTGCAGCGCGCGGAAACGCTCACCGCCGCAGTGCAGTGGAACGTGTCGAGGTCGGCCCACGCGCTGTCGGCGGGCACGGGATCGAGGAACTCGGCCAGTGGCTCGGCGCCGGGATCGAGGTTCACGAACACGAGCGGGCCCCACGAGTCGACCTCGACGCGGATCAGCGGGAGATCGTCGTTGAGCACGCCGAACTCGCGACGCGACGGCACCTCGCGCAGGCGGCCCTGCAAGTCCCAGGTCCAGCGGTGGAACGGGCAGCGAATCTCGACGAGCGACGAACCCGAGCCCTCGCACAACGCGCTGCCCCGGTGCCGGCAGGCGTTCTGGAACGCGCGCAGCTCGCCGTCGTCGCCCCGCACGACGAGCACCGAGTACGGGCCGATGCGGTACTCGTGCCAGTCGCCGGGATTCGCGACCTGGTCGACGGTGCACGCGAGCTGCCAGACGCGCGGCCAGAGCCGCTCCATCTCGAGCCGGGCGAAGTCGGGGGAGGTGTAGCGGGAGGTCGGGATCCCGACGGGCGCGACGCGGCGGTCGGGGTCGGCCGCGGGATCCGCCCCGCCGACGGCCTGGAGGTGCCCCGCTGCCACAGGGGGAAACGTAGCCGGTGCCCCGGACGCCTTGTGGGAGAACGGGTCGCGGGGTGAGTGGGCGTGCGTTAACGACCGCTTAACCGGCAGGGCGTAGACCACCGGGCGTGGGGGGCCGACGGGGTGGTCGCCCGAGCGAACCTGGGGCTGGTGGGAGCCCGAAGCTGGCAGGTGCGCGGGGCGACCTTCCGTCGGTCGCGCCCCGTCGGCGGTTTCCTCGAGCGGTCGGTGCCGTCAGTCGACCGGCAAGAGGGGCGGGCGGGCCCCCGGCGGCCGGGCGAACTCGGCCGGCCTCGCGCGTACCGCCGAGAACCCGGCCGACGGCGCGGCGGCGGCGACCGACGCGACGAGTGCCGTCGGCGGTACCGGATCGTCGAGGGCAGGTGCCGCGCGCAGCGTGAGCGTGAAGTGGCAGCCGCCACCGGGCGTCTCTTCGAGCTCGAGGGTTCCGCCGAGCAGCGTTGCGAGCTGCCGGCACACGTAGAGGCCGAGGCCGGTGCCGCCCTGGCGGCGGGTCGACGTCTGGTCCAGCTGCACGAACTGCTCGAAGACGCGTGCCCGATCGGCCTCGGGGATTCCCGGCCCGTGATCCACCAATGCCAACCGCACCTCGTCGCCGACGGTCTCGACCGACAGCTCGATCGGGCCGGTGGGTGCGTATTTCGACGCGTTGTCGACGAGGTTCTGCAGGATCTGGCGGAGCCGGTCGGGGTCGGCCATCACCCGTCCGAGCGGGCGCGGTGAGCAGACCTGCAGGCGGCCGCCGGTCGTCGACCGGAGCTCCGTCTCGATCTCGGCGACGAGCGGATCGAGCGCGGTCTCGGAGGTGATCACCTCGACGCTCTCGTGCTCGGCCGCCGCGACGAGGAGCAACTCGTCGATGAGGCGCTGGAGCCGGTTGCCCTGCTCGATCGACGCGTCGAGGAGCTCGAGCCGCTTCGTCTCGGGGATGCGATCGGCCAGCTTCCGCAGCGTGTGGTTCGCGGCGAGCATCACCGCGAGCGGAGTGCGCAGCTCGTGCGAGACGGTCGCGACGAAGTCGCCCTTCTGCCGGTTGAGATCGACCTGGCGGGCGAGTGCCGACTCCAACTCCGCGTACAGGCGTGCGTTCGCGGTCGTGAGCGACGCGTGGTTCGCGAAGGCGCTCAGTGTCTGCACGCGGGCTTCGGCGCCGATGTCGGGGTTGCCCTCGCGGAGCACCGCGATCGCGATCGGAGCGGCCTGCCCCGACGACGCGCCGGCGACGACGACGCTCGCGGCGTCGGGGAGCAGCCGGCGGAGCGCGGGGGTCGAGCGCTCGAGCGCGACCTCACGACTCTCGCCGTCGGCGACCATGCCGAGCAGCTCCTGCACCACGCCCGATGACGCTCGTCGCCATCCGGCGTCGTCGACCGTGACGCCGATCCAATCGCCCGACGCGTTGGTCGTACAACAGATCGCGCCGAGGCCGGTCGCCAAGCCGTTGGCCTCGATCGCCAGGAGCCGCAACGCGTCGTCGAGGTCGACGACGTGTGCGGTGCGCGACGACGCCTCGTGCAGGCGTTCGAAGCGCAGATGCTCGTCGCGTTGTGCCGCCGCGTGCCGCGAGTTGAACATCACGGCCGCGACGAGCGGCACGAGCAGCAGGGGAGCCAAGATGCTGTGCTGCGAGAGGGTGAGCGCGATGACGCCGAGCGGCGCGGCGCCGAGGGTGGTGAGCGCCGCGGTTCCGGCCGAACGCGCGAGCACGTCGCCGAAGCTCGATCGCTCGACGGTGGCGACGACGGCCGCGGTGAAGATCGTGTCGAGGCACGAGAAGCAGATTGCGGCGCCGATCGCGAATCCCCACGCGGTCGCGTTGTCGGCGCCGAGGTGCCCGAAGGCCTGGAACGCCGTTGCCGCGACGATGGCCGACGCGAGGCGGTTCCCGACGTTGTAGAGGGTCTTGAGGGGCGAGACGCGCTGCGCGGCGAGCGACACGAGCTCGCCGAGCGCGGCGGCGAGGCCGATGCCGATCGGTCCGAGCGCGAAGAACGACACCGTCAGCACGGCCTCCGCGAGCGTGAAGGTGAACTGATGGCGGCGGAACTCGAGCCGCATGTTGAACGCGCCCGCGCACGCGAACCCGACCGCGAACAACGCGATCGTGAGCGGCCGCCCGACGGGTTGCTGCGCGTGCCGGCTCAGCGTCGCGAACGTCGCGGCGACCAGTAGCTCGATGCCGATCAGTGGCGCGATTCGCAGCCCGATCCTGCGGTTGGTTCGGGGAGAAGGGGAGTGGTGCTCGTTCAGCCCCAGGCCAGTGCGTTCCACGACGCATCCGTCCAGCGACTCGCGGTCCAGCGACTCGCGCTCCACGCCGCGTCGGTCCACGCCGCATCGGTCCAGCGCGAGGCGGTCCAGCGCGAGGCGGTCCAGCGGCTGGCCGTCCAGCGCGAGGCGGTCCAGCGCGAGGCGGTCCAGCGCGAGGCGGTCCAGCGGCTCGCCGTCCAACGAGATGCCGTCCACGGCATCTGCCCGTTGAAGCCACGACCGAGCCCGCCGAAGGCGATCGGGAAGTGCTGCCACCAGTCGGCCTGTGGTGTCGCCTGGTCGGCGCCCTGGAGGCTGACGGCCGGAGCGGTGCTGCCGTTCACGGCGACACCCCCGTCGACCAGGGCGCCCTTGACGTCGTCGGGAGTCGCAGCCGGGTGGTTGGCGAGCAGGTCGGCGGCCGCGCCCGACACCAGGGCGGTCGCCATCGAGGTGCCGCTGCCGCGGAAGTACGTGTCACCGATGCGCGCGCCCGGGTTGGCGACATCGACTGTCGAACCCAACGCGCGGAGCGAGACGACCGACGTTCCGGGGGCGACGACGTCGGGCTTGGAGTAACGGGGGAAGCTCTCGCGGCCCGACCACGGAGCCAGTGAGGGGCCGGCGCTCAACGGGAGGGTGTTCGCGGTGGCGCCCACGGTGACCACCCACGGGTCGTCGCCCGGTGAGGTGACCGAACCGGCGCCTTCGTTGCCCGACGACGTCACGACCGTGATGCCCGATGCCCACGCCGCCTCGACCGCGCCCGAGAGCGGGTTCGCCAGGTAGGGCAGGTTGACGTCGGCGCCGAACGAGAGGTTCAGCACGCCGATGTCGTAGTCGTCCTCGTGGGCGATGACCCATCCGATCGCGGTGAGCAACCTCGACAGCGAGGTGGAGCCGTCGGCCCCCGCGACCTTCACCGCGACGACCGTCGCGCCCGGGGCCGCACCGACGTGGCGCTGGCCGGTCGTGCTGCTCGCGGTGCCGTCGCCGGCGATGAGGCCGGCCATGAACGTGCCGTGCCCGAACCGGTCGACGCCGTCGCGCTCACCCGACAGGTCGGGTCCGTGCACGAGGCGGTCGCCGTGCAGATCGGGTGTGGCGTTGACGCCCGAGTCGATCAACGCGACGCCGACGCCCGAACCGGCGTCGAGCGACCAGCCCGCGCCCGGGTTCAGTGCCTGCATCTGCGTGTCGCCGCTCGTGGCGGCCGAGAAGCTGTTGCTCGTGGCGTGCATCACGATGTCGGGGGTGACGCGCACGGCGCGGTCGCCGGCGAGCCGACCGAAACCGGCGTCGTCGACGTGCGCGGCGACACCCGAGACCAACGCCAGGCGGCTGTCGACGTGCCCGCCGACCGACGCGACGGCCGCGCTGGCGGCGTCGGTCGTCACGGCCTCGACGATGACGGCCCGGCGTGGTGAGGCACTGGCGATCGTGGGTGCCGCGCCGGCGAACGCGAGCGCGGCGACGACGGGGGCGATGAGCCAGGCGGCGCGACGGCGCGCGTGTCCGGGGGTCGTCGAGCGCGGGCTCGTGTTCACGACCCCGCGCCGATCGGCCGGGAAGGCGCGTCGTCGGGCTCGGGGCGGAGCAGCAGGTGCTCGATGAAGCCGGTGAGCTCGGTGGGGTTGAACGGCTTGGTGATGTAGTAGTCGGCGCCGGCCTTCCAGCCTTCCCAGACCTCGGCATCGGTGGCCTTCGCGCTCAGGAGCACGACGGGCACCTCGGCGGTCGTGGGGTTCGACCGCAGCGCGCGGAGCACGGCGTAGCCGTCGCGGCCCGGCATCATGATGTCGAGCACGAGGACATCGGGGCGCAGGAGCACCGCCGCTTCGTAGGCCGCGTCACCGTCGGCAACGGTTTGGACGTCGAAGCCCTCGGCCTCGAGGTTGGTGGCCATGACCGTGCGGATCATCGGGTCGTCGTCGGCCCAGAGCACCCGAACACCCTGATGGCGATCCGCTTGCGTTGGTTCGGTGACGACGTCCATGCCGCTCTATCGGCACGCGCCGATCCAAACCTTGAGAGCCGCCCGCAGGTGCCCTCCCGGGGGTCGCGAGTGGTGCGCCGGCCGGTGGCAGCGGCGCACCACCTGCGCCTCCCCGAGCCGGCGTCGACACGGTCCGTGCGCGCCCGCTCCGAGGAGCGTTTGTTCCCAACCCGGGCTTCTGCAAACCTCGACCCCGGGGGCCCGGCGCGCGAGGTTGTCGGCGGTGCGCGCGGGGTAAGGACGAGTCCGTTCGAAACGGAGGCGCATGACGGATCTGGTGGTCGTGGCGAATCGGCTCCCGATCCGCGTCACCGAGCACGAGGGGGCCCGTGAGTGGTCGACGAGCCCCGGCGGGCTCGTCTCCGCGCTCGAGCCGGTGCTCCGCGAGCGCCACGGTCTGTGGGTCGGATGGGCCGAGAGCGCGGAGGGCCTCGCGATCCCCGAGGAGCGCGACGGCATCGCGTTGCGCTCGGTGCACATCGACGCCGACGAGTACGACGACTTCTACGTCGGCTTCTCGAACGGCACCTTGTGGCCGCTGTACCACGACGCGATCCGGTCGCCGGCGTTCGATCGCCGGTGGTGGCACGCGTACGTCACCGTCAACCGGCGGTACGCGGAGACGGTGGCGGCGGTGGCGGCCCCCGACGCGACGGTGTGGGTGCACGACTACCAGCTGCAGCTCGTTCCGATGATGTTGCGGGCGTTGCGACCCGACGTGAAGATCGGCTTCTTCCTCCACATCCCGTTCCCGCCGCAGGAGCTCTTCGTCCAGCTCCCGTGGCGACGGGAGATCGTCGAAGGCCTCCTCGGCGCCGATCTCGTGGGCTTTCAGGTGCCGGGCGCGGCGACGAACTTCGCCCGGCTCGCGCGCCGGCTCGTCGGCGCGACCGGCACCGACGCCCTGCTGCAGCACGACGGTCGTGACGTTCGCGTCGGCGCGTTCCCCATCTCGATCGACACCGCGCACCTCGCGCGGCGGGCCGCGGAACCCGAGATCAGGGAACGGGCGCGCCAGATCCGCCGCGACCTCGGCGATCCCGAGGTCGTGATGCTCGGTGTCGACCGCCTCGACTACACGAAGGGCATCGACCACCGCCTCAAGGCCGTCGCCGAGCTCTTCGCCGAGGGCACGCTCACCGCGCCGCGGCACGTCGTCGTGCAGATCGCCGTACCCAGCCGCGAAGAAGACGCGCACTACCAACACGAGCGTGAGCACCTCGAGCAGCTCGTGGGCGAGGTCAACGGGCAGTACGGCCGCGTGGGCCACCCGGCGATCCACTACCTGTACCAGAGCGTGCCGAGCTGCGAGCTCGTCGCGCTCTACCTCGCCGCCGACATCATGCTCGTCACGCCCTTGCGCGACGGCATGAACCTCGTTGCCAAGGAGTACGTCGCGTGCCGCCGCGACACGACGGGCGCGCTGGTGCTGAGCGAGTTCGCGGGTGCGGCGCGCGAGCTGCGTAGCGCGATCCTCGTCAACCCGCACGATCTCGACGGCCTGAAGGCCGCGATTCGCCATGCGCTCGAAGGCGACGCGAGCGAGGCCCGAGCCCGCATGGGCCGGCTGCGCCGGGTCGTGCGCCGCCGCGACGTCCACGTCTGGGCCCGGGCCTTCCTCTCGGCGCTGGGTGCGACCGACTCGGTGGCCGCGACGCCGTAGCCCGGGTTGCCGCCGGACCGCGGGCGAGCGAACATGTGTTCGTGACGCGGATCCCTTCCCGTGGCGAGGCCACGATCCTGCACGCCGACCTCGACGCCTTCTACGCGTCGGTCGAGCAGCGCGACGATCCCCGGCTGCGCGGTCGCCCGGTGATCGTCGGCGGGGGCGTCGTGCTCTGTTCGAGCTACGAGGCCCGGGCGTTTGGGGTGCGGACCGCGATGGGAGGGCGTCAGGCTCGGAGCCTGTGCCCCCAGGCGATCGTCGTTCCGCCGCGCATGTCGGCCTACTCCGAGGCGAGCAGGGCCGTCTTCTCGGTGTTCGAGGACACGACCCCGCTCGTCGAGGGCATCTCGATCGACGAGGCCTTCCTCGACGTCGGCGGCCTGCGCCGGATCTCGGGCCCGCCCCGGGAGATCGCCGTGGAGCTGCGCCGGGCGGTGCTCGAGCGGGTCGGTCTGCCCATCACGGTGGGTGTGGCCCGCACGAAGTTCCTCGCCAAGGTCGCGAGCGGCGTGGCCAAGCCCGACGGCCTGCTCGTGGTGCCGCCCGACGAAGAGCTCGACTTCCTCCACCCGCTCCCCGTTGCGCGGCTGTGGGGTGTCGGGCCGGTCACCGCCGAGAAGCTCCTCGCCAAGGGCATCACGTCGGTCGGTCAGGTCGCGGCGTTGCCGGAGGCGGCGTTGATCGCCACGTTGGGGCGCGGCTCGGGCCGGCACATCCACGCGCTCGCGCACAACCGCGATCCGCGACCGGTGCAGGCGCGCCGGCGCCGCCGTTCGATCGGGTCACAGCACGCGTTGGGCCAACGGCCTCGCAGTCGCGACGAGATCGACGCCGTCGTGATCTCGCTGGTCGACCGCGTCACGCGCCGCATGCGTGCGGCGGGCCGGGTCGGGCGCACGGTCGTGCTGCGGTTGCGCTTCGCGGACTTCACGCGGGCCACGCGCTCACACACCATGGCGGAGGCCACGGCGCAGTCGGC
Source organism: Actinomycetota bacterium (assembly GCA_036787815.1). Taxonomy (GTDB): domain Bacteria; phylum Actinomycetota; class Acidimicrobiia; order IMCC26256; family PALSA-610; genus DATBAK01. The sequence continues at coordinate 8,301 of DAIQOP010000062.1, forward strand.
GTCGATCTTGGGTGTGGCGCGGGGCCTGCTGGCGACGGCCACCCCGATGATCCGGCGCCACGGCCTCACGCTGGTGGGTATCTCCGTCGCCAACCTCGACGACGACGGGGTGGTGCAGCTCGCGTTGCCGCTCGACCGCCACCACCGGGACCGCTCCCTCGACGCCGCGCTCGATGACGTGCGCGAGCGCTTCGGGTCGGCGTCGGTCACGCGGGCGGTGCTCCTCGGCCGCTCCGAGGCCAACTCCGTGCCGATGCTGCCCGACTGAGGCGCGATCTGAACCGTGATGGGCCGACCGGCTCCGGTCGCCTGACCAGCACTGTTTCGCTCGATCCACATCGGCTTGCCAAAGTATGGGTATACATGTCGTTGGTGATCGTTCCTGCATACGCGTTGAACTCGGCCGTGGGGCCGTGATCGCCGCCCACCCCGTTGCACTTCCCGTTCGGCCCCGGACGCTGGCGCAGCTACGCGTCGTGGCGCGCACGTGCGTGTCGTGCGCCCGATGCGAAGGCGCAACGCAGACCGTGCTCGGGGCGGGCCCGGCGCACGCTCGGCTCGTGTTCATCGGCGAGCATCCCGACGAGGAAGAGGATCGCGTCGGGCGGCCGTTCGTCGGCGCCGTCGGCGCCATGCTCGACGACGCGTGCCGGGCCGCGGGCATCGACCGTGCGTCGGTCTACGTCACGAACTCGGTGAAGCACTCGCGCGTGCGGACGGTGGCGAAGCGGCGGGTGATCACCCAGCCCAATGCGCGCGAGATCGAAGCCTGCCGGATCTGGTGGCGGGCCGAGCTCGACCTCGTGAAGCCCGACGTCGTCGTCTGCTTCGGCGCGGTCGCGGCCCGTGCGGTGCTCGGTCGCTCCAGGTACCGCGTCGAGCGACACCGCGGCGAATGGCATCGGATCGACAACCGTCGGGTCGTCGCCACGATGCATCCGGCCGCGGTTCTCCGTGCCGGAAAGGATCGCGGCGAGCGCTACTCGGACCTCGTCGACGATCTCGCCCTCGTCGCCGGCTTCCTCGATCGCGCGTCGTCGTCCCGAAGCCGACGCGCCGGCTCCTGAGACAGAGCTACTCCTGAGACAGAGCTAGAGGTCGGGCGGCGCGACCGTGTCGGCCGACGTCCGGCGCTCCACCGACCCCGACCCGTCGGCCTGCTCCGGTGGGGTCAGCACCCGCGCCGACGACTCCTCGAGGATCGCCTCGGCCTGCTGACGGGGATCGTCGGATCCCGCGGCTTCCTCTTCGGCCAGCAGGTTCGCACGCTGATCGACGGCATCGGCGCGCGGCCCGGGGCCGTCGTCGCGGGAGTCGTGGGGTGCGGGCGCGAGGTCATCCGAAGTGGTCATGTCGCTGGTCCTACCCAGCGGCAACGGTTCTCACGCACTCGACACGCTCCCCGGTGGCTCGTTCCAGGACCTTTGCCTCTGGCGGGCGCCGGTCGGAGCGCCGCATCGTTTGAGTCGGGCGACACAGGAGAGGAGCAGCGATGCGTGCACTCGTGGTCTACGAGTCGATGTACGGCAACACCCATACGGTTGCCGGGCACATCGCCGACGGGCTCCGACCGACGTTCGACGTCGAGGTCGTTGCGGTCGGGGAAGCGACGCCCGAGCGGGCGGCAGACGTCGACCTCCTCATCGTGGGCGGGCCGACCCACGCGCACGGCATGTCGACGCACTCCACGCGCAGCGCGGCGGTCGCCGCCGCCGAGAAGGAAGGAGCGGAGATCGAGCTCGATGCCGCCGCGATGGGGCCCGGCCTGCGCGAGTGGTTCCGCGGCCTGGGCGAACGGACCGAGCGCGCCTCGGTGCACACCGCGCGCGCCGCGGTGTTCGACACCCGCTTCGACCTGCCGAGCGCGTTCACCGGCCGGGCCGGCCGCGGGATCGGTCGGCGTCTGCGCCGGCACGGGTTCGAGCTCATTGTCGGCCCCGAGAGCTTCTTCGTCGACAAGCAGAACCACTTGGAGGACGGCGAGGCCGAACGCGCGATCCACTGGGGCGCCGCGTTGGCGCAGGCCGTCTGCCCCGCGTCCGCGTGACGCGGGGCTTCGTCCGGGGTTCGGTCGCGAATCAGCGGGTCGCGATCCGCGGGAGAACCGCGCGGGTCGACCGTTACAGTGGCGCGCTCGGGAGGATGCCATGAGCCGCCACGGTGCCGATATCGATCGCAGTGACGAATGGGACGCGCTGCGCGCGCGGTATCTCCAACCGTCGGGGGAGCGGCCGCCGTCGTCGGCACGCGGTCTGCACCACCTCGCGCTGTTCTCGAGCAACGTCGAGCGCACCATCGCCTTCTACCAGGGCGTGCTCGAGTTTCCGCTCACCGAGGTGTTCGAGAATCGCGACTACCGCGGATCGACGCACTTCTTCTTCGACATCGGGAACGGCAACCTCCTCGCGTTCTTCGACTTCCCGGGTCTTGACCTCGACCCCTACGCCGAGGTGCTCGGCGGTCTGCACCACATCGCGATCTCGATCGCGCCCGACCGCTGGGAGCACCTCCGCGTGAAGCTCGACGCCGCGGGCGTGACCAGCCGGCACATGAGCGGGTCGTCGCTCTACTTCAGCGGACCCGACGGCGAGCGGCTGGAGCTGATTGCGGACGAGCTCCTGGAGATGTACGGATCGAAGGTCGGGTGACCGACGCGATCGTCTCGGTCGACCGGCTGTGGAAGCGCTTCGGCGCGGTCAGCGCAGTCGAGGATCTCTCCTTCAGCGTCGAGCGCGGCCAGGTCTACGGGTTGCTCGGCCCCAACGGTGCCGGGAAGACCACGACGCTGCGCGTGCTCTTGGGTCTCGAGCGGCCGTCGAGCGGCGTGACCCGCCTGTTCGGTACGACGGTGACCCCCGGCTGCCGCGAGCTGTTCCGCGTCGGTGCGATGGTCGAGCAGGCCGCGTTCGTGCCGCACCTGTCGGGGATGCGCAATCTGCGTTTGTGGTGGGAAGCCACGGGATCGCGGATGAAGGACGCCGACCTCGACGGCGCGCTGGCCATCGCCGGCCTCGGTACCGCGATCGACCGGAAGGTCCGCACGTACTCGCAGGGGATGAAGCAGCGGCTCGGGTTCGCCCGGTTGCTGCTCGCCCGCCCGGAGCTGTTGGTGCTCGACGAGCCGACCAACGGGCTCGATCCCGGCGAGATCCGCGAGATTCGTGAGCTGATCGGCCGCTTGAGCACGCACGGCGCCACCGTGCTGCTCTCGAGTCACCACCTCAGCGAGGTCGAGCAGGTGTGCAGCCACGTGCTCGTGATGAACGGCGGCCGGCTGGTCGCGAGCGGCACGGTGGCAGAGCTGGTCGGGTCGGCCGGGTCGGTGTACGTCGAGGTCGACGACCGTGATCGCGCGCGTGCGTTGCTCGCCGGGCTCACGATCGTCGCCGCGGTGCACGTGCAGGGCGAGGGCCTCGTGGTCGAGCTGCGCGAGGGCCGGCGCTCGGATGTTGCCGCGGCGCTCACCGGCGCGGGCTTCCGGCTCGAGACGATCATGGCGACGCAACGACTCGAAGACGCGTTCCTCGAGCTCCTCGCCGCTCCGAAGCCCGACCTGCCGCAACCCGGTGCGGCGCCGGTCGATGCCGTGAGCGGCACAGGGGTGCCGCAGTGATCGCGCTGCTGCGCACCGAGCTCACCAAGGCCGCCCGCCGCACGCGCACGCTGGTGATCGTGCTGCTGCTGGTCGGTCTCCCGACACTCATCGTCGTGGCGATCAACGCCCACGGCAACCGCCCCGAGCGCGACGGCGGCGAGGGGTTGTTCCGGCTCGCTCAGCAGAGTGGGCTGCTGGTTCCGGTCGCGGTGCTGAGCGTGATGAGCGGGTTCCTGTTGATCGTCATCGCGGGCACGTTCGCCGGCGATTCCGTGTCGGGCGACGCCGCGTGGGGCAACCTTCGCTACCTGTTGATGCGGCCGGTTCCTCGTGGCCGCCTGCTGGTCGCGAAGGCAATCGTCGCCGGACTGCTTATCTGGGCCGCGACGATCCTGGTGGCGCTGGCCGGGCTGATCGCGGGCGTGATCATCTTCGGCGCCCACCCGGTCACCGTGCCCGGCGTCGTCGAGCTCGGCAAGACGGTCAGCCTCAGCAGCTTCCGGCTCGATACCGGGACGTTGCTCGTGCGTTCGGCGATCTCCACCGCCTACGTCGCGTTCGGGTTCACCGCGTTGCTCGCGTTGGGCACGTTCTTCTCGACTCTTACCGACACGGCGACGAGCGCGATCGGCGCGACGGTCGGCGTCTACATCGTCTCCGAGATCCTCGACGCCATCACGCAGCTCGGTCGGATCCGCTACGGGTTCCCGACGCACTACCTCGATGCGTGGCAGTCGATGTTCATCGAGAACCGCTTCTCGCACGACATGATCGCGGGTGTCGGGGTGCAGCTTGCCTATCTGGCGGTCTTCGGTGGCGCGGCGATCCTGTGGTTCCGCCGCAAAGACATCCGTTCCTGACCGCGGCGGCGAGCTCGCGCGAATCGATCAGACGTCGAGCATCACGATCGTGCGCCCGATCGTCTGCCGGTTCGCCATCGCCTCGATCGCCTCGGGGATGGCCTCGAACCCGATCGTCTTGCCGATCACCGGCTTGACCTTCCGCGCGAGCACCAGCTCGACGATCTCGTGCATGATCCGCTCGCCGAGCGCTTCGGGCGCGAAGTTCCATCCCATCGCGGTCTTCACGAGCTCCGACATCGCGGGCTGCGCGTAGGCGAGCATCACGCCGCACAGCTTCAGGTTCCCGAGCATCACCCGCCGCGGCACGATGAACGGCTCGTCGGCGACGGCCTTGTTCGACGCGAACCCCATCATCACGTAGCGGCCGTTGTAGACGGTGCACTGCATCGACTTCTCCATCACCGCCTCGCCGACGTTGTCGAACACGACGTCGACGCCCTGGTTGGAGGTCTCGCCGAGCACCACCTGCGCGAAGTCGGCGTCGTTGTAGTTGATGGCCACGTCGGCGCCGAGGTCGCGACAGAGCCGCACCTTCGCGTCGGTGCCCGCCGTCGCGAACACGCGCGCCCCCGCGTGCTTCGCGAGCTGGATCGCCGCGGATCCCGAACCTCCGGCGGCGGCGTGGATGAGCACGCTCTCGCCGGCCCGTAGATCCGCGCGGTCGAAGAGCCCGAGCCACGCGAGGTGGAACGGGAAGTAGAGCGCCGCCGCGTCGGGCAACGGGATCGATGCGGGCATGTCGAACGCCGAGACGACCGGGCAGATCGCGTACTCGGCAAACCCGCCGTTGGCACCCTTGGGCATGGCGACGACGCGGCGGCCCTGCCACCCTTCGGCACCTTCGCCACACGCGTCGACGACGCCCATCACCTCCATGCCCGGGCTGTACGGCAACTCCGGCCGTACCATCATGTTGCCGCCGGTGATCCGTTCGAGGTCGTTGAGGTTGAACGGGATCGCGTGCACGCGCACACGCACTTCGCCGGCCTCGGGGTTCGGCACTGGTACCTCGTCGAGCGAGAGCACCTCGGTCGGCCGGCCGTATTGGTGCGTGCGCCACGCTCTCATCGTGCGTTCCTCGTTCGCCATTGGCTCACCTGTCCCGCGTCCGGGGTGTGCTGCGGATGTAGAGAGATCTGCTGGGGTTCTCTACGTCAACGAGGCGGGAGCGGCGCCGACATCCCGGCGGCAACCATCGCGACGAGGTTCTGCACGAAGTCTTCGTACTCGAGTTGCGGGCGGCCCCGGCGACCCCGGCGACCGAGCACGCGCGCGCGATCGGCGACCGCGCGCAGGATGAATCCCGTTGCCAGCGCGAACCGCTCGGCGCGCACGTCGGGGCCGACGTCGGCCATGCGTGAACCGAGGAGCGCGTACACCGCGTACCCGCCGGTGCGGGCGAGCGCGTCGGAGACCTCCGGGTCGAGCTCGTCCGGGTCTTCCTCCACCAACTCGGCGAGGATCACGAGGAAGCAACGCCCCCGCCACCCGCTCTCGGCCAACTCGGACGCGGGCCGCACGATCGCCTCGACCACCGACTTCACGTCGTCGTCGGGTGCCCCCAGTGCGAGCTCGAGCAGCTCACCCTCTCGTCGCGCCAGGAAGTCGACGTGGCGTTCGAGCACCGCGCAGAGCACACCTGCGCGCGATCCGAAGTGGTAATGGAGCGCGCCGCGATTTCGCTGCCCGGCCCGCCGCGTGATGTCGATCAGTGACGCGGAGAACACGCCGTTCGCGGCGAAGGCCCGCGCGGCCTCGTCGACGAGCTTCTCCCGGGTTCTCGAGGCGTCGACGGGCATCCCGGGCGATCCTACGGGCCGTGCCGCGCCTGCGGTCAGACTCCGGGGAGGGCGCGCCGCAGCTCGTCGCGATCGTCCATTCCGATGGATGCGCCGGCGCTCGCAGATCGCTGGGGGAGCGCCACTCGATCAGCGTGCGCAGCCTCGTCACCGACGCGTCCACGACGCCGCGCTCGTCCGCCATGTGGTCGTCCTTTCGGGGCGGAATCGCTCAAGGTCGGGGGGGTGAACGGCCGTTCATTGCGGTATGCACCGCTACTTCGCCGTCTTCGTCGCGGCCTGCGCGCTGACGGGCCTGATCGTCGGTCCGTTCGGTTCGATGCCGGCCGGTGCGGTGTCGTCGTCGGTCTACGTGGCCGGCGCGGCGACCGCGGGCGGACACGGATACTGGGGTGTCACCGCGGCCGGCGCCGTCAGGGGCTTCGGCGATGCGCGCACGTTCGGGCGTAGTGGCGGAGATGCGATCGTCGGCGCGGTGCGCGGATTCGCCGCCCGGCCCGACGACACCGGCTACTGGGAGTTCGCAGCCGACGGCAGTGTCGCGGCATTCGGTGCGGCGGGTTCGTACGGATCGATGCACGGCCGCGCCTTGTGGCGTCCGATCGTCGGTATGGCGACGACCACGACCGGCAAGGGCTACTGGTTGATCGCCGGCGACGGCGGGATCTTCAGCTTCGGCGACGCGCGGTTCTTCGGTTCGACCGGCGGGCTGCACCTCAACCGGCCGATCGTCGGCATGGCCGCGACACCGTCGGGCAACGGCTATTGGCTCGTCGCAACCGACGGCGGGATCTTCAGCTTCGGCGACGCGAGCTTCTTCGGTTCCACGGGTGCGATCCACCTCAACCAACCCATCAACGGCATGGCCCCGACGCCGACGGGCAAGGGCTATTGGCTCGTCGCGAGCGATGGTGGCATCTTCAGCTTCGGCGACGCGCGGTTCCGCGGCTCCCTCGGAGGCGCGGCGCGCGCACACCCGATCGTGGGCATGTCGAGCAGCGGTACCGGTCTTGGCTACTGGATGTTCAGCAACGACGGCGACATCGTCGGCTTCGGCGACGGCCACTTCTACGGCTCCGCGACCCGGCCCTATACGGGCGGCGCGTCGATCGTGTTCCCGTACCAGAAGAAGTCGCTCGTCTCCCCGCCGCAGTGGTGGAGCCAGGATGCGGGCGTCGACATCTCGCCGTGGCCCAGCGTCTGTGGAGCCCAAGCGGTGATCGTGGCGAGCGCGTCGGGAACCATCGTGCAGGAAGGCATCAACGGGTTCGGTCCCGACGTGCCGGTGCTCCGCGTCGACGCCGGTCCGCTCGCGGGCCGTTACATCTACTACGGGCACACGCTCGGCGACCTCGTCGCGGTCGGAGCCCACGTGAGCGCGGGGCAGCCGATCACGCACGTCGGGTGCGGCATCGTCGGGAACTCGAGCGGTCCGCACCTCGAGATCGGCATCAGCAAGCCCGGTGGCTGGTACGTCCCGCCGATCCACGCGACCTCGCAGGAGATGTACAACCTCCTGTACAACGCGTATCAGTAGTCGCCTACCGTCTCCCGGGACGCGACCCGCCCGGGCCGCGGCATCGCGGAGGAAGTGGCGGCGTTGGGCTGGCTCGTATTGCTCCCGGTCATCCTCATCGGATCGGCGATGGTCGCGTCGTTCCTGTTCGTGCGGCTGAGCACCCTGCGCATCACCCCGGCCGGCGTCGAGATCCGCAACTACCCGCAGGCCTCCAGGCTCGTGCCGCTCGCTGAGGCCGACCACTTCGTGCCCGCGGAACGCGTCGGCACCTTCTCGTTCCTCCGGCCCCCGACCGCGGTGCTCGTGCTCACCGACGCCACGCGCGTGCCGGTCCGCTGCATCGGCGAGCCCGAGGCCGGCTACGGCGTCGAGGCCTTGAACGCGCGCCTGGCGGTGTTGCGGGGAGCGTGACCGGCGACGCCGCGTTGCTCGCGTCGAGCTCGCCTGCGCGCGTCGCTGTGGCGAGGCTGCGCCTCTAGGCCGGAGCGGCGTCTTGGGG
>DAIQOP010000063.1:0-16572 GCA_036787815.1 Actinomycetota bacterium
GTCCGAGGCGAGCGCGCGGTTCGAGCGGGGCGTCGACCCGAACGGCGCCGCGAGTGGCGCGGCGCGCGCGGTGGAGCTGCTCGAACAGGTGGCGGGCGCGGCAGCGGTCAAGCAGACGATCGACGTCTACCCGAGCCCGATCGAGCGACCGCGTATCTCGGTACGCACCGTGCGCGTGAACGCGATTCTCGGCACGACGCTCGAGCCCGCGGCGGTGAAGGAGCTGCTCGTCCCACTCGACATCGCGATCGACGACGAGGCCGGCACGTCGTTCGTCGCGATCACGCCCACGAGTCGACCCGATCTCACGCGCGAGATCGACATCGTCGAAGAGGTCGGGCGGCGCTTCGGTCTCAACAACATCGCGCGCACCGTGCCCACGAGCCCGACGGTCGGGCGCCTCACACGCGAGCAACGCGAACGGCGCCTCGTCGCCGACGTGCTGGTCGGCGCAGGTCTGTGCGAGGCGTTCACGCTGCCGCTCGTGGCACCGGCCGACCTCGCGGCCACCGGGTTGCCCCTCGACGCGGTCGTCGAGGTCGAGAATCCGCTGCGGGCCGAGGAATCGGTGCTGCGGACCGCGCTCCTCTCCGGTCTGCTCGCCGCGCTCGGCACCAACGTGGCGCGCGGCAACACCGACGCTGCGCTGTTCGAGATGGGCACCGTGTTCGGCGCGCCGGTCCTCGGAACGCTGCTCCCCGTGGAGCGTGACCATGTGTGCGTCGCCGCAACCGGCTGCGTGCGGGAACGACCGTTCGGTTCCGACCGCGCGCTCGAGCCGGCCGACGCGGTCGCCTGGCTCGAAGCGCTCGCCGACGCGCTGCGGTTGGCCGATCTGCGATTGCTCGCAGGGGGTGGCCCGGGCTTCGATCCGGGTCGGAGCGCGCGCGTGCTCGTGAGCGGCATCGAAGTCGGCAGCGTGGGTCAGGTCGCACCTGCTGCCGCGGCGCATCACGGCGTTGCCGGCGGCGCGATCGCGTTCGAGGTCGACCTCGGGTTGGTGCTGGGCGCGACGCGGCGCAGCATCTTGGCCCAGCCCGTCTCGCGCTTTCCGAGCTCCGGCCTCGACCTCGCGTTCGTGGTGGCCGACACGGTGCCCGCGGGCGACGTGCTCCGCACCTTGCGCGAGACCGGCGGTGAGCTGCTCGAGAGCGTCTCGGTCTTCGACACCTTCCGCTCCGACGCGATCGGCGCCGGCCGGGTGAGCATCGCGTTCTCGCTGCGGTTCCGCGCCCCCGATCGCACGCTCACCGACGCCGAGCTCGCGCCGCTCCGCCAGCGGGCCATCGACGCGGTCGTCGCCGCGCACGGAGCCGAGCTGCGCGCGTGAGCGGTACCGAGGGCGGGTTCGTCCACCGCATTCGGGTGCGCTACGCGGAGGTCGACGGTCAGGGCGTCGTCTTCAACGCGCACTGGCTCACGTACTTCGACGACTCGTGCACGCGGTTCATGTCGTCACTCGGCTTCGCACCGGGATTCTGGATCAAGGAGTTCGACGTCATGCTCGTGAAGGCGGTCGTCGAATGGAGCGGCCCGGCGGGGTTCGACGACTGGATCGACATTGCCGTCGCACCCAGCCGCATCGGCAGCAAGTCGTTCGACCTGTCGTACCGGGCGTCGGTGGAGGGACGCGATGCGTGCCGGGCCACGATCACGTACTGCGCGGTCGCGCCCGGGCTCAACCAACCGTTCGTGATCCCCGATCCGGTCCGCGCCGCGTTGACGGCACGCCTGGTCGTCCCTACCGGCGCCGACTGACCGCTCCGGAGCGCCGTTCAGGGTTCGCAGGAACCTCACAGGAAGCTCGCAGCCGGCCCCGAGCCGGGGAGCGCATCCTGTGACCATGAACGAAGACCAGAACCCCACCAATCCCGTCGAGTCGACCTCCGCCGACCGGATCGCCGCCCTCAACGCCAAGCGCGCCGCGCGCGCGGGCGGCGGTACGAAGGCCCCGCGTGCGCATGCCGCCCAGGGTGCGCGTCACGTCACCCTGATCGCCAGCCTCGTCGCGGTCGCCGCGTTCACCGGCGGCCTCGGGATCAACGCAGCCACGTCGGCCGCCTCGAAGGCCGCGACCGCAGCTGCCACCGCGCAGGCGGCGGCGACGCAGGCGACCAACGCGATCAACGCCTCGGCGACCGGGTCGACGACCAAGTCGACCAAGTCGACCACGGCTTCCACGACCGCCACCACGACGCCGATCACCACGGCCGCAGTGACGGTCAGCAAGGGAAGCTGAGGCCCGAACCGAGGCGTGCGAGACCGACGACGACCGGCTCCCCCCGGTCGTCGTCGGCAACTTCCAGGACCGCGCTCGAGTCAGGGTTTATCGTGACCGTGGCGGTGACGGTCTCGCCGGCGAGGGTCATGCCGACGAAGCGGACGTCGAGCTCGCCCGACGCGAGGAACTCCTCGCCCCACGCATCGAGCAGGAGGCCATAGGCCGGCCCCGTCACCTGCGTGCCCTGCGCCACCAACCCGGGCAATCCGAGGGAGTCGGCGGTGTCGGGCTCGCTGTGGAAGTTGCCGCGGCGCGAGTAACGCCGTACGAGATCTTCCGTCACGTGCAGGCTGCGCCGGCGGGGCTCGCTCACGACGCGCCTCCACGCGTGGGCGCACGGAGGGTGGCAGCCGGCGTGAAGACGACGGTCGACGACCACAACGGCGCACCGGCGGCCGGACCGTCGTCGAGCGCCACCGTCGTCTCGACCACGACGTACGCGCGGCCCCGGCGCTCGTAGCGCTCGGTGATCGAACCGGTCGTGCGCAGGGTCGCGGGTGCATCGCCCCGCCGGTGGCACGCCAGCCGCTGACGGGTCTGGATCATCGCCTCGGCGCACAGGCGTCCGAAGGTGAGGATCGTGAGGTTCGCCGCGATCAGCGGGTAGAGCGCACCGGCCCGCCGCAACGGGTGGTCGACGCCGGCACCCTCCCAGTAGCGGTCGTTGGCCGCGGCCGAGATCGCCAGCGTGAAGGGCTCGAGGGCCATGCCGGGAGCGAGCTCCGAGAATGCGATCGACATATCTATGCAGTCATCTGTATGATATGCACCATGGCGTATCGAGCCGGGGTTGTCGGGGCGTCAGGGTATACGGGCGCGGAGCTGTTGCGGTTGCTCGCGGGGCACCCGGAGATCGACGCCGTGCACGTCACGGCCGACTCGAACGCCGGGGTCACGGTCGGGGAGCTGTACCCGTCGCTGGCTCCGGCCTACGGCGGCCTCCAGCTCGCGAAGCTCGACCCGGCCGATCTGGCCGGTCTCGACGTCGTGTTCCTGGCCCTCCCGCACGGCGAGTCCCAGCGGGTCGCCGCGGCGGTGCTCGCGCAGGCTGCACACGTCGTCGACATCGGTGCCGACTTCCGGCTGCCGGCCGACCGCTACGAGCACTGGTACGGGGAGCAACACACCGCACCCGCGCTCCTCGACGATTTCGCGTACGGGCTCGTCGAGCTCTACCGCCCCGATCTGGTCGGCGCGCGGCACGTTGCCAACCCCGGCTGCTACCCGACCGCCGTGAGCCTGGCCCTCGCTCCGTTGATCGGCGCGGGGCTCGTTGCACCGGTCGGGATCGTGGCCGACGCGGTCTCGGGCGTGTCGGGTGCCGGTCGGGCCCTGAAGGCGGCGAGCCTCTACAGCGAGGCGAACGAAGACGTCTCCGCCTACTCGTTGCTCAACCACCGCCACACCGCGGAGATGGAGCAGGCGCTCGCCCACGTCGGCGGCGCACCGGTGTCGGTGCTGTTCACCCCGCACCTCGTCCCGATGACGCGCGGCATCCTCGCCACCTGTTACGCACGGCCGGCCACGAGCGGGCTGTCGAGCGCCGGTCTCCTCGACCATTACCGCGACTGGTACGCCGGCGAGGCGTTCGTCCACGTCGTCGACGAGCCGCCGCACACGAAGGCCACGACGGGATCGAACTCGGTGCACGTCACCGTGCGGTTCGACGAGCGCACGGGCACGGTCGTCGCGCTCGCGGCCGAAGACAACCTCGTGAAGGGCGCGTCGGGCCAGGCGATCCAGAATGCGAACCTGTTGCTGGGCCTCCCCGAGGCCCTCGGCCTCCCCGCGGTCGGAATGCACCCGTGAGCGTGACGGCGGCGGCGGGGTTCGTGGCGGGCGGGGGAGCGGTCGGTATCAAGGACGGCGATCGCCCCGACGTCGCGATCGTGGCGACGGCCGATCACCGAGCCGTGCCCGCGGCGGCCGTGTTCACGACCAATCTCGCGTGCGCCGCGCCCGTGCAGGTGAGCCGCGCGCATCTCGACGACGGGCGCGCTGCGGCGATCGTGCTCTCGAGTGGCAACGCCAACGCGGCGACGGGTGAGCAGGGCCGGCGCGACGCGCGCCGCATGTGCGAGCTCACCGCGGATGCTCTCGGCCTGGTGGCGCCCGATGTGCTGGTGTGCTCGACGGGGCTCATCGGCATCCCGTTGGTGATGGACCCGATCGAGCGTGGGATCCCGGTCGTCGCGCGGACGCTGAGCGCCGATCATGCGGGTGGCTCGGCTGCGGCCGCGGCGATCCTCACCACCGACACGCGGTCGAAGGAAGCGATCGCCACCTTCATGTCGGGCTCGGCGCGCGTGACCGTCGGCGGGATGGCGAAGGGCGCGGCGATGCTCTCGCCGGCGATGGCCACGATGCTCGCCGTCCTGACGACCGACGCGCGGGTCGGGTCCGCGGTGCTGCGCCGGGCGCTCGCCGACGCGGTGCGCACGAGCTTCGACCGGCTCTGCGTCGACGGCTGCCGGAGCACGAACGACACGGTTGCCGTGCTCGCGTCCGGGCAGGCCGGTAGCGGCCTCGTCGACGACTCGCGTCAGGCGGTGCGCGATCTCACCGACGCGATGGGCGAGGTGTGCGCGTCGCTCGCGGAGCAGATGGCGCGCGACGCGGAAGGTGCCACCAAGTTCGTCCGCATCGTCGTCAGCGGCGCGCCTTCCGATGCCGAGGCCGTGATCGCGGCACGGGCGATCGCCGCGTCGCAGCTCGTCCAGTGCTCGCTCTTCGGTGCCGACCCCTACTGGGGCCGCGTGCTGTCGGAGATCGGCGCGAGCGGCGCGTACTGCGATCCGGAGCGCATCGACATCGAGTACGGCGGTATCACGGTGTGCCGCGACGGGATCGCGTGCGCGCACGACGTCGGCGCGCTGGCGGCCGTCATGGCGGCCCGCGAGCTCACCGTGCGTTCGGAGCTGCACCTCGGCCACGGCGAGGCGACCGTGCTCACCACCGACCTCTCGCCCGCGTACATCGCCGAGAACATGAGGACCTCGTGACCGCACCGTCCCCGACCCTCACGGAGGCCCAGACCCGGCTCGCCGACGCCGGCGCCAAGGCCGCGATCCTTGCCGACGCGCTGCCGTACATCCGTGAGTTCGCGGGCAAGGTGGTCGTCGTCAAGTACGGCGGCCACGCGATGGACGATCCCGCGCTCGCGGAGCTGTTCGCCACCGATGTGGTGCTCATGCGTCTGGTCGGGCTCCAGCCGGTCGTGGTGCACGGTGGCGGCCCGCAGATCACCGACCTCATGCGCCGGCTCGGCAAGGAACCCGAGTTCGTCAACGGCCAGCGCGTCACCGACGCCGAGACGGTCGACATCGTGCGCATGGTGCTCGTCGGCAAGGTGAACCGCGAGATCGTCGCGTCGGTGAACCGCCACGGCTCGTACGCCGTCGGCCTCTCGGGCGAAGACGCCGGATTGCTGCGCGTGACCGCGCGCGATCCCGCGCTCGGGTTCGTCGGCGACATCGACGTCGTCGACCCCACGATCATCACGCGTTTGCTCCGCGAGGAGCTGATCCCGGTGATCGCGACCATCGGTGTCGACGAGGCCGGGCAGGCCTACAACGTCAACGCCGACACGGTCGCGGCGGCGATCGCGTCCGCGCTCGACGCCGAGAAGCTGGTGTACCTCACCGACGTCGCCGGCCTCTACGAACGGTGGCCCGACGAAACGTCGTTGATGTCGCGCATCGACATCGCGGGCCTCGAACGGCTGCTCGCCACCGGTGCGGTGCAGGACGGGATGATCCCCAAGGTGGAGTCGTGCATCGCCGCGCTGCGCGGCGGGGTCGCGCGGGCCCACGTGCTCGACGGCCGGCTCCCGCACGCGCTGCTCCTCGAGTTCTTCACCCGCGAAGGTGTCGGCACGATGGTGACGCCATGACCGTGATGGCGCTCGACGCCGAGTACGTGATGGGCACCTACGGCCGGTTCCCGGTCGAGTTCGTGCGCGGGAGCGGCACCGAGCTGTTCGACGCCGACGGCCGGCGCTACCTCGACTTCCTCTCGGGCCTCGCGGTCACCTCCCTCGGGCACGCACACCCCGCGGTCGCCGCGGCGATCTCCGAGCAGGCCTCGAAGCTCCTGCACGTGTCGAACCTGTTCCACACCGAGCATCAGGCCCCGCTGGCCGCGGCACTCGACGGCCTGCTCGGCGGCGGTGGCCGCTGCTTCTTCGTGAACTCCGGAGCCGAGGCCAACGAGTGCGCGATCAAGCTCGCGCGCCGCTACGGGCAGCTGCACGGTGGCCCGGAGCGCTTCCATGTGGTCTCGGCCTACGGCTCGTTCCACGGGCGCACGCTCGCCACGCTCGCGGCAACCGGGCAGCCGCAGAAGCAGGAGACGTTCCAGCCCCTGCCGTCGGGCTTCCGCCAGGTCGCGTTCGCCGATCTCGACGCGCTCGCGGTCGCGCTCGACGACCGCGTCTGCGCCGTGCTGCTCGAGGCGGTGCAGGGCGAAGGCGGCGTGCAACCCGCGCCCGCCGAGTACCTGCGCGAGGTCCGGCGCCTCTGCGACGAGCGCGAGGTGCTGCTGATCGTCGACGAGGTCCAGACCGGCTTGGGCCGCACCGGCCGCTGGTTCGCGTTCGAGCACGCCGGTATCGCTCCCGACGTCGTCACCGTGGCCAAGGCACTGGGCAACGGCATGCCGATCGGAGCCTGCTGGGCGCGCCACGAGATCGCGGCGGCCTTCCAGCCCGGCGATCACGCCACGACCTTCGGCGGGCAACCCCTCGCGGCGAGTGCGGCGCGCGCCGTGCTCACCGAGATGGAGGCGATCGACGCGCCGGCGCGGGCCCGCAGCGCGGGTGCGCACCTCACGACCGCGCTGGAGGCGCTTCCCGAGGTCGCGGCCGTGCGGGGGGTCGGGCTCCTGCTCGCCGCCGAGCTGCGGGCCGGCTACGACGCCGCCGAGGTCACGCGTGCGTGCCTCGCCGCGGGTGTCGTGGTCAACGCGGTGACACCGAGCGCACTGCGCTTCGCGCCGCCCCTGACCGTCTCGAACGCCGAGATCGACGAAGCCGTCGCGATCATCGGCCGAGTGCTGGCCGATCGGTCCGGCGCGCAACCGGAGGAACGCTCATGACCCGCAACCTGCTCGACGTCGACGAGCTCGATCCCGCCCGGCTCACGCGGATCCTCGACCGGGCCGCGCTCGGCCGCTCCGACCCGCATGCGGTGCCGCAGGTGCTCGCCGGTCTCGGCGTGGCCGCGGTGTTCGAGAAGCCCTCGGCCCGCACGCGCACGTCGTTCGAGATGGCCGTCGTCGAGCTCGGCGGCCATCCGGTGATCCTGCACGCCGACGAGGTGCAGATGGGCAAGCGCGAGTCGGTCGCCGACGTCGCCCGCACGCTCGCGTGCTACTGCGCCGTGATCGCGGCTCGCGTCTTCGACCACGAGAACCTCGTCGCGATGACCGCCGCGGTCGACGTGCCGATCGTCAACCTCCTCTCCGATCGAGCGCATCCGCTCCAGGCGCTCGCCGACCTGCTGACCCTCCGCGACCATCTCGGCGGGCTCGAAGGGCGTCGGGTCGCGTTCATCGGCGACGGCAACAACGTCGCGGCGTCGCTCGCGTACGGTGCCGCACTCTGCGGGCTCGAGCTCGTGGTCGCATCGCCCCACGGATACGAGCTCCCGGATGCGGTGATCGACCATGCCCGCAACCTCGGCGGTACCGTCGAGCAGCTGACCGACCCGTACGACGCCGTGCGCGGCGCCGATGCCCTCTACACCGACGTGTGGACGTCGATGGGCCAAGAGGACGAACGCGCGGCGCGCAACGCGATGTTCGCGGCGTACACCGTCGACGACGCGTTGCTCGCGGCGGCGAATCCCGGCGCGTGCTTCCTGCACTGCCTGCCGGCGCATCGCGGCGAAGAGGTCTCGGCGAGCGTCATCGACGGGCCCGCCTCGCTCGTGTGGCCCCAGGCCGCGAACCGGCTCCATGCAGCGCGCGCATTGCTCGCCGATCTCTTCGAGGAGGCGTGAGCATGGCGACTCTCGGGAAGCCGCAGCGTCAGCACCGCATCCTGCGGGTGCTCGAGGAGCAACCGGTGTCGAGCCAGGCCCAGCTGGTGCAGCTGCTTGAGGCCGAGGGCGTCGTCGCCACCCAGGCCACCGTGAGCCGCGACCTCGAGGACATCGGTGCCGTGAAGGTCCGGATCCCCGGTGGCGCCATGGCCTACGCGATCCCCGAGTACACGAAGGAGCGGCTCACCGGCACCGACGACCACCTCCGCCGGTTGATGGGGGAGTTCGTCGTCGAGGTGTCGCACAGCCACAACCTCGTCGTGCTCCGCACCCCGCCCGGCAGCGCCCACGTGGTCGCGTCCGCGGTCGACCGGGCCGGAGTGGCCGGAGTGCTGGGGACCGTCGCCGGCGACGACACACTGTTGCTCGTGTGCGCCGAGTCCGTGAGCGGCGCATCCGTCGCGGCGCAGCTCGCCGAGCTCGCCGGCCTGTAACCGACCAACAGACCAAGAGAAGAGGACCGATCGTGGCAAAGCGAGTGGTGCTGGCCTACTCGGGTGGGCTCGACACCTCCGTCGCCGTCAGGTGGCTGCGGGAAGAGTTGGGTGTCGAGGTCATCGCGTGTGCCGTCGACGTCGGGCAGCTGGCGCACGGCGAAGAAGCGATCATCCGCGAGCGCGCGGTCGCGGCGGGCGCGGTCGAGGTCGAGGTGATCGACGCGCGCGAGGAGTACGCGAACGACATCCTCGTCCCCGCGCTGCGCGCCAACGCGCTCTACGAGGGCAAGTATCCGCTGGTCTCCGCGCTGTCGCGCCCGATCATCGTCGAGCACCTCGTCGCGTCGGCCCGGCGCCACGGCGCCGACGCGGTGGGGCACGGTTGCACCGGGAAGGGCAACGACCAGGTGCGCTTCGAGGTGTCGACGCGCGCGTTGGCCCCCGATCTCGAGGTGCTCGCGCCCGCTCGGATGTGGGGCCTCAGTCGGGCCGACTGCGTCGACCTTGCGGCGAAGTGGGAGATCCCGATCGGGGCGACCAAGGAGAAGCTCTACTCGATCGACGAGAACATGTGGGGACGCGCCATCGAGTGCGGCGTCATCGAGAACCCGTGGTCCGCCGCGCCCGAGGAGCCGTACACACTCACCGTGCACCCGCGCGACGCGCCCCGCGACACGCGCGAGTTCGTCCTCGAGTTCGACCGCGGAGTCCCCGTCGCGCTCGACGGCACGCGCATCGGGTTCGTCGATCTCATCGA
The DNA here is from genome assembly GCA_036787815.1 of Actinomycetota bacterium. GTDB lineage: Bacteria > Actinomycetota > Acidimicrobiia > IMCC26256 > PALSA-610 > DATBAK01. Next base: position 9,517 of record DAIQOP010000063.1, read on the forward strand.
GCGCCTCGGACCGATGGTGGGCGCGTACGGATTCGGCCGCATCGACATGGTCGAGAACCGTCGGGTCGGTATCAAGAGCCGTGAGGTCTACGAGTGCCCGGCCGCGCTGGCGCTGATCGCCGCGCACCGCGACCTCGAGGCGGTCACGCTCGAGCGTGACGTCGCGCGCGAGAAGCAGCGCCTCGAGATCCGCACCGCCGAGCTCATCTACGACGGCCTGTGGCACTCGCCGTTGATGCGGGCGCTCGACGCGTTCATGGTGTCGACCCAGCAGCACGTCACCGGCGAGGTCAGGATGCGGCTCGAGGCGGGCCGGTGCGACCCGGCCGGCCGGCGCGCGCCGCGCGGCCTCTACGACCACGACCTCGCGACCTACGACGCCGAGGATTCCTTCCGTCACGAGGACTCCGCGGGCTTCGTGCGGCTGTGGGGCCTGTCGGTCGAGACCTGGTCGCGGCGACAGGGCCCCGGGTCGGCGGACGCGGGATCGCGATGACCAACGTCGAGGGTCCCGCGGGGAGCGGGCGCACGCTGTGGCACGGCCGCTTCGCCGAGGCGCCGTCCGACGAGCTGCTCGCGTTCACGGTGAGTCTGCCGTTCGACGTGCGCCTCGCCCCCGACGACCTCCTCGGCTCGCGCGCACACGTCGGCATGCTCGCCCACGTCGGGCTCCTCGACGACGACGAGCGCGCGCTCATCGTCGCGGCGCTCGACCGTATCGAGACCGAGCTCGAGTCGGGTGAGTTCGTGTTCGTCCCGACCGACGAAGACATCCACACGGCCATCGAGCGCCGCGTCACCGATCTGGCCGGCCCGGCAGGCGCGAAGCTCCACACCGGTCGCAGCCGCAACGACCAGGTCGCGCTCGACCTGCGGCTGTTCCTCCGCCGTGCCGGCCGCGAGCAGGTCGAGCGGATCACGGTCCTGCAGGAGGTGCTGCTGCGCCGGGCCGAAGACGCGGGCGATACCTACCTTCCCGGCTACACGCACCTCCAACGCGCCCAACCGGTGATGCTCTCGCACCACCTGCTCGCGCACTTCTGGGCCCTGAGCCGCGACGTCGACCGCTGGCGCGACGCCCTCGAGCGAGCGTCCGTGTCGCCGCTCGGCGCGGGCGCGCTCGCCGGTTCGAGCCTCCCGCTCGATCCGGTCGAGGTCGCGGCCGAGCTCGGGTTCTCGCGACCGTTCGAGAACTCCCTCGACGCGGTGTCCGATCGCGACTTCGTGGCCGAGGCGCTGTTCGTCGCCGCGCTCACGCAGACCCATCTCTCGCGCATCGGCGAGGAGATCGTGTTGTGGGCGACCGAGGAGTTCGGGTTCATCCGGCTCCCCGACGCGTACTCCACCGGCTCGTCGATGTTGCCGCAGAAGAAGAATCCCGACATCGCCGAGCTCGCGCGGGGCAAGGCCGGCCGCGTGATCGGCGATCTCGTCGGCTTCCTCACCACGCTCAAGGGTCTGCCGCTCGCGTACAACCGTGATCTGCAGGAGGACAAGGAGCCCCTGTTCGACGCGCTCGACACGTGCGGCTTGTCGCTGCGCGCGTTGAGCGGGTTGCTCGACAGCGTCGTCTTCGTCGGTGAGCGCATGGCGGCCGCGGCCGACAGCTCGATGACCTCGGCGACCGATCTGGCCGAGCACCTCGTGCGGGCGGGTGTGCCGTTCCGTGAGGCGCACGCGACCGTCGGCACGCTCGTGCGGCAGTCGATCGAGCGCGGGGTGCCGTTCGACGAGCTCGTCGCGACCGACCCGCGACTCGGCCCGGAAGCGCTGCCGTTGCTGGCCCCCGGTGCGGGGGTGCACCGGCGCACCACGCCGGGCGGTGCGGGCCCGAGGTCCGTCGTGGCGCAGCTCGACCTGGCCCGTCATCGGCTGGGGGAGCAGCGCGCCTGGCTCGCGCCGTGAGCAGGCGGCCGGGCAGGCAGTGACGCGCGGGCGCACGCTCCCGCGCGCGTTCTACGACCGCGACGCGCGGGTCGTGGCGCCCGCGCTCCTGAACAAGGTGCTCGTCGCCGGCCGGGGCGACGCGCGACTCGCGGCGCGCATCGTCGAGGTCGAGGCGTATTGCGGTGCCGACGATCCGGGGAGCCACGCGTTCCGCGGGCCGACCGCGCGCAACGCCACGATGTTCGGCCCGCCCGGCCACTGGTACGTGTACTTCACCTACGGCATGCACTGGTGCGTGAACGCGGTGTGTGGCCCGGCCGAGCACCCGCACGCGGTGTTGTTGCGGGCCGCGGCGCCGCTTACCGGGCTCGACGTGATGCGATCGCGGCGGATCGCGGCACGCCGCGATCGCGATCTCTGCTCGGGGCCGGCGCGCCTCGCTCAGGCCTTCGGCATCGACCGAGCGCTCGACGGTGCCGACATCGTGAAGGGCGAGCTGCGCATCGTCGACGACGGCACCGCGCCACCCGACCGGCCCGGAGTCTCGACGCGCATCGGCCTCGGCACCGGTCGGGGCGACGACCTCGCGTGGCGCTACGCCGTTGTCGGTGAACCGAATCTCTCGCGCCCGGCCGGACCGCCCGCCGGTCGTCGGACGCGCCCGCGACGACCGGGGCCGTGCTGAGCGAACCAGGAGCACCGCCGCGCCGAGATCGAGCGCGCGCTGCAGACCCCTGGCGGGGTCGGGTCAGTTGGTTCCCGACGGGTTGATCCACACCGTCACGGTGGATCCCTCGTCGGCCGAGGTGCCCGCGACCGGTGATTGCTTCCACACGCGGCCCGCTCGTGCCGGCGAGCCCGGTGGGGGCTCGCCGGCGACGATGATCTGTATGTCGAGGGAGTGCGCGTTCGCGGCGGCCTTCGCCTGGTCCGAGAGCAGGCCGAGCACGGCCGGAACGACCTCACGCGTGGGCGGACCGCTCGCGACGTCGAGCGTGACGACGGCGCCGCGGCTCGACACCGTTCTCCCGGGCGGATTCTGTGCGACGACGATCCCCGGCGGATAGTCGCGGCTCGGCACACCGCGGCGCACGGCCTGGTAGCCGGTGTCGGTGAGCACCTGCTGGGCCTCGGCGAACGGCATGCCGACCACGTTCGCGATCGGGGGGCTCGGCAGCTCCGCGTTGCCCGCGCCCGGTGCCGGCGCGGGGAACTGCACGATCGGAGTCTCCGCGAGCGCGGCGCCCGCATAGAGCCCCCAGATCTGCGCGGGCCACGTGCCGCCGGTCACCTTCTCGCGCGTGAGCGGAGGCACCATCGATCGTTCCGACTGCGGGAACCCGACCCAGACCGCGGTCGTCAGCTGCGGCGTCGAGCCCACGAACCAGGCGTCGCGCCACTGCTCGCCGGTTCCCGTCTTCCCTGCGACCGGGCGGCCGATGCGCGCGTTCACCCCGGTGCCGCGGCTCACGACCTGCTGCAACACCTGGTTCACCTCGCGCGCGATCGACGCGGAGAGCACCCGGTGCGCGGAGGGCGTCGAGTCGTAGAGGATCGTGCCGTTCGGTTCCAGCACCGTGGTGACGAAGACGGGGTCGTGGTGAAGGCCGTCGGCCGCGAAGCTCGTGTACGCGGAGGCCATGTCGAGCACGCTCACCGCGTTCGAACCGATCGCCGTCGACAGGTACGGCGTGAGCGGCGACCTGATGCCGAGGCGCGACGCGAGCTCCACGACCGGTTTCGGCCCGACGTCCTGGATCAGCTGCGCGTAGACGGTGTTGATCGAGTGCACGGTCGCGTCGACGAGGTTGGTCGGTCCGCCACCCTTGCCGTCGTAGTTGTGCAGCACCCACGGTGCCTGACCCGGCGTGTCGATGGTGAGCTGGGCGGGGGCGGGGTAGGTGCGGTCGAGGGGAACGTGCTCGATGAGCGCGGTGGCGAGCACGAACGGCTTGAACGCGGAGCCCGCCTGGCGCCGCCCCTGGCTCGCGAGGTCGAACTGCGCGTAGGGGGCCGCGCCGTAGAAGTCGTGCCCACCGACGTAGGCGACCACGTGCCCGGTCGTGGGCTCGATCGACACGAGCGCGCCGGCCGGATCGTGGACCGGGTCGACGAGCACGTGGTCGAGCGCCGATTCGGCCAGTTGCTGGCGGTTCGGATCGAGCGTCGTGTGGATGACGAGCCCGCCGGTGAACAGCAGATGGCGGCGCTCGTCGACGGTCGCGCCGAACTCGCGGTGCGAGAGCACGAACCGCTCCACCTGCGACACGAAGTACGGGGCCCGGATGTGCCGGTCGTCGGCGCGCGGACGGAGGCCGAGCGGCTGCGCACGCGCCGAGTCGACCGCCGCCTTCGTCGCGTAGCCGTAGCGCGCCATCGCGTCGAGCACCTCGTTGCGCCGCTGCAGCGCGACCTGCGGCACGACGAACGGGTTGTACCCCTCGGGTGCCTGGATCAGCCCGGCGAGCATGGCGCTCTGCGTCAGGGTGAGTGAGCGCGCCGGTGTCGCGAAGTAGCGCAGCGCCGCGCTCTGCACGCCGTACGCGCCGTTGCCGAAGTAGACGAGATTGAGGTAGCGCTCGAGGATCTGGCGCTTCGTGAAGCGGCGCTCGAGCTGCACGGCGAGGGCGATCTCGCGGAGCTTGCGGTGCACGGTCTGGCGATCGCCGAGCATCACGTTGCGGACGTACTGCTGGGTGATCGTGGATCCGCCCTGCGCGATCTCGCCCTTGTCGAGGTCGGTGCGCAGCGCCCGGACCATCGCCCGGAGGTCGACACCCGAATGTTCGAAGAAGCGGTGATCCTCGATCGCGACGACCGCGTGCTGCATCGCGGCCGACACCCGGGCCAGCGGCACGTCGGTGCGGTTCACGCCGGCGTCGAGCCGGGCGAGCACGCTGCCGTCGGCGGCCAGCACGACCGACGACTGATCGGAGGTGGCCGAGGTGAGCCGGTCGAGATTCGCGGTGTAGCTGCACGCGGTCGCGCCGAGGGCGAGCGCGATCGCGAGCGCGACGACGGGCCTCGGGAGTCCGAGGCGGCGGAGCCGGGTGGACGCGGTCACACGAGTCACATCGGCACCATTGTCGCTCACCAGCAACACAAGGGGGAGAGCGGGGTAGCCTGGCGTCCCATGTCGGCGGCCACGGAACCCGAGCTGGGTGTGCTCACCCAGGGCGCGATCGACGTGTTCACGCCGGGTGAGCTCGCCGGCAAGCTCGCCACCGGGCGCCGCCTGCGGGTGAAGCTCGGGCTCGATCCCACCGCCTCCGACCTCCATCTCGGCCACGCGGTCGTGCTGCGCACGCTGCGCCGGTTCCAGGACGCCGGGCACGTCGCCGTCCTCATCTTGGGCGACTTCACCGCCCGCGTCGGTGATCCCTCCGGCCGCTCGGCCACCCGGCCCCGGCTCTCGAGGGCGCAGGTCGACGAGGCCGCCGCCACCTACGTCGAGCAGCTCACCCGCATCGTCGACCCCGATCCGTCGCGGCTGGAGCTGCGGCGCAACTCCGAGTGGCTCGACGTCATGAGCATCGAGGAGGTGCTCGAGCTCACCTCACGCTCGACGGTCGCCCGCATGCTCGAGCGCGACGACTTCGCGAACCGCTTCGCCAAAGGCGAGCCGATCTCGGTCACCGAGTTCCTGTACCCGCTCTTCCAGGGCTGGGACTCGGTGATGATCGAGGCCGACATCGAGCTCGGCGGGACCGACCAGCTCTTCAACCTGCTCGTCGGCCGCCAGCTCCAGCAGCAGGAGGGCCAGGAGCAGCAGGTGGTCATCACCACCCCGCTGCTCGAGGGGATCTCGGGCGGCCCGAAGATGTCGAAATCGCTCGGGAACTTCGTGGGGCTCGCCGAACCGCCCGCCGAGCAGTTCGGCAAGCTGATGTCGATCCCCGACCGGCTCATCCCGACCTACCTGCAGTACGCGACGGCGTGGACGCAGCCGCTGATCGACGAGGCCGTCGCCCACATGGGCGACGGCACGCTCGGCCCGCGCGACGCGAAGCGCCTGCTCGCCCGCACCGTCTGCGACCTCTACCACGGCGCCGGCGCCGGCGATCAGGCGCAATCAGACTTCGACCGTGTGTTTCGCGAGCACGCCGCACCACGCGAGATCCCCGAGGTGGCGCTCGCCGAGACCGCGGCCGACGGGGCATCCGACGGCGCGCTCCGGCTCAGCCGGCTGCTCACCATCGCCGGCCTGGCCGCCTCGAACCGGGAGGCGGTTCGCCGCGTCGCCGAGGGTGCGGTGCGCGTCGACGCCGAGGTCGTGACCGACGACGTGGTGCGCGCGGTGCCACAGTGGTGGGGGACGACGATCCAGGTCGGGAAGCGAAAATGGGCCCGCATCGTCACACCGGCGTGACGGCTGCCGACTAGAGTGCCCGCAGGGACATCCGGAACGTCCGCATCGGGCGTCCGGGGGCGGGTTCCACGGTTTGACAGCCGCGGGGGCCGTGCCTAGGATGATTCTTCGCCCCTCCACCGGCCTGCGAGCCGATGAAGGGCGATTGACACCACCACCTCCGGCAGCGTGCGCAGGCACGTCCAGCGTTTGTGCCGGCGGTGCGTGTCTCCGATGCGTTCGCACCGAGTGTGCGCGCCTGTCGGGAACCGTTCCTTGACAACAGAGCAGTGAATGCCAAAAGCCAGTGCTGGTGATGAGCGATCATCACCACCTCGATTCCGCACCTCAATCTCCATCCGAGGTGCTTTGTTGCCGGAAGGGCGTCAGTTGCCCGGCCGGCGACTCTGAAAAGATCGAAGGGCACGACGCGTTCGGACAAGTTCGCGGAAGGCACTTCAATGATCTCAACGGAGAGTTTGATCCTGGCTCAGGACGAACGCTGGCGGCGCGCTTAACACATGCAAGTCGAACGTGAAGCCGGGGCTTGCCCCGGTGGAAAGTGGCGAACGGGTGCGTAACACGTGAGCAACCTGCCCCGAAGACTGGGATAACACCGGGAAACCGGTGCTAATACCGGATACCTTCTTCCGGCCGCATGGCTGGACGAAGAAATGGATTCCGCTTCGGGATGGGCTCGCGGCCTATCAGCTTGTTGGTGAGGTAACGGCCCACCAAGGCGACGACGGGTAGCTGGTCTGAGAGGACGACCAGCCACACTGGGACTGAGACACGGCCCAGACTCCTACGGGAGGCAGCAG
>DAIQOP010000291.1:0-4572 GCA_036787815.1 Actinomycetota bacterium
CCCCGCCGTTCGAGGCGGCCGCGGCGGCCGCGTGGATCCACGGCCGGGCCGCCACCGAGGCCGGCAGTGCGCCCGCGTTGATCGCAAGCGACCTGATCGAGGCGCTACCTCGTACGCTGAGAAGGCTTTCCGACCCGAACGAGGATTGAGCATGCCGAGCAGCACCCAGGTCCGCGATGTGATGACCCGAGACGTCGCCACCCTGCGCCCCGACCAGCCGATCGCCGAGGCGGCCGACGCCCTCGCCGAGGGGCGCTACGGCGCGATGCCGGTCGTCGACGCGTCCGGGGCGCTCGTCGGGCTCCTGCGCGACGAAGACCTGATCGCCTCCGAGGCACGCGTGCACGTGCCCACGTACCTCATGCTCCTCGGCACGTCGGTGCCGCTTCCCGGCAGCATGCGTCGCTTCGAGCACGAGCTCAAGAAGCTGGCGGGAGCGACCGTGGGCGAGGTCATGGACGCCGAGCCCACGACCGTATCGGCGGATGCCACCCTCGAAGACGTTGCCACGCTCATGCACGAGAGCGACGTCACCCACGTGCCCGTCGTCGACGACGGTCGAGTGGTCGGGCTCGTCGCCCGTTCCGACATCGTCCGGTTCATCGCCCGGACGACGTGAGCCGTGACGCGAGCGGGCGCGGGTGACCGAGCTGCGCCCGGTATGGGCGGAGGTCGACCTCGCGGCGCTCCGGGCGAACGTCGAGGAGCTGCGCCGGGTCGTCGCACCCGCGCGCGTCCTCGCGGTCGTGAAGGCCGACGGGTACGGGCACGGTGCCGTGGCGTCCGCACGGGCCGCGGTCGAGGCCGGCGCCGCGATGCTCGGTGTCGCGCTGGTCGAGGAAGGCGTCGAGCTGCGCGAGGCGGGCATCACCGCGCCGATCCTCGTGCTCTCCGAGCCGGTGGCGTCGGCGGCGGACACGGTCGTCGACGCCCGGCTCACGCCGGCCGTGTACACCGCGGCCGGCATCGAGGCACTCGCGAAGGCGGTCGTCGGCCGCGACGCGAGCCCGCTTCCGGTGCACCTCAAGGTCGACACCGGGATGCACCGGGTCGGCGCCGCGCCCGAGACGGCCGACGCGCTCGCCGAGCTGATCGACGCACATCGAGAGCTCCGCTTCGAAGGGCTCTGGACCCACTTCGCGGTCGCCGACGAACCCGACAACCCGTACACGCTCGAGCAGATCGCGACGTTCGAGGCTGTTCGCGCCCGGTTGGCCCACCGCGGCCACCGGCCCGGCATCGTGCACGCGGCGAACACCGCGGGCGCCCTGGCGTTCCCCTCCGCGCGCTACGACCTCGTGCGCGCGGGCATCGGCGTCTACGGCATCGCGCCGGTCCCCGAGCTCGCGTCGCTCGCCGAGCTGCACCCGGTGCTGTCGGTGAAGGCGCGGGTGTCGTTCGTCAAGCGCCTGCCGGCCGGCGCCGCGATCTCCTACGGGTTGCGGTACCGGGTCGAGCGGCCGGTCAACATCGCGACCGTCCCGATCGGGTACGGCGACGGCGTTCCCCGCAACCTCGCCGCCGCAGGCGGTGAGGTGCTCGTGCGCGGCCGGCGCCGACCGATCGCCGGCACGGTGACGATGGATCAGCTGATGGTCGACATGGGCGACGACACCGTGGAGGCCGGCGAAGAGGTCGTGCTCATCGGCCGCCAGGGCGCCGAGCAGGTCACCGCCGCGGAGTGGGCGGAGCGGTTGCACACGATCCCGTACGAGATCGTCTGCAACATCGGACCGCGCGTCCCGAGACGGGTACTGCCGTGACTCCCGGCGGGCGCGCGGGGATCGCCGTCGGTGCCGCTGCGGGTGTGGCCGGGCTCGCGTTCGGTCTGCCCCGCGTCGTCGCGAAGCGCTTGCGCAAACGTCCCGACAACCACGCGCACGGCGTGCTCGACACGCCGATCTACGAGTCGGCGTCGATTCCGAGCCACGACGGCGGCACGATCCACGTCGTCACCAAGGGCAGCGGCGCGCCGATCGTGTTGTCGCACGGCGTGACGTTGTCGGTGCGCACGTGGGTGCGGCAGCTCGAGACGCTCCCGGAACAAGGGTTCCGTGTCGTCGCGTACGACCATCGGGGCCACGGCAAGTCGCAGCTCGGCGAGACCGGCTTCTCGGTCGACAACCTCGGCGACGACATCCGCAGCGTGCTCGAACGTCTCGACCTGCGCGACGCGGTGCTCGTCGGCCATTCGATGGGCGGCATCGCGGTGCAGTCGTTCCTGCTTCGCCACCCCGAGGTCGCGGCCGAGCGGGTGAAGGGCGTGGTGCTGCTCTCCACGCTCGCGCGCGTGCCGCTCTCGGGTTCGCGTGCGGCGGGGCTGCGCTCGTTCGTCGATCGTCTCGGTGACATCACCCCCGACTCGACACGGGTGTGGGCGTCGCCGAACATCGGCTTCCTGCTCGCTCGCGTCGGGTTCGGTCAACACCCCAGGCCGAGCCACGTCGAGCTGGTGCGGCGCATGATGCTCGAGTGCGCGGCCGACACGCGTCGCGAATCGCCGCGTGCGCTCCTCGGTCTCGATCTCACGGCGCGCCTTCCCGAGGTGCGCATCCCCACGCTCGTGATCGGCGGCACCGCCGACGTCATCACGCCGCCATCGGAGTCGCACCGGCTCGCCAAGCTCATCCCGGGTGCGCGGCTGGAGATGATTCCCGGCGGCGGGCACATGCTCATGCTCGAACGTACCGAGCTCGTCGACCGGCTCATCACCGACTTCGCCCGCGAGGTGGGCGCCGTGGCCGCGGCCGTCGCCCCCGGCGCGTGATCGCCGGCGGGCCGCTGATCGACGGGATCCGGATCGGGCACTGGACGGGTGACGCGACCGGCGTCACCGTGATCCTCGCTCCGGTGGGCACCGTCGGATCGGCAGAAGTGCGCGGCGGCGCGCCCGCGACGCGCGAGTTCGCGTTGCTCGAACCAACGTGCATGGTGAGCCGGGTCGACGCGGTCGTCCTGACCGGCGGCTCGGCCTTCGGTCTGGCCGCGGCCGACGGCGTGATGCGCTTCCTCGCCGAGCACGGCCACGGTTTCCCGACCGCCGGCGGCGTGGTCCCGATCGTGCCGACGGCGGCGATCTTCGACCTCGTGAAGTCGAACGGCGCCGCGCCGGGATCCGACGACGGTTACGCGGCGGCCGTCGCCGCGCAGCACGGATTGGCACCGCCCCGCGGCCGCGTCGGCGCGGGACGGGGCGCCACGGTCGGGAAGTCGCACGGCCATGAGCTCGCCGTGGCCGGCGGTCTCGGTCTCGCCTTCGTGCCGGCCGACGGGTTCGGCGTCGTCGCGGTCGCAGTCGTCAACGCGTTGGGTGACGTGGTCGGTGCCGACGGGCGCGTGCTCGCCGGTTCGCGCGCTGCCGCGGGCGCGCCGGCGGCTCCCGACGCGGGCTTCGGTGCGGAGCGGGCGAACACGACGTTGGTGGTGGTGGCGACCGACGCCCGGCTCGACAAGGTCGGTTGCCGCCTCGTCGCCGAGAGCGCCCACGACGGCCTCGCGCGCGCGATCCGGCCCGCGCACACCCGCTTCGACGGTGACCTGGCCGTCGCGCTCGCGACAGGGAGATCCGTTGCGCCCGCGGGGGACGACGTGGACGGGCCCGCGGTCCTCGACCGGGTACGGGTCGCCGCCGCCGACGCGACCGAGGCCGCGATCCGCGATGCCGTCGTGGAGTCCGGCGGAGCCGGGGATTTCGCCGGCCTCGCGACCAGCTCCTAACATCGAGCGCCGCATCGGGAGGATCGTGACCGCAGACCCGCTCTCCGCACATCCGGCGACCTCCGCGGGCGCCACGCTCGCCGCCGTTGCCGAGGTTGCCCTCGACTGCACGCTCTGCCCGCTCGCGGCCACGCGTACGCAGGTGGTGTTCGGCGCGGGCTCCGAGCACGCGCGCCTCATGTTCGTCGGCGAAGGTCCGGGCCAGCAGGAAGACCTGCAGGGCGAGCCGTTCGTCGGGCGCGCCGGCACGTTGCTGACCCAGCTCATCGAGGGCATCGGGCTGACGCGCGCGGAGGTGTACATCGCGAACGTCGTGAAGTGCCGCCCGCCCGGGAACCGCGATCCGCTTCCCGTCGAGATCGACGCGTGCAGCCCGTGGCTGGACCGCCAGTTGGAGCTGATCGCGCCCGCGGTCATCGTCACCCTCGGCAACTTCGCGACCAAGTTGTTGCTCGACACGAAGGTCGGGATCACCCGCCTCCGCGGCCAGGAGTTCCCGTTCGCACGCGCCGGTGTGCACGCGGTGCTCGTGCCGACCCTGCACCCGGCCGCCGTGCTGCGCGGTGGCGGTGTGCCGCTCGCGGAGACGCGCGCCGATTTCGTCAGGGTGAAGCGGCTGCTCAAGGACGCGTCGTGATCGTTCGCACCGCGTCGGCGGACGAGACGCGCGCCGTCGGCGCCGCGATCGCATCGTGTCTCACGCCCGGCGACGTGGTCGTGCTCGGCGGCGATCTCGGCAGCGGGAAGACCACGATCGCGCAGGGCATCGGCGCCGGTCTCGGAGTGACCGAGCCGGTCGTGAGCCCGACGTTCGCGATCGTGCGCGAGTACGAAGGCCGGGTTCCCGTCGCGCAC
>DAIQOP010000064.1:0-16471 GCA_036787815.1 Actinomycetota bacterium
CGCCAGGTCGGCGGGAGTCGCGGTCGCGTCGGGCTGCTCGCCGCGCGCGAGGTAGAGCTGCACGGCATCGCTGGCCGAGAGCTCGTCGCAGGTTGCTCCGGTGCGCGGCGTCGTCATGGGTCCGAGGTCGAGGGTCGCACCCTCGAGCCCCAGGCGCTCGCGCGAGGTCGCCACGATCTGCAGGTCGGGGCACTCCGCGTGCAGACGGCGAACGAGCGCGCCGACGATCTCGGGCACCGCCTCGCAGCCGTCGAGCACCAGCAGCATCTCGCGGTCGCGCAGGTAGACGGCGAGGAGCTCGGCGGGATCGACGGGCCCGGTCTCGGCGGAATCGACGAGCCCGAGGCGCGACGCGATGTGGTCGGCCACGAGGGCGGGCGCCCGCACGGTGCCGAGCTCGACGAAGCACGCACCCTCCCGGTATCGGGCTCCGCGCCGTTGGACCAACTGGTCGGCGAGCCGGGTCTTGCCGGTGCCGCCCGCCCCGACGATCGTCACGACTCGATTGCGGTGGACGGCTGCCTCGAGCTGCTCGAGCTCCACCACCCGGCCGACGAAGCTCCTCGACGTCTGCACGCCGGCGAGAGCCGGCGCGCCGTCGAAGCGGGCCGGCGGGTCGAGCAGGGGGTCTTGGCCGAGAATCGAGCGCTCGAGCTCGCGGACCGCGGGGGAAGGTTCGAGGCCGAGCTCCTCCCTGAGCGCGGTCGCGAGGTGGTCGAACGCCTCGAGCGCTTCCCGTTGGCGACCGCAGCGGTAGAGCGCGACCATCAACTGTGCGGTGAGCTGCTCGCGCCACGGGAACTCGCGGACGGTCGCGGCGAGATCGGCGACCACCTCTCCGGCGGCACCGGTCGCGAGCAGCGCTTCGAAGCGCTCCTCGATGGCCGCGAGTCGCAGCTCTTCCCAGCGAGCGGCCTCGGGTTCGGCCCACGCGGCGCCTTCGACGTCGCCGAGCGCACGGCCCCGCCAGAGCGCGAGCGCGTCGTCGTAGCGCGCCGTGGCCCGGACCGCGTCGTCGAGCCGCCGCGCCCGAGCATCGGCCACGCCCGCCTCGAAGCGGTAGGCGTCGACCCGAGCCGGATCGACCAGCAGCGCGTAGCCGGTGCCGTCGTGCACGATCGCGTCGGGGCCGACCACACGGCGCAGGCGGCTGACCGAGGTCTTGAGCGCGTCACCCGCCGCCGGCGCGCACCAGAGGTCGTCGACCAGGACGCCCGTCGGAACCGACTTGCCCCGCGCGAGCAGCAGCCGCACGAGCAGGGCGCGCTGACGCGCCCCACCGACGTGCACCGAACGATCGCCCCGGCGTACCACCACCGGGCCGAGGACCCCGATCTCCACCACGGTGCGCTTTCGACCCCCCGCCGGCTTCCCCTGTCACCGGACTGTTACCGCAGCCTGCGACGGTACTACCTCGAAGGGTGTTGGGATCGGGGAGAGGCATCCCGATCTCGACGTCACGTGTGTGAACGCACGCGGGCGGCGTTCGAGGTCGGGTTCGGGGCGCCCTCGTGGCGCGGGTGGCGAACAGGAGCTGGGCGATGACGGTGACGGCATGCGCGGGACGACTCGTGCGGCGAGTCGGATGGCGGGGCGTGGGGGCGGCGATCCTGGGTGCCGGCGCGCTCACGGGGGCGACACTCCTGCTCGACGGGAGCTCGGCCGTCGGCGCGCCGACGTGCACCATCAACTTCAACAAGGTCGCGGGCGGCGACTTCTTCACCGCCGCCAACTGGAACGACGCGATCACGCCCACGACCCACCGGGTGCCGGGGACGACCGACTACGCGTGCGTGCCGGTCGGCACCACCGGCGCCGTCACCTTCTCGACGGGTTCGAGCAAGACGATCAAGGGCATCGACGCCGAGGGCACGGGCGGCCTCACGGCCTCCTCCGGCACGCTGACGGTCACCGACGCGGCCAACGACACCACGATCAAGAACCTCAACCTCTCGGGCGCGACCATCGCCGGCGCCGGCGCCGTGAACGTCACCGGTTCGTCGAGCTGGGCCGGCGGCACCGTCTCGGGAACCGGCGCGATCACGGTTCCTTCGGGCGCGACCTTCTCGGTCACGAGCAGTAGTTGCTACCCGTTGCTCTCGAAGGCGCTCACCAACCACGGCACGATCCTGATCTCCGACGGTGGTTGCAGCGGTCTCTGGATGTCGTCGAGCAAGACGCTCACGAACGCGTCCGACGGCACGCTCGACTTCCAGGCCGACAGCGCGAGCGTCAACAACTTCGACTCGTCAGCGGTGTCCATCGCGAACTCCGGCACCATCAAGAAGAGCGTCGGAGGCGGCACGACCCTGCTCAACGTTCCCGTGGCGAACAGCGGCGCGTTGGTGTCGTACCAGGCACTCACCGGCACCATCTCGATGGGCACGTCGACCAACTCGGCCACTATCGGCGGTTCCGGCAACCTGGATCTTGGCACCACGTTCACCGTGACCGGCGCGACCACGATCTCGTCCGGTCCGTCGGTGCAGATCAGTGGGACGACGGTCGACGGCGCCGCGAACCTCACGTTCAACGGTATGGTCGCGTGGAACTACGGGACCTTCCAGGGCGCGGGCAACACCACGGTCGCCTCGGGCGCGACGGTGACGATCGCCAACGCGAACTGCTACCCGGTCCTGCTGCGTGCGCTCACCAACCACGGCACGATCACTGTGAAGAACGGCGGTTGCGGGCAGTTCTACGTCGGAGGCTCGGCGACGATCACGAACGCGGCCGATGGCGTCATCGATCTCCAGGACGACAACACGTCCATCGGCAACTGGGACTCGACGAGCCCCGGCATCGCGAACTCGGGAGTGGTCAAGCGCTCCTCGGGCTCGGGCACGGCGACGATCGACATCCCGATCACGAGCACGTCGACCAACGGTCTCCAGGCGCAGGCGGGAACGCTGTCGCTCGGCGCCGGCGGCACGATCAGCGGCACGACCTCCGCGTCGGCGGCCGCGACGCTCAGCTTCGACAACACGACCTTCGCGGTGAACGGCGCCACCTTCGGCGGTGCGGGGACGACCCGTTTCCAGAACGCGACCGCCAACCTCAGCGGCACCGCGATCGTCAACAGCGTGTTCGAGTTCGACGGCGCCACCATCGACGGCGACAACCTTGCGCTCAACGGCGGCGGAACCTGGGACTACGGCACGATGCAGGGCACGGGTACGACCACGATCGCGGCGGGCACGACCCTCTCGCTGTCGGCAGTGAGTTGCTACCCGGTCGCCCTCCGCCCGATCACGAACCACGGCACGCTCGCCGTTGCCAACGGTGGCTGCAGCGGCTTCTACCTGGGCAACGCGATGACGCTCACCAACGCCGCCGACGGCGTGATCGATCTTCAGGACGACGGCGCCAACATCAGCAACTGGGATGGGACGTTGCCGTCGATCTCGAACGCGGGCGTGATCAAGAAGTCGGCCGGCGTGGGCGTGAGCACGATCGGGTCTCTCCTCGCGTCGACGTCGACGAACGGCTTGCAGGCGAAGGCCGGCACGCTCCAGATCTCGACCGACTCCACGATCAGCGGGTCGACCTCGGCGTCGGCGGGCGCGATCCTCAGCCTCGACAGCTACACCGTCACGGTGAACGGCGCGACCTTCGCAGGCGCGGGGACCACGCGTCTGCAGGGTGGCACGGCCAACCTCACCGGAGCGACCACGGTCAGCAGTCCGGTCGAGATCGACGGCACGCTGATCGACGGCGCCGGCGACCTCGCGCTCAACGGCGGCGGAACCTGGAACTACGGCACGATGCAGGGCACGGGTACCACCACGATCGGCGCGGGTTCGAACCTCGCCGTGCCGAGCTCGAGCTGCTATCCGGTCGTGATGCGGCCGTTCACCAACCATGGCACCATCACGATCGCCAACGCCGGCTGCACCGGCCTCTTCGTCGGCAACACGGCCGCGATCACCAACGCCTCCGACGGCGTGATCGACCTCCAGGGAACGTCGAGCATCGCAACCTACGACGCCACACCGGCGACGATCTCCAACGCCGGAGTGATCAAGCACTCGTCGGGCAACGTGACGGTCTCGATCCAGAACCCGATCTCCGTCACGAACACGGCGTCGGGTGAGCTGCGTTCCGATGTCGGAACGTTCGGTGTCGACGTGCTCACCAACGTGTCGGCGAACACGCTGACCGGCGGGAAGTACACGGTGACGGGCTCCGCGACCTTGCAGTTGCCCTTCACCGGAAGCGGCAAGTTGGTCACGAACGCGGCGACGATCTCGCTCCAGGGTGTGAGCACGAAGCTCTCGAGCCCGTTGCTGGCCAACGCGTTGGTCTCGCTCGCGAGCAACAGCGGCAGCCTGTCGATCACCAACGGCCGCCTGCTCTCCACCAACGCCGCGTCGTTCGCCAACTCCGGAACCGTGATCGTCGGTGACGGTGTCACGGCGTCGACCCTCACGGTCGGTGGTCCGTACACGCAATCGGCCGGCACCACCACGGTGACGGGATCGAGCACGCTCACGCCGACCGCGTCGACGGTGACGATCTCGGGCGGCACGTTGAACGGTTCGGGAACGGTGAGCCGCCCCCTGGCGACTTCGGGCACCGGCACGGTGCAGAACGCCGACGCCGCCGGGCCGTTGACCCTCGCATCGGGCTACTCGGGTACCGGCAAGCTGAAGACGGCGATCACCTCGGTGAGCGCGTTCGACAGGGTGAACGTCACCGGAACCGCAACGCTCACCGGGTCGACGCTCGCACTGAGCACCGACGCGGCCTACGTGCCGGCGACGGGCCAGACCTTCACGATCGTCTCGTGCACAACGGCGTGCACGGGGCCGTTCTCGTCGGTCACGGGCGCCACGATGCCCGACGGCGCGTTCTACACGGTCACGTACAACGCGACCTCGGTGGTGCTCACGGTGGTGCGCAACGCCGACGTGTCGATCACCAACACCGACTCCGCCGACCCGATCAAGGCCGACGCGACCACGGGTCCCGACTCGTTGCTCACCTACACGGTCACGGTGGCCAACGCGGGCCCCGGTCCGGCGAGCAACGTGACGGTCACCGACACGCTGCCCCACCACGCGGTCGCCACGACCGTGCCGGGGAGCTGCACCGGAGCCGGCGACGTGAAGACCTGCACGCTCGGCACGATCCCGTCGGCAGGCAACATCGTGCTCACGTTCGTCGTGCGGCCGGAGTCGCCGGAGACGATCACGAACACGGCGTCGTCCACGTCGACGACGCCCGACCCCAACAGCGCGAACAACACCAACATCGCGCAGAGCACGGTCGTGACCGCGCAGAAGAACACGAGCTATGTCAACGTCGACGACGGGGCGGGCGGCGTGTCCTACGACAAGCCGGCCCTCGCCCTGAAGCAGGGCAACAAGGTGCAGTTCAACTTCTTCGGCACGGCGAGCCACCGGCTGCTCTCCGACGAGGGCATCATCGACAGTGGCGTGAAGGCGACGGGCACGGAGTTCGCCGTCGCGATCACCGGCTCCGGTGTGTACTCGTACCACGACACGCTCGCGGCGCAGGTGGTCACCGGCAAGATCACGGTGAAGCCGACCTTCACCGGCAGCGGCTCGACCCGCACGGTCACGTGGGCTTCGGCGGCACCGCCGGCCGGCTGGGTGTTCGATGTCAAGGTGAAGACGCCGACCGGTCTCGTCACGCTCTTCACGGGCACCACCACGACGAGCACCAGCTTCACGGCCACGCAGGGGCCGGGGAAGTACCAGTTCCAGGTGCGTCTGCGGCGCACGTCCGACAACGCGGCGACCGCCTACGGCAAGTCGGCGCAGTTCACCGTCTAGGCCACAGCAGTCGGGGAGCACACCCTCTCGGAGCGGCGGCGTACCATCCGGCCGTCCCGGGAGGTGTGTGCATGCGTGAGCATCGCGACTCGTTCGCGTCGGTCTCGGTATGAGTGATCCGTACGCGGCGTTTCCGAGCCTGCGGTTCGAGCGGCCGGAGGCCGGCGTGCTGCGTATCGTGCTCGACGGGCCGGGTCTCAACGCGGTCGACGCGCCGATGCACCGCGAGCTCGCCGACGTGTGGCTCGCGGTCGATCGGGATCCCGACACGCGCGTCGCGATCATCACCGGCGCGGGGCGGGCCTTCTCGGCCGGCGGGAGCTTCGATCTGATCGACGATCTCGTCACCGACTACGCGGTGCGCACGCGCGTCCTGCGCGAGGCGCGCGACCTCGTGACCAACATCGTCGACTGCTCGAAGCCGATCGTGTCCGCGATCCACGGGCCGGCCGTCGGCGCGGGTCTCGTCGCCGCGTTGCTCGCCGACATCTCGGTCACCACCCGATCGGCGCGCATCATCGACGGGCACACCCGGCTCGGGGTGGCCGCCGGTGATCACGCCGCGATCTGCTGGCCGCTCCTGTGCGGGATGGCGAAGGCGAAGTACCACCTGCTCACGTGCGAACCGCTCACGGGCGAGGAAGCCGAGCGCATCGGGCTCGTGTCGCTCTGCGTCGGCGACGACGAAGACGTGCAGGAGCGCGCGCTCGCCATCGCGCGTGGTCTCTCGGCCGGCGCCCAGAGCGCGCTGCGCTGGACCAAGCACGCGCTGAACCACTGGTACCGCATGCTCGGGCCGGTGTTCGACGCGTCGCTCGCCCTCGAGTTCTACGGGTTCGGTGGCCCCGACGCGCGCGAAGGCCTCGCTGCCCATCGCGAGAAGCGCGACCCCCGGTTCTCCGGCCCCACCAGCGAATAGCCAGCGGAGCGAGCCCGCCCGCGTTCCGCGGCGAGTGACCGCGCTAGACGGCGACCTCGTCGGGCTCGGCCTGGAGCCTGCGCTCGCGGATGCTCGTCGCCACCGCGGCGCGCGCTGCCTTCTTCGGCGACATCAAGCGGTAGGAGAGCAGGAACAACACGCCGATCATCACGATGAACGCGCCCCATTGCGTTGCGCGGTTGACGCGGTCGGTACCGGCGAGGAAGCCGTGCACGGTCGCCATGACGAACATCGGGATGCTCAGCACGTGAATGCGGTGCCACAGGCGCCGGGGCAACTTGCGCATCAGCCACGACGTGACCTGGATCGCGAGGAGCAGGTACGTGCTCAGGATCCCCCACACGATCGCGTGTGTGCGCCACGTCGATGCGAACGGCACGAAGATCTCGCGCGGCCCGAACTTCACGAACGAGTCGGCATAGATCGACCCCACGTGGATCGCGACGAACACGATCGTGAGCGTGCCGAGGTAGCGGTGGAGGTCGAGGATCCATGCGGGGATCCCCTTCCGCCGGATCATCTTCGTCGAGGCCAGCAGCCCCCACACCACGGCGGCCGCGACGACCAACCACGCGATGATTCCCGACGAGCGCGAGAGCCACCACCAGAAGCGGGAGTCCATCGTTGCGATCATGCCGATTGCTCCCAGTACGAAGTCGGATAACGGTCGCCGAGGTCGTCGACCATCACGGCAGCGACGCCGAGCCGCTCGAGCAACGCGATCCCGTCGGCGACGCCCGCCACGAGCGCGGCCTTGGCGACGCCTTCGGCCCACCACGCGGCGTCGCCCATCGCGACGACGGCGGTGACGCCGTGGTGCGCGGGTGCGCCCGTCTCGGGATCGATGATGTGATGCAGCATCGTGCCGCCGCGCGTCCAGCGGCGAAAGCGCGTCGTGCTGGTGACGATGGCCTGATCGACGAGTCGCCGGCTGCACAGGACCCCCGACTCGTCGAGGGGATCCTCGACCTCGATCACCCAGTCGCCGCCATCGGGGCCGCGGCCGGCGACGCGCACGTCGCCACCGAGGCTCACGCATGCGCCCGACGCGCCCCGTTCGACGAGACCGGTCGTGACGAGATCGGCCGCGAGGCCCTTGCCGATGCCGCCGAGGTCGAGCGACACACCGGTCGGGATGCTCACCGTCGAGTGCACGTGATCGAGCCGGATCCCTTCGCAACCCGGCGCCGGCCGCGGCATTTCGGCGAGCGCGGGCCCGGCGGGTGCGACGAGACGGAAGGTGCGGTCGTAGCCGTTCGCCTCGAGTGACCGACGGACGGTGGGGTCGAAACGTCCGTGAGTCACGTACCACAACGAGAGCGCGCGGCCGATTGCATCCGCCATCTCGGTCGACACCTCGACCGGGCCCGTGCCCGCCTGCCGGTCGAGGCGGCAGAGCTCGCTTTTGGGGAGGAAGCGGCTCCATGACGCCTCGAGCGCGACGAGTCGGCCGACGGCCCACTCGACGAGCAGGTTGCCCGCGCCACCCACGACCATGAGCTCGGCCGTCGTCCCCATCGCGTGGAGCTGGTGGCCGATGACCGGTTCGGTTGTGGTGGCGCGGGCCGTCGGAGTCGTCAGGGGCACTTCGACCCCGTGCACTTGGGTGCCGTGGGCGGCGGGCTCGGCGGCGGAGGCGGTGCCGGGGCCGCGGTGGGAGGTGGGCTGCTCTGCCCACCTCCGCCCCCGCCGCCACCTGCGGCCGGTGGCGGCGCGCTGGGTGCCGACGGCGCCGGCGGCGTGTACGACTGGTTCGAGCCCGAGTAGCCGCCACCGCCCGATCCCGAACCGCCCGAGCTGCGCGGCGGCGGGTCGTTGATGACGACGACGCGGTGCACGATCCGCCACACGATGGTGGTGGGTGTGGTCGTCGCGTGCGGTGCCGTCGTCACCGGTGGAACGGTCGGGGGTGGCGACACGAGCTTCACTGCGGCGCCGGTCGGCGACGAATGCGCACCGATCGCACCGATGATGCCGAGCAGGGCC
Organism: Actinomycetota bacterium; assembly: GCA_036787815.1. Classification (GTDB taxonomy): domain Bacteria; phylum Actinomycetota; class Acidimicrobiia; order IMCC26256; family PALSA-610; genus DATBAK01. Next base: position 8,725 of record DAIQOP010000064.1, read on the forward strand.
GACGCGCTCACGCCGGTGGCGGCCACGCGGCCGCCCATGGCGACCCGGCGCCGTCGACGCTTTCGCGACCGGCCGATCAGCTCGTCACCCTTCCCGGCCGCCGCAACCCGGCGCGGGAGGTCACGGGTGGGTTCGGTCACTGCGGCACCTGAGTGGTGGTCGTGGTGGTCGCGGGGGCGTCGTCGTCACCACCGTGGCCGCCGTGGGCCTCGTGGCTGTCGTCCTCGTGCCCGCCCTCGGGGGGCTCGGCGCTGGGCGGCTCGGCGGGCGGGTTCGGGTCCATCGTGGGGGGCGTGCTCGTCGGTGCCTGTTCGACGTGGCTCGGCGCGGCGGTCGCCGCGGGCGCCGGTGCGGTGCTCGCCGCGGTAGTGGCGCTCGATCCCGACCATGCGCTCTGGTGGTGCACGATCTGGTCGACGTAGCGGGTCTTCACGACCCGCCGGGGCATGACCTTCGTCGCCGCCCTCGGGCGCACGGCAGCTACCTGGGCGAACTGGGTTGCCGTGGCGCCGGCGTTGGAGGCGCCGAAGCCCAGCACGGGGATGTGGAAGACGGCGGCGCCGGCGACGGTGCCGCCGGCAGCGACCAGGGCGACCGATGCGGCGAGGGCTCGGGTCGTAGTTCGGTTGAGCGGCACATGAACCTCCGGGTTGCGGGGAGCTGACCCTCGCAGTGTCGGGTCCGGAGCCGAGAAAGTGAAGTCATGCGCGGGTCATTTGCCCGGGGCTTGCAGCGGACTTTGCCTGGGGGCCGATTCGCGGCCTCTTTGGCTTGTTATCTGGGGTTGCGGCCCGGCGCCGGTCGCTCGTCGCTGACCGGTGGCCCGAGCGTGACGTCGACGCGCGCGCCTCCGAGATCGCTGTGTGAGAGCGCGAGCGACCCGCCCGCTTCGAACGCGACACGCCGTGCGATGTCGAGACCGAGACCCGTTCCGCGTGCCGGCTCGCGCGCGTTCGTCTCGAAGCCCGGACCGGCGTCTTCGACGACGAGATGCCCACCACCTTGTGGGCGCGCCGCGGTGGTGACGCGCGCGGCGCGGCCGGGCGGCGTGTGGCGCAGCACGTTGCCCACGAGCACGTCGAGCAGCTCCTGCACGTCGTGGCGGCGCGCGTTGACGGGAATCGGGGTGTCGTGCAGCCGGACCTCGATCGCTCGTTCCTGGCCGCGTGCGAGCACGCTCCAGAACGCCATGCGCTCCCGCACCGCCTCGCAGAGATCGACACCGCGCGGCTCGGGTGGGCGGGGCTCGCCGCGTGTCTCCGCGATCACGCTCGTCACCACGGCTTCGAGATCGTCGACCGCGGCCCCGATACGTCGCGCGTCGGCCTCGTCGTGCAGCAACTCCGCGTCGAGGCGCAGGGCGGTGAGCGGCGTGCGGAGCCGGTGCGACAGGTCGGCCGCGTGCTCGCGTTCCGCCTGCATGAGGTCGCCGATCCGGCCGGCGAGCGTGTCGAGGGCCCGGCTCACCTCGACGATCTCGACCGAGCCCTTCACCCGCGAACGCGCTTCGAGGTCGCCGCCGCCCAGCCGCCGCGCGATGTCGGTGAGCGTGCGCATCGGACGGGTCACCGAGCGGGCCATCCTGTCGGCCACGAGCCCCGCGACGGCGATGAGCACGAAGCCCAGCAACGCCAGCGCGATCCACGCGGCCCACACCCCGCGCTCGATCTCACTCCGACCGATGCTCACGCGAACGACGGTGGCCTGCCCGTCGGCGCCGAGCACGGGAAGGAACACGTCGACGCCGCCACCGGCCGAGCGGTTGAACGCGCGGCCGCGGCGCGCGAGCTCCAAGCTGTCGGCTTCGGGGGGTCGCGCGCGGTCGCCGATCACGGTGCCGTCGGCGTAGTAGACGGAGACGGTTCCCGACGTCGACGCGTCGGCCTGGGCGACGAGTCCGACCGCCTCCGCTCGACTCGCGCCGGCGATGATCTGACCGATGTACTGCGCGTCGGAGTTGGCGTGATTGACCGCGCGATCCGACGCGATCGTGCGGACGAGGAACGCGAGCGGGACGATGAACGCGATCACGACCATCGACGTGATCGCCAAGGTCATGAGCACGAACTGGCGGCGCATCGAACGCGTGCGGCGTCAGTCGGTGGGGGCGAGGAGCTTGATTCCGACCCCGCGCACGGTATGCAGGTAGCGCGGCGCGCTCGCGCTCTCGCCCAGCTTCCCGCGGAGCCACGAGAGGTGGGTGTCGACCGTCTTCTCGGTTCCGCCGTACGGCTGATCCCAGATCTCGGCGAGGAGCTCCTGCTTGGTGACGACCGTGCCGCAGTGGCGCGCCAGGTAGAGCAGCAGGTCGAACTCCTTGCGGCTCAGCTCGAGCGGCTCACCCGCCAGCGTCGCCGTGCGCGCCGCGGGGTCGATCGCGAGATCCGCGACCTCCACCACCGCGGGCGCCCCGTTCGAGAGCCTCCGCAGCAGGGCGCGGATCCGGGCATCGACCTGCTCGGCCGAGAACGGCTTCACGATGTACTCGTCGGCCCCCGCGTCGAGGAGCCGGACGATCTCGCGCTCGTCGTCGCGGGCCGTGCCGACGATCACCGGCACGTGGCTCACCGCCCGCAGCATCTTGAGCAGGTCGCCACCGTCGATGTCGGGGAGGCCGAGGTCGAGGATCACGACGTCGGGGGGCTCGTCGACCACCGACTGGAGGGCGGGCAGGCCGAGCGACGCCTCCGTGACCCAATGACCACGGGCAGTGAGCGAGTGGACGAGTGGGATCCGGACGCGGTCGTCGTCCTCCACGATGAGCACCTTGGGCATCACCCGCCAGGGTAGGGGGAATCGGGCGGGGACCCGGTCACCCCAGAGAGGAAATGAGCCCGCCTTGTGCTCGGCTTGGCATCACTTCGGGCCCTCGTGGACGACAATCATGAGATGAGGCGCGGGCTGGTGCTGACCTGTTTGTGGGTCGTGGGCGTGACGGCGAGCGTCGCGCTCGCGTTCGGCGCGGTGGGCAGCGTGGCCAGCCAGGTTGCGCCGCCGGGAGTCGCTCGACTCTCCGCCCGGGGCGTCGACCGCGCACTCGGAGCGAGCGTTCCGTCGCCGCATCCCACGACCGCGGGCAAGCCGACGGGGTCGAGCGCCCCACCGGTCTCCGGCCGCGGGCCGACCACCACGGTGAAGCGGCCCGGCCCGGGTTCGACGAGCACCGTCGCGCCGGCTCCGACCTCGGGTGGGCCCACCACGTCCGTTCCGACCTCGTCGGCGACGTCGACCCCGCCCACCACCGGCTCGCCCCCGAGCACCGGGGGCCCGCCCACCACCACTCCCCACAGCACCGCGACGACATCGGTCGGCGGCACCATCTGGACCCGGTGCTCCGGCGCCGACCGCATCGACTTCGTCGCGGCGGTGCCGAAGGGTGGATACGAGCGGACCCGCGACGTGGAGAACGCGGCCGGGATCGAGCAGTGGTTCGACAACGGCGGCCACGTCTCGAAGATCAGCGCCGAATGCTCGAACGGCGTCGTCCACGCCGAGGTCGAGGAAGAGAGCGAGGGTGCCGCGTACGCACCGCCGCCTACCGAGAACGACCTGAGCGGCTACTCGTCGACGTAGTAGTCGATACCCAGGTGGGTGATCTGTTCCTCGCCCATCATCCAACGCAGCGTGTTCTTGAGCTTGGACTGCTGGATGAAGAGGTCGTGCTCCGGATACAGGCCCGCGCGTACCTGCGGTGACTTGAAGTAGAAGCTGAGCCATTCCTGGATGCCGCCGAGCCCGGCGCGCTTGGCGAGGTCGCAGAACAACACGAGGTCGAGCGCGAGGGGCGCGGCGAGGATCGAGTCGCGGCAGAGGAAATCGACCTTCAGCTGCATCGGGTAGCCGAGCCAGCCGAAGACGTCGATGTTGTCCCAACCCTCCTTGTTGTCGCCGCGCGGCGGGTAGTAGTTGATGCGCACCTTGTGGTACATGTCGGCGTAGAGCTCCGGATACAGCTCGGGCTGCAGGATGTGCTCGAGCACGCCGAGCTTCGACTCTTCCTTCGTCTTGAAGCTCTCGGGGTCGTCGAGCACCTCGCCGTCGCGGTTGCCGAGGATGTTCGTCGAGTACCAGCCCGCGATGCCGAGCATGCGGGCCTTGAACATCGGCCCGAGCACGGTCTTGATCAGCGTCTGGCCGGTCTTGAAGTCTTTGCCGCAGATCGGCACGCCATGATCGGTCGCGTACTTCGTGAGCGCGGGGATGTCGACCGACAGGTTGGGCGCGCCGTTGATGAACGGGATCCCGGCCTCGAGCGCGGCGTACGCGTAGAGCATCGACGGTGCGATCGACGGGTCGTTGGCGTCGATGGCGCGTTCGAAGGACTCGAGGTCGGCGTGCGTCGGACCGGGCTCGATGAAGATCTCGGTGGAGCCGCACCAGATGATCACGATGCGATCGACCTGGTTCTCGTCGCGGAAACGCCCGATGTCTTCGCGGATGCCCTCGAACATCCCCCGCTTGCTCGTGCGGTCCTTCACGTTCGGACCGTCGAGCCGCTTCACGTAGAACGGGTCGAAGGCGGCCGTCATCGGCCGCACCGCGCGCATCACGTCGGCGATCGGTTCGAGGTGCCGGCCCACGTCGAGCACTCCGGCACGCGCGGCGGCGGTGTACGCGTCGTCGGGGAAGAGATCCCAGGCGCCGAAGACGATGTCGTCGAGGCCGGCGAGCGAGACGAAGTCGCGGATCAGCGGCGCCCGTTGCTCGGTGCGCTTGCCGAGGCGGATCGTTGCCATCTGCGTGAGCGATCCGATGGGGGAGCCCATTCCGCGACGGGCGAGCTCGGTGCCGGCGATGAGCGTGGTGGCGACGGCGCCGAGGCCGACGGTGATCACGCCGAGACGGCCAACGGCTGGGGCGATCGTTGGGGTGTGAGGCATCGCGGCAGCGTAGGCGGCGGGCGGCGCTCGGGGCGTCTCGCGACTTCGCGAGAATTGCCCGGTGCGCTTCGCCGAGGTGGTTGCGAGCTCGGCCGCCGTCGCGGCGACGCGATCGCGGACCGCGAAGATCGCGGCGCTCGCCGACCTGCTCGGGCGCCTCGACCCCGATGAGATCGAGACCGCCGTCGGGTTCCTCACCGGCGAGCCCCGGCAGGGCCGTATCGGTATCGGTTGGGCGACGCTGGCCGCCGTCGAGGTGATGCCGGCCGACACGCCGACGCTGACGGTGCACGACGTCGACACCGCCGTGGTCTCGGTCGCGTGTACCTCCGGTGCCGGGTCGGAAGCGGCCCGGCGCGCACAGCTCGCCGCGGTGCTCGCGCGCGCCACCGCGCCCGAGGCCGAGTTCGTCCGCAGGCTGTTCACCGGCGAGCTTCGCCAGGGCGCGCTCGACGGGCTCATGCTCGACGCCGTCGCGCGCGCGTCGGAGATCGAGCCCGTGCTCGTGCGGAGGGCGGCCATGCGCAGCGGGGATCTCGGTGCGACGGCGCGTCTCGCGTTGGTCGGTGGGCGCGCGGCGCTCGAGGCGGTGCGTTTCGAGGTGCTGCGCCCGGTGTTGCCGATGCTGGCCGGCAGCTCGGAGTCGGTTGCCGCCGCGCTCGAGTCGACGGGGCCGGCGTCGGTCGAGTGGAAGCTCGACGGTGCACGCGTGCAGGTGCATCGGTCGGGCTCTGAGGTACGCATCTTCACCCGCAACCTCAACGACGTGACCGCGCGGTTGCCGGAGGTCGTCGAGTTGGTGCTCGGGTTCCCCGCGTCGGAGCTGGTGCTCGACGGAGAGGCGATCGGCGTGTCCGACGACGAGCGTCCGCAACGTTTTCAGGACACCATGAGCCGCTTCGGCCGCGACCACGACAGCCGCCACGACGACAGCCACGACGGCACCGTCGCCGACCGGTCGTTGCGCGCGTACTTCTTCGACTGCCTGCGCGCCGAGGGCGTCGACCTCCTCGACGAGCCGCTGTCGGTCCGGCGCGAGGTGCTCGCACGCATCGCTCCGGGTTGCGTCGTGCCGTCGCTCGTGACGGAGGACCCGGTCGCCGCCGACGCGTTCCTCGCCGAGTCGCTCGCGTCGGGGCACGAGGGGGTGATGGTGAAGGCGTTGGCCTCGACCTACGAAGCCGGTCGGCGCGGCGCGGCGTGGCGCAAGGTCAAGCCGGTACGCACGCTCGATCTGGTGGTGATCGGTGCCGAATGGGGCCACGGCCGGCGTCGGGGTTGGCTCTCGAACCTCCATCTCGGCGCGCGAGCCGTGGAACCCGACGCGTCCGATCCGACAGCCGGCTTCGTGATGGTCGGCAAGACGTTCAAGGGCCTGACCGACGCGATCCTCACGTGGCAGACCGAGCGCCTGCAGGAGCTCGTCACGTCGACCGACGGCCACGTCGTGCTCGTCCGCCCGGAGCTCGTCGTCGAGATCGCGCTCGACGGCGTGCAGGCGTCGAAGCGCTATCCGGGTGGTGTCGCGCTGCGCTTCGCCCGCGTGCGCGGGTACCGGCCCGACAAGGCACCCGCCGACGCCGACACCATCGACGCCGTCCGCTCCTTGCTCCCGTAGCCCTCGTCGGCGGGGGAGAGGGAGGGCGCGGGGCGGTCAGAGCCAGCTGAGGCGCGCGCTGTCGTGCTCGTCGACGGGCGGACGCGCGAGCTCGCCGGCGCGCACGCGGTCGAGCAGCCGGCGCACGGCGTCGAGGATCTCGGGCACCGCGCCGCGAAGCTCGTCGGCATCGGACTCGCCGATGTCGTCGCGCGTGAGGTCGGCCGCGGCGAGCAGGCCGTCGACGTCGGAGAGGTACGTGCCCACCCACGCGACCGGATCCGCCTTCATCTCCTTGACGAAGTGGCGCGCCCCGGGCTCCCATCCACGGCAGCGCGGATGGTGGTGCGCGCGGTCGAGCGAGCCGGGGTTGTCGACCGACTCGAGCAGGTCGGCACGCCAGATCACGCGCTCGACACCGATCGGTCGCGCGGAGTAGATCGATCCGTGCAGCTCACCCCGTTCGAGCAGGCGCACCTCGACGCGCACGCCCTGCTCCGGGCCTTCTTGCCCGGGGCCGGGATTCGGATCCACGAAGTAGAGATCGCCCGCGACCACGCCGATGCGCTCGAAGCCGAATGCGTAGAGCATCAGAACCCTCGCCGGTCAGTCGATGACGACGGAGGGACGCGGCAGGCCTGCCGCCTCGCAGAGGAACAGGTAGGCCGCGAGCATCGACGACGCGTCGTAGACGCTCTCGACGTTGCCGTCGGCGTCGAGGTTGAGGTTCGCACCGTGGATCGCGAAGAACACGTCGGTGGGTTCGGTGTTGTCCTCGGGAACGACGAGCGTGTGCACCGAGCCCGCGGGCTCGTAGAGGTACGAGCCGGCCGTGTTGACGAAGTCGGATTCGAGGTAGCGCCACGCTCCCGACTCGGTGTAGGCGAACACCGGGCCGGTGTGCTTGTGGGTCTGCACCCGGTACCCGGGAGCGAAGCGATTGCGGATCACCCACAAGCCCTCGCGTTCCTTGACGTGCAGCACCTTCAACAACGAGCCGTCGCCGATGCCGACCCACGGCAGCTCGTCGTCGCCACGGTGCACTGCGGTCGGGATCTCGGTCAGCGTCATGTGCGGTTCTCCCCTTCGATGCTCGATCGAGAACGGTAGCGGGCCGGGGCTCAGGCGACCTGGGCGGCGACACCGCGGGCCGCGCTCGGGTCGAGTCCGGCCCGCCCGACGAGGTAGCACGCAATGGGCGCGGCGAGGCGTTCGGACGCGTGGGCGGCGTCGCCGGCGAGCGCGAGCAGCTCGTCGACGAGTGCCGCGT
>DAIQOP010000065.1:0-16289 GCA_036787815.1 Actinomycetota bacterium
GCCCTCGGTGCGCTCGGCCAACACGACCGGTGGCCGCTCGTCCTCGTCGGCACCGAACGCGACCTCGCATACTTCGACGAAGTGAACGAACAGGCCACGAACGTTGTCGCGCGTGTCCCCCGAAATCACGAACGCGACACGCCCGATGAGCTCGCACAACTCGTACAGCCAGCGCTCGCCAAGCACGAGCGCCGCGAACAGCAACACGTATGCGACGAGACACACGAAGCGATCGGCACACACGCGGTCTCGGGGATCACCGACACGTGGCTGGCTGCGCGTGCCGGCCGCGGGCACAAGCTCGTCGTCGAGGACGGCTACCGCTATCCCGCCCGCCTCGTTGCCGAAACACTGACTGCCGCGCCAGACGAGGAGGCCAGCTCCTTCGACGCAGTCGCGGACACCGTCGAAGAAGTCGTCCGACACGATGGCGACGTCGTCGGCGTACCCGCCGGAAGCCTCGCGGATATCGGACACATCGCGCTGCTCACCCGCTACTAACCCTGATCGTTCACGGGTTTTGTGAGGTGGGGGTCGTCCAGCGCGACAAGTGCCCCTTTCGTAAGGCATTCTCGGTGTTGCGAAGCATCGAGAAGCTTGCGAGAAGGAGCACTTGACAGGTGAACGGTAACAGCACGCGGCGGGTAGTCGTCGAGGCGGGCGGGACGCAGGTCGTCGCGCACGCGGGCTGCATGCGTTGGGCGCGTTCGCGGATCGGCTCGGGTTCGGTTCGTGTCTCTCGGCACAGTTCGCGTGGTCGGGTGAACGGGCCCCGTTTCACGATCGAGGCACGGTCCTGGTGCAGGCCACGTTGATGCTCGCTGGCGGCGGCGAAGCCTGCAGCGATATCGAACAGTTCCGGTCGCAGGAACGGATCTTCGGGCCGGTCTGTTCGGACAGCACCTTGTATCGCACGCTCACCATGATCACGCCAGTGACACTCCTCGCGCTCAACGACGCGGTTGGCCAGATGCGTTCGAAGGTGTGGGCACGGTCCACTGCCACGACCGGCATGTCGGAAACGAAGCCGCGATCTCGTGCAGCGGCCGCGGATCGTCTTCGAGGACGCGATCGCCGAATACGACGACCAAGGTCGACGGCGAGTCGAGCGCGGGAAGGGGGGTCGACGCAGCTGACCACGCGAGAACTCGGACGTGATCCCGAGCGCCGAAGACACGGGCCGCGAGCGCATAAGTGCGCGCCCCGGTGCCGTCGCTTTCGGTGCCGTGGCTTGGCTCCCCTCTCAGTGTCCTGGTGCGCTCACACGGCCGGATGGCTGACCGACGTCATGTGCTTGACGAACCAGTCGCGTGCGAGCTCGGCCGCGATGTTCAGCCTGCCGGGCTCCTCGAAAAGATGCGATGCACCGTCCACGATGCTGAGGCGTGTCTCGCAGTGCATCTGGGCCTGCGCGTCGCGGTTGAGCTCGAGCACGACCGTGTCGTTCCCGCCGACGATCAGCAGTGTGGGAGCCCGGACGTTGCCGAGCTTTGGTGCGGCGAGGTCGGGCCGACCCCCGCGTGAGACGACCGCGGCGACGTTCGCGTCGGGCTCGGCGGCCGCCCACAGCGCGGCGCCCGCACCGGTACTCGCGCCGAAGTAGCCGATCGCCGCGTCGCGTCCTTCCGGTTGCTTACGCAGCCAGTCCGTGACCTCGACCAGACGACGCGCGAGCAACGGGATATCGAACACGTTGGCGCGGTCGACCTCCTCGGCCGGTGTGAGCAAGTCGAAGAGCAGCGTGCCGAGACCGCCGCGGTTCAGCACCGACGCGACAAAGCGGTTGCGCGGGCTGTGGCGGCTGCTGCCGCTGCCGTGCGCGAACACGACGATCACGTTCGTGCCGTCGGGGACAGTCAGGTGTCCGCCGACGCGCGCGGCACCGGCGTCCACCTGGACCTCTTCGTCGCGACCGGGCGGGTCGTCCGAAGCGCCGGTCGCACTGGCGGCCGTGGCCGCGTGCGTCGGTGTCCACTCCATGAGACGCACGACCTCGTCGTCGGAGGTCTGTACGAAGTCGGCATAGAACTGACCGATCGCGAAGAAGCGCTTGGGCGTGTACAGCGCGATCACCTCATCGGCGTCGTCTTGCAGCGTGGCGACCGTGTCGAGCGGCGCGACGGGCGTGGCAACCACGACCCGACGTGCTCCCTGCGCCCGCGCGACCTTGCAGGCCGCGCGCACGGTGGACGGTCGCGATGCCGTCGTCGACGATCAGCGCGGTGCAGCCTGCGAGCAGGACCCGTTCGCGCCCGCCACGAAAACGTGCCGTCCGGCGCGCGAGTTCCTTGCGTTCGCGTGCCTCCACCTCGTCGAGCTCGGCCGCGGCGACGCCGGCCATCTCGACGACCTGCTCGTTGACGATACGGACGTCGCCTTCGCCGATCGCGCCCATCGCGAGCTCGGGTTGGAAGGGCACACCGAGCTTGCGGACGACGATGATGTCGAGGGGGACTTCCAGCTCGCTGGCAACTTGGAACGCAACCGGCACGCCACCACGAGGCAGCCCGAGCACCACGAGATTCTCGCGGGGAAACGTCTTGAGCCGGTCCGCGAGACGGCGACCGGCGTCGACACGGTCAGCAAACAACATGGCGCCTCCTCGTCGGGACCTCCGCGATACAACGATCGATCGTCGCCGTCGACAACGAACTCCGATAGCAATTCACCGGTGCGTGCACGATGCGTGTCGCCTGGTCACTGACCGCGTCGATGCCGGAGCCGACAGCTTCACTCCTCGTCGAGCACGAACGTGACGAGCATGTTCACCTGGTACTCCGCGACCCTCCCGTCGACCACGCGCACCTCCTGCTCCTTCACCCAAGCGGCTCGGATCTTGCGGAGCGTCTCGTCGGCACGAGCAATGCCGACCGCGATCGCATCGTCGAAGCTCTTCTCCGACGTTGAACTGATCTCGGTAACGCGAGCGACGGTTCCCATGATCGGACCTCCCAGTCACGCTTACGCTCCTCCCACGACTGTCGGGCTGCAAGGGCCGAACGACACAACCATCACTGACGCGGCGCGCAGGGGTGAGGGTGTCGTGAGCTTCGGCTCTACTCAACCGTCGACGGGACGCGTTGACTGTGCGGTGTGACGTCGGGGCGTCACCCTCGGCGGCGACGCGACGCGCGCTACCCAGGGCGTGGACCAGTTCCCGTGAACGTGGTCATCTGCTCTGCGCAGGTAGGCCATTCGCCCCTAGGGAACCGCGCCCCACGGAGCGACGATCATGTTCTGGCCATTCACACCACCGGGGAGCGCACCATGGGTGACCGTTCCGACACACAAACCCTGCAGTCCCCAGACGAGGCCGCGGCGCCGGTCGACGAAGACCTCGAAGGCGTGCTGGAAGACGCGCTCGAGAGCAAAGACCTGACCGCGATCAACGGAGAAGCGGTGGTCGAGGTGCTGTTGCGGCGCAGTGGCGTGCTTCCCCAGGAGACCGAGATCGGCACGCCGGACGAGGAGGCGCAGCTTCCGGCGCCGCGCCAGGAGGACGAGTTCGTCTGCTCGAGGTGCTTCTTGATCAAGCCGCGCACCCAGCTCGCCAACGCGGCGCAGCGCGTGTGCCGCGACTGCCTCGAACCGCCCCATACCGAGCACGCATCATGACGAGCCTCGCCGGTCCGCGATGGTTGCTCCCGGCCGCGCTGTATCGAGCCGCCGGCCTGTCAGAACGCGTCCAAGACGCCGGAGCGGTGCACCGACGGTACGTGGCGCCGGACTGGCCGGTGCTCGACGGTCCCGCTTCGCGGGCACTCGAGGCCTTGCTCCGGTCGCTGCTTCCAGCTGGGCTCGTGCATTGTCGCAGCGAGGACTACGGAGACCCGACCGAGGCGGCGGCGACCGTCGAGTATCGGGGTCAGAGCGGCGGCCATGTGCGGGTGCTGCGACGTCGTCTCACCCATCCGCTGCTGCTCGACGCGCTCGTCGACCCAGGACATGACGGCTTCGTGAGGGTCCGCCCGACAGGCACCGACGTCATACGCAGCGACAACGACACCGCCGACACGCACCGATTGGTGATGGTGAGGCCCAACGGAACGCTGCTGCTCATCGAGTCGATCGGCATACCGACCGCGGGCACCCGGGCACCCCTCTCGAACAAGCAGCTCGACGAGCTGGCGTGCACACTCGACAACCCGAGTAGCGACGTCGACGCGACAGGACCTTGGCCTCTGTGAGCGGTGTCCGGGCACGTTCAGAATCGATTCCGGAGCTCACGAAGGCGAACGCGATGGACCGGGTGCTGCAGGTAGTGCGCGAGCGACGATCAGTGCGGCGCTACACGACCGATCCGGTCGACGACGCGACCGTCGACGAGCTGCTCGAGGCCGCGATCTGGGCGCCGAGCGCGGTGAACGCCCAACCTTGGGCGTTCGGTGTCATCCGCGACCGCTCGCTGCTCGCCCGCTACGCCGAGCGCGCCAAGGCGATCTACTTCACCGACCCGCCCGTCGCCGAGCTCGCGGCGACGCCCGAGCCGGTGCTCCGACACCTGCGCGAGGTGCTCTCCCAACCCGGCTACGACGTGTTCCACGGCGCGAGCACCCTCATCACGATCTACGCGACCGCTCCCGGCGACGTTTCCGACTGTTACCTGGCCGGGGAGAACCTCATGCTCGCCGCGTGCGCGATTGGTCTGGGCACCTGCGCCATCGGCTTGTCCCGTCCGCTCATGAATCAGCGAGACGTGAAAGACGAGCTCGGCGTGCCCACGAGCGTCGTCGCGGCGTTGCCCATCGTCGTCGGGCACCCGGCCGAACGGCCGCACACCACCACGCGGAACCCTCCGAGGGTGCTGTACCGGCGCTGATCACGGACGCGCTCCACGACGCAGGAAGGGGCAACCGATGCTCGGCGAGCTCGACGATGATCAGATCGAGCAGGTACTCCGCAGCGAGGTCGTCGGCCGTATCGGCTGCCACGACGCGGGGCGCTCCTACGTGGTGCCGATCATGTACGCGTACGACGGTGACGCGGTTTACGCCCACAGCACCGAGGGCCAGAAGCTGCACATGATGCGCGCGAACCCGTTCGTGTGCTTCGAGGTCGAACAGATCGACGATCTCGCGAACTGGCGCACCGTGATCGCGTGGGGCGTCTTCGAGCAACTCGCCGGCAAGGATGAGCAGCGCGCTCTCCAGTTGCTGGTCAACCGGCTTACGCCTCTGATACCGAGCGCCACCGCGCAGCCCGGGGTCTGCACGCACGATGCCGAAGGGCACGCGCACGACACGGCCGGCCGGACACCCATCCTCTACCGGATCGCGTTGAGCGAGAAGACCGGCCGGTTCGAGAAGCGCTAGCTGCCCGGCGCCATCTACAGGGTCCGGTGGTGGGACCTCCGCCTCTACCTTGTCTCGCGTGTCCGGCGCGACGCTGGCGGTGATCAGTTTCTGGCCTCGTAGTCCGGAAGGAAGCTGGCCATGGCCGAGGTCGCGTTCGTGGTCGCGGATGACTTCGAGGACTCGGAGCTCGAAGTGCCCTGCGAACGGCTCCGAGCCGCGGGACATCACGTCACCTTTGTCGGAGAGAAGGCCGGCGAAGCGGTCCGCGGCAAGCGAGGAGCTGTCGTCGACATCGAGATGGCCGCGTCCGAGGTCGCTCCCCGGGATCTCGATGCCGTCGTAGTACCGGGCGGGTATTCCCCCGACCGGCTCCGCTTGTGCCCCGACGTCGTCGACCTCCTTCGCCAGGTCGCACGCGAGGGCCGGCTGGTGGCGGCCATCTGCCACGGCCCCTCACTGCTCATCGACGCGGATGTCGTGTCCGGCCGCACCGTCACATCCTGGCCCTCCATCCGCAGGGATCTCGAGAACGCGGGCGCGACCTGGGTCGACGAGACCGTCGTGGAGGACGCCAACCTCGTCACGTCCCGCAACCCCGGTGACCTCGACACCTTCTCCGAGACGATCCTGCGAAAGCTCCGCGCGCAACACGAGACCCGTACCGCGGGGCGGGCATGACCCAGCTGATCAAAACGGTGGTGCCCTACAAACGCCTCCCGGTCGGCGGAGCCGTGGCAGTTATCGAGAACACCGGCTTGTGATGAGCGAGGACGCTGGTCGGCACGCCTCGGCCGGGGAGGCCGCGTTCCTGGAACGGCTGCGGGCTCGCCTGCCTCCGGCCCCCGAAGGCCAGGAATGGATCGGTGACGACGCGGCGGTCCTCGAAGACGGGCTCCTCTTGGCCACCGACGCGCTCGTCGAGGGGGTGCATTTCGATCTGCGCTGGTGCGCCGCAGCGGACGTGGGCTGGAAGGCGCTGGCGGTCAACCTGTCGGACCTCGCGGCCATGGGCGGGACACCGCGGGCCGCCGTAGCCGCCCTGGTTGTTCCACCAGATCGTGCAGGACTCGCGGAGGACATCATCGACGGTGCCGCGGCGGCCGCGACCGCGTTTGGCTGCCCACTCGTGGGCGGTGACACGACCGGCGGTCCGGTCGTGATGGTGTCGATCGCGGTGCTCGGCACGTGCGCCCAGACCGGTCCGGTGCTGCGGCGCGGTGCCCAGGTCGGGGATGCGGTGTTCGTGACCGGTCCGCTCGGTGCCGCCGCGGCCGCGCTCGCCGCATTCCGCGACCGACATACCCCGACGCCCGACGCCCGACAGCGTCTGGTCCGCCCGACACCCCGCCTGCGTGAGGGCGTCGCGGCCGCCGCGGCCGGTGCCACGGCCATGATCGATATCTCCGACGGGCTCGCCACCGACCTGAGCCATCTCTGCGACGCCTCAATGGTCGGGGTCCGCATCGACACCTCCGACGTGCCGCTCGCGGGCGGCGCGACGTTCACCGATGCGCTCCAAGGCGACGACTACGAGCTGTGCTTCACCGCGGCGGACCCGAAGACCGTCGCGGCGAGGTTCGCGGAATCGGACTGCGAGGCGCCGACCCGCATCGGCATGGTCACCCCCGGCGAACAGGTCCTGGTCGATGCCGACGGCCAGCAACACCCGCTCCCACGGGTCGGATGGGAACACACCGTTCCTTGAGAGGCACTGTTGCGTTGGACGCAAACCGGACAATCGTTCAGAGCCGGACCGCGGAAATCAGGTGGGCGAATCGGTCAAGGCGGCCTATCTCGGTCGGAGCGAATCGCCCATTTCTAATCCGCCCCAGGGCGGCAGGTGCCGCGCCCGCTCAATGCAACAGTGCCCCTCCCGATTGTTGCCTCGAACATACGGTCGCCCGCCGCCCGGCGACAGGGAACAAAGTCCCCTCGCAGACCGACGCGGGACTTTCGACCATAGCCACCCGCTCACGCGTTCCCTACCTTGCTGGCATGAGCAAGACTACGACCCTCACCGATCCTCACGGACTCGTGCCTGGATTGGGCGTCTTCCAGCCATCACGACAACCGGCTCTGTGTCGCGCACCCGACCCGAAACAACTGCGATCGGGTGGCCCGACAACCGACAAGAGCGAACCACCCGCGCTCACCTGGTACGACACGCGGCCACAACCGCAAACGTGGCTCTGCCGATCCGATGATCATCACACCCGATTCGCGTACGCGCGCGTTCACGACTTCTACCGCGCCAGCGACCACGCCCTCTGGGCACACCTGCGCGATGGCCAATTGATCTCCGCCCGGTCCGGCCACCCGCTCGCATACCAAATCGGGAGCGTCTTCTACGACACCGACACCGACCAACCCATCTACCAATACGAACCCGACACCTAACTCGCACTCCCCGGGGACCGGCCCCCGGACCAGGGAGCAACGTGCGCCTGCGCATGCACCACGGCGAGATCACGGAACAGTGGCTCACCGAGTCATCTGAACTGTGAACGAACAGGAGAAGCGATGCACGCAAACGTCGGTGAGAAGATCGTGGTGGACGCGCGCCACACGGGTGATCGAGCGCGTACAGGCGAGATCGTAGCGATCCTTGGCGCGGGTGAGGCCGTTCACTACCGAGTTCGCTGGGCGGACGGGCACGAGTCGGTTTTCTTCCCGGGCTCGGACACGCGGGTGGAGCACCGCGAGGCTTCACGAAGCTGACCTGCGGTTCGGTCGCTGATCGCGCCATGTCGGTACCTGACGCTTCGGCGGGGCGCGGAACGCTGGACGGTCCAGCGCTAGGTGTAGCCGTTCTGGACGGGGCCGGCTGCTGCCCCGGAACCGATTGGTCGTCGTGTGCGCGCGATGCTGTCGGGGTGGTAATGGCGGATCGGTACGAGGGTTGCCCTGGCGTTTGGGTCGACGTGGACCTGGATCTTGGCTATTGCAGCCTTGGTGACGAGTGTCGAAACCCGATCCGCGAGGCACACCGCCGCCGCGTGGCCGAACGACCCGACGGCGGAGCTGATCACGAGCAACCGTAGCGGGGCGCGCGGGTCTCACACGTCGCCGGCGGGGAACGCCACGAAGGACCGATCCTTCGACGCTGCGCCAGGCCAACCGCTCGAGCGTCGCACGGCCCACCGGTGGGTACGCGCGATCGCCAAACGCGCCGGACTCGGAACGGTTCACCCCCACATGCTCCGAGCCGCGTTCATCATGGCCGCCCTCGACGCCGGTGCGCCATGGTGCGATTCTCGTCGGGGCGCACCGGCGGGCGACTCGGCCGAAGCTCCCATCCTTGGCGTAAGGGCTCATCGCGCCTACTGCAGTCGCGCGGTCCTTTGGCCCTAGGCAATGTCGGGCGTGTGCCGGATTGTCGTGACGTGGACACTTGCCTGGTGCATCCTCCGTTGGTGGTTGGGGTGATGGGTAGGACGAGCGGTGAGCTCGACGCTGATGTCGTGGCTGGGGTGCAGCGGCGCAGCGATCGCCAGGGTCGGTTGCACGTGGGTCCGCGGTGGACGACGTACGCGGTTGCGGGTGGCGCGGGTCGTGTTCCTCGCTCTCGCGATACACGCCTCCGGTAGGCCCGATGATCGCGATGGTGTCTCCTGTCGCGTATTGCCTCTCGGTCGCCTTCGCGGCGGCAACCTGCGCGACCTTGTGCATCGCGGCGAGATGGCATCCCGGGCGCTGGACCGTTGTGGCCGCGCGCGGGATCGGGCTGATACTGGCGGTAGACGCCGCGAGCTGGACGATCGCGCTGCTCGTTCGGGGAACGTGGTCGCCCGAGACGTCCCTGCCGCTCGCGCTGTGCAACATGGCAGTGCTCGTCGCTTCCGCTGCCTGCTGGTGGGAGACCCCTCTGCTCGTCGAACTGACGTGGTTCTGGGGCTTGACGGGCACGCTGCAAGCGGTGCTGACGCCCGACCTGGACGTGTCGTTCCCTCACCTGGTGTTCTTCCAATACGTCGTCGGCCATACCGCGATCGTCTTGGCTGCAATGTTTCTCGTCGTCGGCAGACGCAACTACCCACGTCCGGGCGCCGTCCCGCGCGTGCTCGCGATCACCGCCGGCTACACGGCCTTCGTCGGCTTCGTCGACGCTGTTACCGGCGCCGACTACATGTTCTTGCGGAGCCCGCCCGAGAACTGGACGTTGCTGCGCGTTCTCGGACCGTGGCCGTGGTACATCGCAAGCACGGCCGGCGTCGCCGTCGTGCTGTTCACACTGCTCGACGCTCCGTTCTGGGCCAATCGGCGCCACCACGACATCGGCGGTCCACGAGCGCGTGCCGGCCCGCCACAGGCGCCCGGCGCGACCCCCGGGCTCCGATAGGCGTGAATCACCAACGACCTGCACTCACACAGCTACGACTGCTGCGGTGGCTGAGTCCGGGGGTGGTGAGCGCCGCGCTGCTGGCGTTGGCTGCCGGATTCGGGCAGTTCGGCGCGGTGGCTGCTCTCGGCGACGTGGCCAAGACCTTCGGACATCTGACCGGCGGCCCGGCTGTCTCGGAGCAGGCGGGCCTGTCGGGAACCGAGCTGGGACTGGGATTGACCGTGCTGCGCTTGGCGTCGCTCGGTGCCCTGCCCCTTGCCGGTTTGGCTGATCGCTTCGGTCGACGCCCGACACTCCTCGTGAGCTGCGCCACCGGGCTGGCGCTCACGGTCGCGGCCGCGGCAAGCCCGGGGTACTGGTGGTTCGTCGTCATCTTCGCTCTGGGGCGTCCGTTCCTGAGCGCGACGGCTTCGGTCGCGCAGGTCATCGCCGCGGAACTCACTGCGACATCGGACCGCGCCAAGGCGGTCGCGTTGATCGCTGCCGGCTACAGCGTCGGAGCGGGAATTACCGCCATCATGCACAGCCTTGCCGCCACCACGCTTGGGTTCCGTGGCACGTTCGCGATGGCGCTGGCTCCGATGGCGCTCCTGCCGTTCATCAGCCGGTGGCTCGTCGAACCCGACCGATTCACCCTCGCTGCCGCCGCCCCCGAGCACCCGTTACCGGTGTTCGGCGCGGTTGCGCCTGCCTTCCGCGGTCGTCTGGCCGTCGTCGCGGCTCTCGCGTTCGCCGTCTCGATCATCACCGGCCCTGCGAACAGCTTCTTGTTCCTCTACGCCCAGAACGTCGTGCGACTCTCAGGGGTCGCGACCGCCACGATGGTCGGCGCAGCCGGCGTGCTCGGCTTGGTCGGTCTCTTGGCCGGCCGCTGGCTCGCCGACCACTGGGGCCGCCGGCCCACCGCGGCGCTTGCCATGGTCGCCATTTCGCTGTTTTGCGTCATCGCGTACAGCGACGCGCGCCTCGGCCTCATCGTCGGATACTTGCTCGGCGTGTTGGCCGCGGCCACGTTCGCACCCGCCGCGGGCGCACTCGCGAACGAGCTTTTCCCGACTTCGGTGCGCGCGTCGGTCGCTGGTTGGCAGACCGCGGCGGGCGTCCTCGGAGCCGTGACAGGACTCCTCGCCTTCGGTGCCGCAGTCGACATCAGCAACCGCTTCCGTCTCGCCGCCCTCGTCACGTTCGTGCCTCCGACCTGCGCCGCGCTGCTCTTCTGGCGAGTTCCCGAGACCAAGAATCGAGAACCCGAAGATCTCTGGCCAGACACGCCATAGACCACCCGAAAAGCGAGGTCGCGGGACGGCCTCACGCAGAGGTCGAAACACCGTTGATGTCGCCCCGGTTTGCCCGACGCCGATCGCGAGGACTGCTGCGAAGAGACGTCGCGGCAAGTGCGGGATCGACATCACGATCCCGCACTCGTCCTGCTCGCGGCCCTCGGCGCCGGCGCTAGCGCGCGTCGCGGGCGCAGCCGAACACCGTCGGGGACCTCAGGCCCCGCGCAGGGTCCCGAAGCCAGGCGAAGATCATCTGGTCGACGAGGCGCACGACGCTCCGCGCTGCCGTTCAGCTCTCGTCGAGGACACGCAGATCGAGCAG
This sequence comes from Actinomycetota bacterium, assembly GCA_036787815.1. Classification (GTDB taxonomy): domain Bacteria; phylum Actinomycetota; class Acidimicrobiia; order IMCC26256; family PALSA-610; genus DATBAK01. The sequence continues at coordinate 11,239 of DAIQOP010000065.1, forward strand.
AACGCGCGCCACACAGCACGCGCCGGCCACTCGACCGGCTCTATCCGGTGTTGTTGATCGACGCGATCGTGATCAAGGTCCGCGACTCCCAAGTCGCGAACCGGCCCGTGTATGTCGTCATCGGCGTCAACATGGACGGCGAACGCGACGTGCTCGGCCTCTGGCTCGGCCCGACGGGCGGCGAGGGCGCGAAGCAGTGGATAACGATGCTTACCGAGCTCCGCAACCGCGGGGTCGCGGACGCGTTGATCGTCTGCTGCGACGGCCTCAAAGGACTACCGGACGCGATCCGCACAACGTGGCCCGACGCGACAGTTCAGACGTGTGTCGTGCACTTGGTGCGCAACAGTCTGCGCTACGCGTCGAAGAAGCACTGGGGTCAGATCACCCGCGAGCTGCGCGAGATCTACACCGCCCCGACGGTCGAAGCCGCCGAGGTCCGCTTCGGCGAGTTCGCCGAGACCTGGCGGGCGACCTATCCGGCGATGGTCAGTTCGTGGGAGAACGCCTGGTCCGAGTTCGTGCCGTTCCTCGAGTTCCCGATCGAGGTCCGCAACATCGTCTACACGACCAACGCGATCGAGAGCCTCAACGCCCGGTTCCGCCGAGCGGTCCGAAACCGCGGCCACTTCCCGAACGAGCAGGCCGCGATGAAGGTGCTCTACCTCGTCGCTCACCACCGACGGGCCGGGTCGTTCAAACCTGGTCGGCAAGACCAACGGCTGGAAACAAATCCTGAACGCGCTGACCGTGCACTACGGCGACCGGATCGCCGCCAACCACCAATGACCATCACGACCGCTTACACAGAGAATCGGACAGTCCCCGCTCTCACCCGGCGGCGTGCGCAACGTGGGCGGTACCAACGCGATGAGCGTTGACGGGCGTAGTTCAGAATCGGGTTGATTCCGGAGTGCGCTCGTGGCAGTCCCTCGGCTTACGCCGCGACGAGCCACGTTTCCCACGGATCGCGTGTACTTGGCGAACAAGTCGCCCCTCCGACACGCACACTCAATGGCACAAACATCGACGCCGGTGAGGAGTAGGCCGGCGTGATTCGCGCCCGGGCTAACTAACGGTCGTCTAACGAGCGGTTCCGAACATTGCAGACGCGACGCGGTCCGAGGAATCGCGCGTGGAGGGCTCGGTCGTGTGGCTGTACAGATCGGCCGTGATGCTCGCCCATGAGTGCCCGAAGACGTCGGCGACGACCTTCGTCAAGACGCGGGAGGCGAGCGCGACGGTCGCGTAGCTATGGCGAAGTCCGTGAGGGGAGAGGCGCGGCAGGTTCGTGCCGTCGAGGGCTCGTCCGAACGCGTCAGTGCCTCGCTTGGGAGGGATGGGGGAACCGTCCTCGAGAGTGAACACGAGGCCGAGGTCGTCCCGGAGTTCACCGGCTGCGAGGCGTTCCTCGGCTTGGCGTCTCCGCTGCTCGCGCAGGACTATGACCGTCTGAGACGGCAGCGGTACGACCCGCCGCGAGGCGGAGGTCTTCGGATCGGTGAACGTCGCGGCTTTCCCGACCCATGACAGGGTTCGGCTGATCGACGCGCGCCCTTTCGCGAGGTCGACGTCGGACCAGCACAGCGAGTGCCTCGCCGCGCCTGCATCCCGTCGTCGCGATCGTGACCCACAACGGCCCGAGCCTGTCGTCGACCGTCGAGGAGAGGAAGGTGGCGACGGGGCCGGCCGTCCAGTAGCGGACGGCCGGCCTGAGACCTTGGGCGGGTCGGCCGCGTCGGCGGGGTTGCGAGTGAGCATCTCCCACTTCACGGCGTCGCGGAACGCGCGGTGCAGGAGCGTGTGGACGTTCCTGATCGTCTTCGCGGCCAGTGGATGAACGGCCTCACGATCAGCGACACCGCGCAGACCGCCGACCGGCGTGCCGACCTACGGGAACGTCGTCGACCTCGTCTACAGCATCCCGCAGCAGCACCGGCAGGCCACGTGTCAGTTCGTCGCAGCGGACTCGTGGGTCGCGGCAGTGCGGAAGCTCACGAGCACCCGGCGAACCGATCTGGGAACCGTCCGTGCAGGACGGCGCGCCCGACGTACTCATGGGCTACGAGATCGTCACCGACCCGAACATGACCGCGATCGGCACCGCCGCGGGTACGTCGGTCGCGTTCGGCGACTGGTCCGGCTGGTACCTCCGCGACGTCGGGATCCGCTTCGAGATGTCACGCGACTTCGCGTTCAATCAGGACATCACGAGCGACCGCGTGATCAGCGGCTCGACTCGCGGTGGGTCGACGAGTCCGGCGTCCGCGGCCTCAAGCAACCGACCAGCTAACTCTGGCGGGGCGGGCGCATCTCGGGGAGCGCGAAAAGGCTCGGCGGTTCGCGTTTGCTCGCCATAGCCTGGCGGCACCGTGAACAAGATCTCCGATGCCGAGCTGGTGGCCGCGCTCGACGACGCGTGTCGCGACGCGGGCGATCGCGAGTTCCAGTCCGCGGCGGAGATGGGGTCGCGGCTCCGAGCCGTCATCGTGGACGCGGACGATCCGCGCCAGGCGCTCCAGTGCGGCCTGGAGTACCACCTACGCCTCCGCGGCGAGGCCGGAGAGGACGCCGCGCCTTTCGGGCCGATGATGGAGCTGGCCGGCACCATCTATCCGATGCCGCTAGAGATGATCCCCGGCGACGTACTTGAGCTCTGGGCGCGTGCTGCGCAGCTCGCGAAGCAGGCAATTCCGAGGGCCCGTTTCGCCGACCTTCTCTGGGAACGGGGGTACGGCGACCGCCCACACGAGTGGGCCGCCCTTGCGATTGACGCGTACCTCGTCGTGCCAACCGATGACTACGGCGGTCGCATGGCGCAGCTCGACTCGCTCTACCGAGCGCTCGATCTGTCGGCGAAGCTCAACGATCAATCCCGGCGTGCGCGTGCGATCGCAGCACTCCTCGACCTCGCTGAGCACGAGCTCGAACGCGATGAACCTGCGCCCGGCGTAGTCATCAATGCGATCGACCTCGTCGCGCGGCGCCCACCCGATCAGCGGCCCGCGGAACTCGCCGCGCTCCTCGAACGAGCGATCGACCTCTACGACGACATCTGGCTCTTCGAGTCGCTGCTCGACATCAAGGCGACGCTCGCCTTGCCCGAAGAGCGCGTCGCGCTCCGGGAGGTGCAGGTCGCGAGGTTCGCGGATGCAGGCCGCTCCGCCGCGGGCCTGCAAGGGTTCTCGCTGCTCGGCCACGCGTTCGAGCTCGCCGAGACGCACGGGCTCGGCGAGATTGCCCGTCAACTTCGCGTTGAGATTCAGAACATCCCGCCGGAATCGCTCGAGCTGCACGAGGTCACCGGCGAGATCAACGTCCCGACGGAGGCAATTGACCGGTTCGTCGACGCGGTCGTCGGCGACGACGACCTGTTGGCCGCACTCGACCGGCTCGGGCGCAGTCTCCCCACCGGACAAGTCGAATCGAACCGCCAGCACGTCGAGGCACTCGCTCGCGAGTTCCCGCTGACGCGGCGGCTCCTTCTACCGACGATCCTCGGCCCGGAAGGCAGCGTGATCGCCGAAGTCACCCCCGAGAGCCGCGAGGACTTCCAGCTCACAGAACACGAAGCGCTCGCGATCCGCGTCTTCGCGCTCGCGGCCGTCGAGATGTTCAGCCGACTCCGCGGGCGCTACGCGCCCGAAGGCCTGACCGTCGAGCTGCGCGAACGCCTCGTCGACTTCTTCAACACCGAGCTCATGACCGCGCCGATCGCCGAAAAGATCGTGCACGCGCTCGATCTCTACTTCTCCGATGACTTCGACGCGTCCGCTTGCGTGCTTGTGCCACGCCTCGAGCGTGTCGTGCGCAACACTGCGCGGGCGATCGGCCTACCTATCACGCAGAGCCCGAACCCCCGCACAGGTGCACCCGGCGGCGTACGCACGCTCGGCGACATCATCCGGAGCCTCGAAGGCCATCTCGACGAGTCGTGGCGCCGATACCTGCGCTGCCTGCTGACGGCGGCGACCGGCGTCAACCTCCGAAATCGGGTCAGCCACGGCCTAGTCGACGCCGCCGGCGCGCCCGACGCCGCCGCGCTCCTGCACGCGGCGTGCTATCTCCGATTGCTCGGGGCCACGCCCGCCGCCGGCGAACCGGGCGCCTAGAGGTCGGAGTCGTCGATTAGGTCGTCGACCCCCAAGTCGTAGAACCGCTCGCCGGCGATATCCGTGGCGGCCGCTCATGGTGTGCAACTCGCCTTTCGACCTGACGTGCGTCCTGCAACACACGACGAGTACTACGAGGCCGTTCTGAGAGAGCAGATCGACATCGGCCACGCGGACAACGGCACACGGACCATCGAACTCCACCGAGTGCGCTCAGCCGTAAAATGTCAGTCCGTCCAACACTCGACCCGAGGTGTCAGCGAATGAGCGCCCGCCTTCCAGCGCAACTCGTTCCGATCCTTGGGCCAACCCTCGACGCGGTCACCGCGGATGTACTTGCGCGACTGGAGAACGTCGCCGAAAGCGACTTTTTCGAATGCAAGTCGGAGACCTATGGCAACTCGGATAGCGCAAAACGTGATCTCGCATCCGACGTGGCATCGTTTGCGAACCACGTCGGCGGCCTATTGCTCATCGGAGCTACGGAGGATCAAGGCGCGTGCGCTGTCATCTGCGGCGTGTCGGCCCCAACGGCAGAGGAAGAAAGCCTGCGAATCAAGAAGATCGTCGCCGGCAACGTCTTCCCCGTTCCGACGATCGAGGTTGGTGGTGGCGCGGGAAGTTCGACGAAAGACGTCCAACCTCGAGGAGCGCCTCGAGTCATGCGTCCTCGTCGTGACGGTGCTCATCGCTGCGCCGATCGCCTGCGTTCCGAAGCGGCGATTTGGACGTGGACAGGCTTGCCTGCGCTACAGCGGAGCGCAGACCTTGCAGGTGTCGACGCTCCAGACATTGAAGTTCGCGTGCGAGCGGGCGAGTTTGTCGGCGACGTCGAGAGCCTCGTGTGCGCCGCGGTAGGGCCCATGCCACTCGCCGCTTCCTGTCTTTCTCCCGGCGTTGTGACTCCCTCGTCCATCGTTGCAATGGGCACATTCAGTT
>DAIQOP010000066.1:0-16281 GCA_036787815.1 Actinomycetota bacterium
GAGCTCGAATGGGTGCGCATGGCGCCCCGCGCCCGGCAGGCGAAGGGCAAGGCCCGGCTCACCGCGTACGAGGCGCTCCTCGCCGAGGCGAACGCGACCGAGCGCGGCGCCGACAAGCTGCTGCTCTCGATCCCTCCGGGCCCGCGCCTCGGTGATCACGTCGTCGAGGCCGAGCACCTCACGAAGGCGTTCGGCGAGCGGCTGCTCTTCGACGACTTCTCGTTCACGTTGCCGCGTGGTGGGATCGTCGGGGTGATCGGCCCGAACGGCGCCGGCAAGACCACGCTGCTGCGCATGCTCGTCGGCGAGGACGAGCCCGACAGCGGCGAGTTGCGCGTCGGTCCCACGGTGAAGCTGGCGTACGTCGACCAGTCGCGCGATGCACTCGACGCCGACAACACGGTCTACGAGGAGATCACCGGTGGTGTCGACCACCTGGTGGTCGGCGGCCGCGACATCCACGGGCGTGCGTACGTCGCGAGCTTCAACTTCAAGGGCTCCGATCAGCAGAAGCGCGTCGGCGACCTGTCGGGCGGCGAACGCAACCGCCTGCATCTGGCCAAGGCGCTGCTGATGGGCGGCAACCTCCTGCTGCTCGACGAGCCCACCAACGACCTCGACGTCGACACGCTCCGCGCGCTCGAAGACGCGCTGATCTCGTTCGCGGGCTGCGCGGTGGTCGTCTCGCACGATCGCTGGTTCCTCGACCGCATCGCCACGCACGTGCTCGCGTTCGAGGGCGACTCCGAGGTGCGCTTCTTCGAAGGCAACTTCAGCGACTACGAGGTCGATCGCCACGCGCGCCTCGGCGCCGAAGCCGACCAACCTCACCGCATCAAGTACCGCCCGCTCTCGCACACCTGATCACGCGGGCGGCGTGACAGCGACCACCTTCTCGACGCTGAAGATCCGGCCGCAGGTGCCCGAGCCCGACCCCGGGTGGCCGGCGACGTAGACGACGTCGCGCGGACCGACCGTGCGGTCGCCGTCGCTCCCCGAGAGCACGAGCGTCGTCCCCTGGCGGCGCACCGACTCGGTCGTGAAGTCGAGCTGGAAGCGTGCCGCGGGTTCGCCCGCCGCGTTGCCGTCGAGCTCGACGCAACCGGAGCGCGCGACGAGCGTGCCCTGGAGCGTCAGGGGACCCTGGCTCGTGTTGTTCGGGCCCGGGTCGCCCGTCGTCGGGTTCGGTCCGGGGTTCACCCGGGTGTTCGCCGGCGCGGTGCTCCGGGGGCTCGACGAGCCCCCGCAACCGGAGAGCAGGCAGCCGGCCGTGAGGCAGCCGGCCACGAGCGCGGAGAGGGGCAGGTTGATCGTGCGCACGGCCGTAGTCTGCTCCAGTGCCACCGGCCCGGGACGAAGCAGGAGCAGTGCCGAGTGAACGCCTGCTCGTGGTGTCGCGCTCCTGCCGCATCCCGATCGACGAGCTCGAGTGGCGGTTCACCGGCAGCGGGGGGCCGGGCGGCCAGCACGCCAACACGGCGAACACCCGGGTGGAGCTGCGCTTCGACATCGCCGGGTCGCCCTCGCTCGGGCCCCGTCAGCGGGCGCGCCTGCTCGAACGGATCGGTCCGTCGCTGAGGGTGGTGGCCTCCGACGAGCGGTCGCAGACGCGCAACCGCTCGCTCGCGCTCGAACGACTGCGAGAGCGCCTGGCCGACGCCCTGCACATCGAGGCGCCGCGGCACGCCACGCGCCCGACGCGCGCGGCGAAGCAACGCCGGCTCGACACGAAACGGCACCGTTCCGACGTCAAGCGCTCGCGCCGGCAGCCGCGAGATTCCGAGTGACGCGAGCGCCATCGTGATCGCGGCCCGCATCGTCGCCGGTGTGCTCGGCGTACTGGTGGTGTTCGTCGTCGTCGACGCCGCCATCCGCACCTTCGTGCTGCCGCGCGGCGCCAGCGTCATGTTCACACGCATCATCTCGCGGTCTTCGCGCATCGTGTTCGACCTCATCGCGCGCCCCGCGCGCAGCTACGAGCAACGCGACCGGGTGATGGCGCTCTACGCGCCGCTCACCCTCCTGCTGTTCCCGACGATCTGGCTGGCGTGCGTGTTCGGCGCGTTCGCGGCGATGTTCTGGTCGTTCGAGTCGGTCGCGTGGAGCGAGGCGGTGCGGTTGAGCGGTTCCGCGCTCTTCACGCTCGGCTTCGACACCCCCCGGCACCTCGGCCCGATGTTCCTCGGCTTCCTCGAAGCCGCGCTCGGCCTCGGCCTCCTCGCGCTGCTGATCTCGTACCTCCCGACGATCTACGGCTCGTTCTCACGGCGCGAGATCGCCGTCGGGCAGCTCGCGGTGCGCGCGGGAACGCCGCCCTCGGCGCCGGAGATGATCATCCGGGCGCATCGCACGGGCTTCGCCGAGCGGCTCGACCCGCTCTGGCAGCAGTGGGAGCTGTGGTTCGTCGAGATCGAGGAGACGCACACCTCCACCGGCATCCTCTCGTTCTTCCGGTCGCCGAATCCGCACCGGTCGTGGGTCACCTCCGCAGGTGCGGTGCTCGACGCCGCGGCCTTGCGCCTCGCGCTGCTCGACATCGACTGGACCCCCGACGCGGCGACCTGCATCCGGGCGGGCTACCTCTCGTTGCGCGCGATCGCCGATCTCTTCAGCGTGCCCTACGACCCGAATCCCGCCCCCGACGATCCGATCAGCGTGACGCGATCGGAGTTCTTCGAGGTGTACGAGCAACTCGTGGCAGCAGGAGTGCCGGTGAAGCCCGACCGCGAGCAGGCGTGGCGCGACTTCGCGGGTTGGCGCGTCAACTACGACGCGGTCCTGCTCACCCTCGCCGGGCTCGTGATGGCTCCGTACGCCCCGTGGTCGTCGGATCGCTCACCGGCGCGTCGTCATCGTCCGCCGATACGGCGGCCGCGGCAGCGGAGGGCCGACTGACCGCCCACGTCGCGAACCGCTCGATGCGGTCGACGGCGATGACACTGCGAATCGACGCGAACACGTCGAACGCGTGGTGCGCGCCGGGAAGCTCGACGTAGGTGACGGGTTCGGTCGACACGGCTCGGAGCAGCCCCACGAAGTGGCGCGCCTCTTCGACGGGCGCGAGCGTGTCGAGCGCTCCGTGCACGACCAGGCAGGGCGGCGCCGCATCGCGCACGTGGCTCATCGGTGACGCGAGATCGAACACCGCGAACTCCTCGTCGCGCACCCGCTTCACGATCAGCCGCTCGAGCGCGCGGCGCAACGGGTCGCGGCGACCGCGGAAGCCTTCGCGGTCGGTGAAGTCGTAGACCGCGTACATCGGCACGAACGCCCGGACCGAGGTGTCGACCTCCTCGAAACCGGGTTGGAAGCGCTCGTCGTTCGCGGTGAGGCCGATCATGGCGGCGAGGTGCCCTCCGGCCGAACCGCCGGTGACCACGATGCGGTCGGGGTCGCCGCCGTACTCGGCGATGTGCTCCTTCACCCAGGCCAGCGCGCGCTTGCAGTCGACCAGGTGGTCGGGCCACGTGGCGCGGGGCGAGAGCCGGTAGTTGGTCGCGACGCACACCCAACCGTGCTGCGCGAGCGGGTACATGAGTGGCAGGCCCTGCTGCTCCTTCGATCCGATCATCCACGCGCCGCCGTGGATCTGGAGGAGCACCGGCGCGAGCGAGCGCGGGCGCGCGTCGGACGGGAAGCGCGGGCGGTAGATGTCGAGACGATGACGGCGGGCACGATCGCGGTGGTACGGGACGTTGCGAATCCGCTCGACCCCCGACCGGCGGGGCTTCGGGAACAGGACCGACGCCCAGGGGACGGGGTGCGGGGTGGCGTCGTAGCTACCGGCGAGCGCGTCGGTGAGCGCGGCGTCGAACACGGAGCCGGTGCGCAGGGCCTCGGCCACCATGGATCCCAGGCCGATCCACGAGATGAGCGTGAGCACGAGCCCGAGGATGCCGGGCCACGAGCCGAGCGCACCCGCGGAGATGAACACCAGCGTGGCGACGAGCTGCCAGGCGAGATGGAAGATGGCGAGCTCGGTGGTCAACCAGGCGGAGAAGAAGCCGACGCCGAGCAGGAACACCGGCCGACGGTGGGGTCGGAGTGCATTGACGGTGAACGCGAGGCCCACGATCGAGGCGACGAGGAACCACCGGGCTGCATCCACACCTACATTCTGACCGCGAGAGATGGGACAATGGCCCGGTGCAACGACTCTCCGGCCTCGACGCCGCGTTCCTCGCCATCGAAACGCCGACTGCGCACATGCACGTCATGAGCACGGCGATCCTCGATCCGTCGACCGCGCCGGCCCACTTCGACATCGATCGTGTGCGCGCGCTCCTGCTCGAGCGGATGCACTTGCTGCCGCCGTTCCGGCGGCGGCTCGTGAGCGTCCCCTTCGACCTGCACAACCCGCTGTGGGTCGAGGACCCCGACTTCGACCTCGATTACCACGTGCGCCGCGTCGCGTTGCCGTCGCCCGGCGGCCTCCGGGAGCTCGCGACGCTCACCGCGGAGATCGCGGGCCGCGCGCTCGACCGTTCACGGCCGCTGTGGGAGCTCTGGTACGTCGAGGGGCTCGAGCAGGACCGCGTCGCGATCATCACGAAGGTGCACCACTCGGCGATCGACGGCATGTCCGGGGTGGAGCTCATCGCGAACCTGTACGACTTCGAGGCCGACCCCGAACCGCGCGCCGCGGTCGTCGCCGGATCCGACTGGCGCCCCGACCACGTGCCGAGCGACCCGGAGCTGATCGCGTTCGCCGTCGCGTCGCTCGCCCGCCAGCCACTGCTCATGGCGCGCGCGATGCGCCGCCTCGTGCGCTCGGCCGGCCGGGTGGCCCAGCGCGCACGCGAGCAGACCTCCAACATGACGGTGCCGCTCACCGCACCCCGGCTCGCGATGAACGGCACGATCACCCCGCACCGCAAGATCGCGTTCTCGTCGATCCCGCTCGCCGACGTCAAGCTGGTGAAGAACGCGTTCGGCGTGAAGGTCAACGACGTCGTGCTCGCGGTCATGACGGGCGCGCTGCGCACCTACCTCGGCGGGCGCGGCGAGCTGCCCGACCGCCCGCTCGTGGCGACCATTCCCACCTCGGTGCGCACGGAGGACCAGAAGCGCGAGATGGGCAACCGGGTCTCCGCGATGTTCGCGGGGTTGCCGGTCGAGATCGGCGATCCGGTCGAGCGGCTGCTGTGGGTGCACCGCTCCACGGTCGGTGCGAAGCAGATGCACGAGGACATCGGGGGCAACACGCTTCAGGAGTGGGCCGACCTCGCGTCGCCGGCGCTGTTCTCGCGTGCGATGCGGGTGTACTCGAGCCTGCGCATGGCCGACCGGCACCGGCCCATCCACAACCTCGTCATCTCCAACGTGCCCGGGCCACCGTTCCCGCTCTACTTCGCGGGCGCCCGGCTCGTCGCGATGTACCCGATGGGCCCGATCTTCGACGGTGCCGGCGTCAACGCGACGGTGATCAGCTACCTCGACCACGTCGACTTCGGCTTCCTGGTGTGCCGGGAGCTCGTGCCCGACGTCGACGATCTCGCCGCCGCCGTACCCGATGCGCTGGCCGAGCTCGTGAAGGCGGCCGAGGCGCTCGACAAGCCCGGCTTCAGCCGCGTGGCGCCGAGAAGCGCGCCTTCGCGGCGATAGTGCGCGCTAGTCGGCGAAGCTCTCGAAGAGGCCGGCCTCGTGGATGCCGGGAGGCTCACCCTTGTGGATGAACCACTCGTAGCCGAACGCACGGCTGAACATCTCCGGCGGCATCTGGAGGAAGAACGAGTTCTCGTCGATCTGTGACGCGTGCGCGGCCATCGCGGCGCGCTTGGCGCCGACGAACTCGGTGACGTCGACGCGGGTGGTGATCACCGACTCGGGTACGCCCAGCTCCATGTCTTCGGGGTCGGGGCGTTCGACGCCCTCGGGGAGCTGATCGGCGGTCTCGGCCATGAGGGCGACGATGTAGTCGTGGTTCATGGTCGCCTCGAACACGTGGGCGGTGCCCGCCAGCTCACCCGCGCGGTGGCCCACGTGGTGCACCTGGATGTGGTCGGGGTGGCCGTAGTTGCCGTTGCTGTCGTAGACGGTGAGCACGTCGGCGTGCTCTTCGCGGAGGATCACCGCGAGGCGACCGGCGGCTTCCTCGACGTCGGCCGACGCGAAGGAGCCGTCGTCGTGGCGGCGAGGGTCGTCGGCCATGCCGGAGTCGCGGTACCCGAGGAACGCGACCCGCTCCACGCCGAGGATCTCGGCGGCGGCCGCGACCTCGACCGTCCGCCGCTCCGCGAGTGCCTCGCCGTCGCCGAGGACGCCGTCGTCCACCTCGCCGAGCTCGCCCTTCGTCGCCAGGACGAGCACCACGCGGTGCCCGGCCGCGGCCGCCGAGGCCATGACCCCGCCGGTGGCGATCGCCTCGTCGTCGGGATGGGCGTGGAAGGTCACGAGCGTGCGGCGCGCCATCCTCGGATTCTGTCAGAACCCGTCAGAACCCGGGGCGTCGACCGGCGCCGCTCGGGAGTCGCTAGTCTCGCCGTTCGCAACCTGACACGCGCGTCGGGTTTTGGAACCCCGGGGGGATTTCATGCGGCTTCGGATGCTCGCGGTGCTCACTGCCGTGGTCGTGATCGCCACCGCGTGCGGCAACTCCAAGTCGAACTCCGCTTCGACGACGACCGCCGCCGCGGGCCCGACGCAGACCACGGCCAGCTCGTCGGAGATCAACAAGTTCGTCAAGGTCAGCGCCAAGGGCGTGACCGACTCGCAGATCTCGGTCGACGTGATCGCCTCGAAGACGAACCCCCTCCACGGCAGGTACGCCGAGATCGCCGACGGCATGCAGGCGTACTTCGACATGGTCAATTCCCAGGGCGGCATCTACAAGCGCCACTTGGTCATCGCCAAGCAGCGCGACGACATCGTCGGCCTGAAGAACCGGTCGGAGGTGCAGGCTGCGCTCGCCTCCGACAACGCGTTCGCCACGTTCGTCGCGACGTTGCAGTTCTCGGGTGCCGACCTGCTCCAGGCGGCCGGCCAACCCACCTTCGGCTGGAACATCAACGCCGAGTACGGCGACAGGAACGCCCTCTTCGGCAACGAATCGGCCCTGTGCAACGCCGAGAGCTGCACCGGGATGACCGGCCCGTGGCTGGCCAAGAAGGTGGGTGCGACCAAGATCGGGGTGCTCGCCTACGGCGTGAACCAGTCGTCGATCGACTGCGGGAAGGGCACGGTCGCGTCGTTCGTGAAGTGGCCGACCGCCCAGGTGGTGTTCCACGACTTCAGCCTCGGCTTCGCCGCGCCCGACCTCACGGCACAGGTCGCGCAGATGAAGGCGAAGGGCGTGCAGCTGGTGTTCACCTGCATGGACCGCGACGAGACGCTCGTGCTGGCCAAGGAGATGAAGAAGCAGGGCCTCAACGCAATCCAGGAGCTCCCGAACGGCTACGACCGCGACTTCGTCAAGGCGAACGCGCCGTACTACGAGGGCTCGTACGTGATTCCGCAGTTCACGGCGCTCGAATGGCAGCCGCAGATTCCCGAGATCCAGCTGTTCGAGAAGTGGGTGGCGGCCGAGCACAAGCCGGTCTACGAGATCACGGTGATCGGTTGGATCGCCGCCTACCAGTTCGTGCTCGGGCTCAAGCTCGCGGGCCCCGACTTCTCGCAGGCGAAGGTGATCAACGGGCTCAACACCCAGACCGACGTCACGGTGAACGGATTGATCCCCAGGATCAACTGGGCGAGGAACGGGCACATCGACCCGGTGAAGCACCCCGAGGCCCGCGACCCGCTCGCGTGCTCGAACTTCCTCGTGATCAAGAACGGTGTGTTCACGCCCACCTTCGGGACCGCCGACAAGCCGTACGTCTGTCTCGACCAGAGCAAGTCGGACGTGCCCGACAACCCGCCGACGCGTAACTTCGTCAGCGGGTAGCGACTCCCGGAAGCCAGCTACCCGAGGACGGAGGAGACCGACGGCGTGGCCGATCTGATCAGCGCGGTCCTCCGTGGGATGACGTTCGGGAGCATCTACGGGCTCCTCGCGGTCGGGCTCGTGCTCACCTTCAAGACGTCGGGCGTGTTCAACCTCGCCTACGGCGCGCAGGCGTTCACCACCGCCGCGGTCTACTTCGACACGCGGATCCGACACCACTGGCCGATCCCGTTCGCGCTCCTGCTCGCGGTCGTGATCGTGGCGCCGCTGACCGGGTTCGTGCTCGACCGGCTGCTGTTCCGGTATCTGCGCAATGCGTCGTCGACCGCCCGCCTCGTGACGGTGCTCGGGCTCCTCGTCGCGATCCCGCAGGCCGTCGATCTGTGGTTCGGTTCGGCCAACTCCAGCGCGACCGGCGTGGTACCCGACGGGTTGAAGGTCTACAACCCGATGACGGGCGTGTTCCTCTACCGCGACGACATCGCCACGATCGTCATCACCATCCTCATCGTGATCGGGCTGGGGGTGCTGTTCCGATCGACCGCGCTCGGGTTGCGCATGCGGGCCGTGGTCGAGAGCTCCCGCATGACCGAGCTCGCCGGGGTGAACGCCGAGCTCGTGAGCACGAGCTCGTGGATGCTCGCGAGCTTCATCGCCGGGCTCTCGGGTGTGCTGATCGCGCCGGCGCTGTCGCAGGTGAACAACGTCTTCTTCACGCCCTTGGTGGTCGCCGCGATCTCGGCCGCGGTGCTGGCGTCGCTCTCGAGCATCCCCATCGCGTTCGCGGGCGGGCTGGGGCTCGGCGTGCTCCAGCAGATCCTGTCGATCTACCTGCCCACCAACAGCGTCCTCGCCACGAACCTCCGCCCCTCGCTGCCGTTCGTCGTGCTGTTCGCGATCTTGATCTTCTCGCCGGGCCTGCGGAACCGACGCGATCTCGCCGACCCGCTCGCCGGCGTGGCGCCACCGCCACCGCAGCCGATCGCGAGGGAACGCAGCCGTGAGCTGACCATCGGCATCCGCGGGTGGTGGACGGTGGTGCTCGGGCTGGTCGGCTACTACATCTTCTTCCACGCGAGCGCGAACCACGTGACCGACATGCAGCAAGCGGTGATCTTCGCGATCATCTTCTGCTCGATCGTCGTGATCACCGGGATGGCCGGAGAGATCTCGCTGTGCCAGGCCACCTTCGCGGGCATCGGTGGGTTCGTCACCTTCCAGCTCTCGACGTCGCAGGGTATGTCGGTGCTCGTCGCGATCCTGATCGGCGCCGCGGTCGCGGCGGTGGCGGGCGCGCTCCTGGCGATTCCGGTGCTGCGATTGGGGGGGATCTACCTCTCGCTCGCGACGCTCGCGTTCGCGTTGTTCTTCGAGAACGTGATGGTGAAGTTCTCGTGGGTGTCGGGTGCCCCTTCGCCGCCCCCGATCCCGCGGCCGCAACTCGGCAGCATCGACTTCGCCAACGAGAAGAGCTTCCTCGTGCTCTGCATCGTCCTGCTCCTGATCGTCGGCGGCGCGCTCACGCTCGTGCGCAACGGCACCACCGGCCGCGTGCTCGCCGCGCTGCGGGGGAGCGAGGTCGCCGCGGCGTCGATCGGCATCAACGGGGCGCGGTCCCGGATCGTCGCGTTCGCGTTGTCGGCCGCGATCGCCGGTCTCGGCGGAGGTCTGCTCGCGACGTGCAACACGCAGGTGAACTTCCAGACCAACTACGCGACCGAGTTCGGTCTGCTCTGGATCGTGATCGTCGTGAGCCTCGGATCGCGCACGTTCGAAGGCGCGCTGCAGGCTGCCGCCGGGTACATCTTCTTCCCGCTGCTGATCCTGAGCCAGGCGGGCCCGTGGATCGTGAACCACGTGCAGCCCTGGTACCACCTCAACGTGTTGCCGGTCGGGCTCCAGGCGATCTTCTTCGGTGTCGGCGCGCTCACGTACGCGAAGCACCCGGAAGGGTTGCTCGAGTTCAACACCCGCAAGTCGCTGGTGAAGACCCAGGCCCGCATCGACAAGTTCAAGGAGCGACGGGCGCTGCGGAAGTTGGCGGCCGCGGAGGCCGTGCCATGAGCCTGCTCGAGGCGAAGGAGATCACCAAGCGCTTCGCGGGGATCACCGCGCTCGATCAGGTAAGCATCGACGTCGAGCCGGGGGAGATCGTCGGGTTGATCGGCCCGAACGGCGCCGGCAAGACCACGTTCTTCAACTGCCTGCTCGGGATGCTCAAGCCCGACGAGGGATCGGTGCGCTTCGACGGTCACGACCTCACGCGCGTGCCGACGCATCGCCGCGCCCGGCTCGGGATCGGGCGCACCTTCCAACGCATCGAGCTGTTCGCCGAGATGACACCGCGTGAGCACCTGCTGGTCGCCGAACGGGTGCGGCGCGGCGACGGCGCGCTCTGGAAAGACCTGCTCGGTCGCGGCCGCCCGAAGGCCGACGAGCTCGCGCGCGTCGAGGAGACCATTGCGCTCCTCGGGCTCGACGACGTCGCCGACCGCCCGATCGAGGCGCTCAGCCTCGGCCGCGGTCGCGTGGTCGAGGTCGGCCGGGCGTTGATGACCCAGCCGTCGTTGCTCCTCCTCGACGAGCCGTCGTCGGGCCTCGACCACCACGAGACGCTGGAGCTGGCGAACAAGTTGCGTGAGGTCAACGAGAAGCGCGGCGCGGCGATCCTTCTCGTCGAGCACGACGTCGAGATGGTGCGCAGCCTGGTGACGCGCGTGTTCGTGCTCGACTTCGGCACGCTGATCGCGAGCGGGCCCACCGACGAAGTGTTCGCGCAGGCCGCCGTGCGGCGGGCCTACCTCGGAGACGTCCGGTGACGGCGGCCAACGGCGGGGCCGACGCGAACGGCGCCGCGGTGCCACTCCTGGAGCTGCGAGACGTGGAGGCCGGGTACGGGCCGTTCAAGGCCCTGTTCGGCATCAGCTTCTCGGTCGCGCGTGGTCGGGTGCTCACGCTGCTCGGCAGCAACGGATCGGGCAAGACGACGATCGCGCGGGTGTGCTCCGGTCTGGTCGAGCCGAGCGCCGGCGACGTGCTCTTCGACGGCACGGTGATGACCGGGCGCCACGCGTACGAATACGCGCGCGCGGGCGTGACCCACGCCCCCGAAGGCCGTTCGGTGTTCGCGTCGCTCACGGTTCGGGAGAACCTCGAGCTCGCGCTCGTGCGGAGCCGGGGCAAGCACGGAGTGACCGCCGCGCTGGCCGAGGCCTACGAGCTGTTCCCGCGCCTCGGCGACCGCCACCGGCAGCTGGCCGGCACGCTCTCGGGTGGCGAGCAGCGGATGCTCTCGCTGGCTCGGGTGCTCATCGACAAGCCCCGCCTCCTGATCGCCGACGAGCTGTCGCTCGGGCTCGCGCCGATCATCGTCGACGAGGTGTACGTGACGCTGGGCACGATCCGCGATGCCGGCACCACGTTGCTGATCGTCGAACAGCACGTGGGCCACGCGCTCGGGATCGCCGACGACGTCATCGTGCTGGTGAAGGGCGAGATCTCGTATTTCGGCCCGGTCGCGGAGCTCGGCGACCTCACGGAGCGCCTGCTCGCGGGCGGCGCGCCACCCGCGTAGCCGGTCGGTCAGCGCGTCGAGCCGCAGATCGCGGCGTGCGTGACCGTCGCGAGCGTGTCGATCATCGCATCGCGCTCGACGCGAACCTGGCGGGTCATCGCGTAGTAGTTGAGGCGTTCGATCATCGCCACGAGCGCGAGCGACGCCACCTGCGGGTCGATGCCGGCCGGCGGGTCACCTCCCGGCCCGCTCGTGCCGATGCGCTGTACGAGCACGCCGGCGAGATCCGCGATCAGGTCGTCGCCGAGGCGACCGGAGTTGCTGTCGCCGATCTCGGCTTCGGTCCAGGCGACGATCACGGGCCCGTACCGGTCGTAGAGCTCGCTGAAGCTCGTGACCCACGCCCGCAGCGCGGCGAGGCCCGCGGGACCGGCCTCGAGCTTCGGGAACTCCTCGGCGAGCTCGTGCATCGACGATGCGACCTCGGAGGTGAGCGCCCCGAAGAGGTCTTCCTTGTTGGCGAAGTAGAGGTAGAAGGTGCCGTGCGACGTGCGCGCGAGCTTCACGACGTCGTCGACGCGGGCCGCGTGGTAGCCGCGGGTGGCGAACACCTGTGCCCCGGCATCCAGCAGCTTGCGCATCGTGCGCTGGCCGCGGGCCCGCAGCTCGCGGCCTTGGGCCGGCTTCCCCGTGCGCGGGCCCGGCTCGGCTTCGGGAGCGGGGCGTCGCCGCGCGCCCGACGTCGATGAGCGAGCCACCCCGCCACGCTACGCAACCCCGACACCCGTGTCACGTTCCGAGACCTGCAGCCTCCGGCGACGGCCGGTTACCATCTGACGCCGTCGTCAGTTACGAGGAGACCAGCGTGACCTCGAGCACCTCCGTCGCCGTGGGCCAGCAGCGCGAGCAGGCCTTCGATCCGCTCACCCGCACGATGTTCGTGCGCTACGCAGGCGCGTCGGGCGACTTCAACCCGATGCACCACGACGACACGATCGCGGCCCAGGTGGGCAATCCGTCGGTGTTCGGCCACGGCATGCTGTCGATGGGGCTCGCGGCGCGGGTCGTGAAGGACTGGTTCGGCCCGGAGGCGATCCGTGTGCTGAAGGTGCGCTTCGCGAAGCAGGTGTGGCCCGGCGACGTGCTCACGTGTGTCGCGACCGTCACCGGAACGCGCGAAGAGAACGGCGAGACGCTCGTCGATCTCGACCTCGCGGTGACGAACCAGAACGGCGACCGCGCGATCACGGGTTCCGCGACCGCCGTGGCGTCGTAGCGCGCACGATGGGGCTTCTCGACGGACGGGTCGCGGTGGTCACCGGATCCGGGCGCGGCATCGGGCGCGAGTTCGCGCTCTGCTTCGCGCGTGAGGGTGCGCACGTGGTCGTGAACGACGTCGGCGTGGCGCTCGACGGGCGGGGCACCGAAGACGACCCGGCTGCGCAGGTGTGCCGCGAGATCGAAGCGTTCGGCGGTGCCGCGGTGCCCAACTACGACTCTGTCTCCGATTTCGACGACGCCGGGAGCATCGTCGCGTCGGCGGTCGACAACTTCGGCACGATCGACATCCTGGTGAACAACGCGGGCATCGTGCGCGACCGGACGCTCGTGAAGATGGACGAGACCGACTTCGACTCGGTCATCGCGGTGCACCTGAAGGGCGCGTTCAACTGCGCCCGCCACGCGTCTCCGATCATGAAGGATCGCGGCTACGGGCGGATCGTCAACATCACCTCGTCGGCGGGCCTCCGGGGCAACTTCGGGCAGACCAACTACGGCGCCGCGAAGGCCGGGATCATGGGCATGACCTTCGTGTGGGCGCTCGAGCTCGGTCGCTACGGCATCACCGTGAACGCGGTCGCGCCTTCGGGTGCGACGCGCATGACCGCGTCGCTCTTCGAGAAGTCGGGGGAGGCGCCGCCGCCAGAGGAGAACCCGGCGTTGAACGCGCCCCTCGTCGCGTATCTCGCATCGGAAGGCGCCGGTCACGTGAACGGTCAGATCCTCGGCCGAACCGAGTTCGGCTACACCCTCTTCCAGCATCCCAAGCAGATCGCGTGGATGTGGAAAGACGGCGGGTTCACCCCGGGCGAGGTCGCCGCGAACTTCGATCGCATCCTCGGCCAGCATCTCCAGCCCGTGGGCATGGCGATGCCGAAGTCGATGGAGCGCAAGAGCTGACCTTTCCCTTCGGTCTCGGCGTCGTCGACGTCGTGTACGCGCGATGGCCGACCATCGAGGCGCGCGCCGAGCGGGCGCGCGACGACGGGTTCGAGCACATCGATCCGCTCGTGGGCACCGACCCCGATTCGCTCGTGCTGCCGATCGGGTGCCCGACGGCGTTCCCGCGAACGCAGGCCGGTTGGTGCTCGACGCCGGCACCCGCCGACGGGCCCGGCCGCTGGGAGAAGACGGTCGAGCGTTTCCGCGCCGCGCCCGGGTGCCTGATGGAGCCGTGGGCGGGGTCGGTCGTCGGTTCGACGGAGCGGGTGCTCGCGATGCTCGACGAGGTGCCGGGGCTCGAGCTCCTCGTCGACACGGGGCACGTGGCCGATTGGGGCGGCGACCCCCTCGAGCTGCTGCCCTACGCGCGGCACGTGCAGCTGCGCCAGGGCACGGCGGGTTCGACCCAGCTCCACGTCGACGACCCGCGGGGCCGTGTCGACTTCGACGGGGTCGTGGCGCGGCTCCAGGTGCTCGGCTTCACGGGGAAGTGCTCGGTCGAGTACTTCGACCTCCCCGAGCAGGGCTGGCCGCTCGACGACCCGCGCGCGTGGGCTCTCGACCTCGCCGGGCGGTTACGCGGCACGGGCACGTAGGAGCGAGCACGCCTCGAGCCCGTCGGCGCCGCTCACACTCACGGTCCGGTCATGATGCTCCCGTCATCATGGATCGTTGATCGCCCGGTCGTCACACGACCCCAGAGGCGAGTCGTCGACAAGGCCTCGGCAACGGCGCCGGGGCCTCGTCGCGTCCGGGGTCCGTTGGGCCGTGGCGTCGCTCGGCGGACCTCGACGTCCACCGTAGGCTCGCAGGATGTCGTTGCGAGTGGTGAACCAGCTGGGCGCGCGTGCTGCCGCCGCCGTGCTCACGGACTTTCCCGACGCCGAAGTCGTCGACTTCGATCCGGCCGGCCCGCCTCCCGGCTTCACCGCCGACGTGATGTTCGGTGGGTGGGGCGAGTGGGAGCAGCTCGGCCCGTGGGTGCGTACGGTTCCGTGGGTCCAGCTGTCGGGTACCGGCATCGACGGCCTGCCCGACGAGCTGTTCGACGGTCGCACCGTCACCTGCGCGCGCGGCGCGAGCGGCGTCGCGATCTCGGAGTTCGTGATGGCCGCGATGCTCGCGTTCGCGAAGGACATGCCGAAGGTATGGCTCGACGCGCCGCCGAAGCACTGGAACTTTCACCCGCTCAGCACGCTCGAGCACAAGACGCTCGCGCTCGTCGGGCTCGGAGGTATCGGTACCGAGATCGCGAAGCGGGCGCTGCCGTTCGGCATGCGCGTGCTCGCGGTCCGGCGCACGGCGGCCCCGAGCCCCGTCGCCGGGGTCGAGGTGCTTCCCGACTTCGAGGCGCTCTTGCCCGAGGCCGATCATCTCGTGCTCGCGGCACCAGGGACCCACCGCACACGCCACCTCGTCGACGCGGCGGCACTCGAAGCGGTGAAGCCGGGCGTGCATCTGGTGAACATCGCGCGCGGTTCGCTCGTCGACCAGGACGCGCTGCGCGTCGCGCTCGACGACGGCCGGGTCGCGATGGCCACGCTCGACACCGTCGACCCCGAGCCGCTTCCGGCCGGTCACTGGATGTACGAGCATCCCAAGGTCAGGCTGAGCGCGCACGTGTCGTGGGGGACGACCGAGCACTTCACCGGCTCGATCGCGATCCTTGTGGAGAACCTGCACCGATTCGTCGACGGCCGACCGCTCCGCGATCTGGTCGACCGTTCCGAGGGCTACTGAGCGCATGGCCGGCGCGCTTCCCGGGGTCGTCGTCGTCGGCACCGGCTTCGGTTGCCGAGTGCACGTGCCCGCACTGCGGGCCGCGGGCTTCGAGGTTGTCGCGCTCGTGGGGCGCGACGCGGATCGCACCGCGCGGCGCGCCGAACGCCTCGCCATCCCGTACACCGCGACGGTGCTCGCCGACGCGCTCGCGCGGCCCGGCGTCGCCGCGGTCACCATCGTCACTCCGCCCGCGACGCACGCGGCGCTCGCGATCGAGGCCGCGCGCGCCGGCAAGCACGTGCTGTGCGAGAAGCCGTTCGCGCTCGATGCCGCCGAGGCCGCGACGATGCTCGGCGCGGCGGAGCAGGCGGGAGTCGGCCATCTCGTCGGTCACGAGTTCCGGTGGGCGCCCGAGCGCGCCGTCGTCGGCCGGGCGATCGCGGCCGGTCGCATCGGCGAACCCCGGCTCGCGTCGCTCGTGTCGATCGTCGGCCTCGTTGCCGACCCCGGCGCCCGGCTCCCGGGGTGGTGGTTCGACGCGGCGCAGGGCGGGGGTTGGCTGGGCGCGTCGGGATCCCACGTCGTCGACCAGGTGCGCACGTGGCTGGGTGAGTTCGAGTCGGTGAGCGCGGCGGTCTCGACCGTCTCGTCGCGCACCGGCGCCGGCGTGGCGGACGACACCTTCACGATCCGGTTCCGCCTCCGGTCGGGGGTGGAGGGCGTGCTCCAGCAGACGGCGGCCGCGTGGGGACCGATGCGCGGGCTCACCACGGTTGCCGGTACCGACGGCACCGTGTGGATCGAAGGCCAGGACGCGTGGATCGCTGATCGCGACGGCGCGCGGATCCTCGACGTCCCCGACGATCTCGCGCTCCCGGCCGGCGCGACGCCCGAGCGCGAGGATCCGCGGCACCGGTTCACGCACCTCGAGCTCGGC
>DAIQOP010000067.1:0-16262 GCA_036787815.1 Actinomycetota bacterium
GCCGAGAGTGCGTGCGCGCCCTCGGGATCGGCATCGGCGCCGACGAACGCATCCCATCCGTCGACCGCGAACGTCGCGAACGTGAACGGGATGTCGACACCGTGGAACGAGCGGAGCTCGAGACCGTCGGCGCGTGGGCGCGCCGACGTCCAGTCGAACTGGTACGCGAACGTGCGCCCACCCACCGCGGCGTGCGCGTCGAGCGCGGCGACGGCGGGCACCAACATCTCGCGATCGCTGTAGAGCGCGGCCCACACGTCGATCGGCTCGGCCGGCCGGCCCGAATCAGCGAGCAACGACCGGTACGCATCGAGCAGCGAGTCGATCTTCGCGTCGCCGGTCGGTGTTTCGTCGAGCGCGAGGTAGCGCCGGGCGCGGGTGCGCAGGCGGTCGGGTTCGAGGGTCGGACGATCGAGGAACAGCCGCATCTCGTCGGTCGTGACGCCGAGCAGCAGGTCGACCTCACGAACCTCGCCGCTCCGGAGCGCCTCGAGCGGCGTGATCGGAATGGTCGCCGCGTCGAGCGCGGGATGGAAGGGAAGCAGCCCCGCGACGCCGAAGAGCCGCACGGTCGCCCGCTCTTGCGCGGCGACGATCTCGTCGGAGGTCTTGGTGGCAACAACGGGCTCGGCCCGTGCACAGCCCAGCTCTTCGAGCATCACGTGGGCGACCGCTCCCGACTGCTCGGCCGAGAGCGTGCGGCCGGTCGCCCCGCTCTGCACGATCGCCCGGTCGAAGCTGCCGCGCGTCACCGGCGACGCGAGGAGGTGCAGGATCGAGCCCCCGCCGGCCGACTCACCGAACACCGTCACGTTGGCCGGATCGCCCCCGTAGGCGCCGATGTGCTCGCGCACCCAGCGCAACGCGAGCGCCTGGTCGAGGAGCCCGCAGTTGGCGGCCGCCCCCCACTCCCGCCCGCCATGCTGGTCGAGCGCCATCCAGCCGAGCGCGCCGAGCCGGTAGTTGATCGCGACGACCACCACATCGCCCTCCGACGCGAGCCGCGCAGCGTCGTAGGTCGGCAGCGAGGCCGCGCCGATCGTGAACGAACCGCCGTGGATCCAGACCATCACCGGGCGCGGGCCCGCACCTTCGGGTGCCCAGATCGTGAGCGTGAGCGAATCGTCGCCGGTGCCGGTGGGCATCATGCCGGGCACGAGCTCGGGGCCCGAACGGGGTTGCGGTTGCGCGAGCGCGGGTGCCGTCGCGTCGCGCTCGCCAGTCCAACCACCCGCGGGAACCGGTGGCCGGAACCGCCGCTCGCCCACGGGCGCGAGCGCGTACGGAACCGCGGCGAATCTCACGACTGCCGCTCCCCCGCCGTGAGGGCGGCATCGCAACCCGACGAGCCGACCGAGTGGCGTGTCGAGGGTCACGCGTTCGGAGCCCGTCACCGGTTGCATCTCACGCGGGCGTGGCGCACGCCGCACTGCCTAGCACCTCGTTCGCCGGCCGGTCAGGAAGCGGGCAGCTCGAGGTCGAGTGGGCGTCCGCCGATCCGACCCTGCACCCGCGCCACTGCGTGGGCGTCCCAGTCGCGCCACCGCAGGTGCAGCTGCCCCGACTCGGAGCCCGGGCCCGTGAGCGAGACCGTCGCCGAAATCCAGCCGGTCGTGCGATCCCACGTGAGGAGGCCGCTCACCGCGACGTCGTCGACCCAGCGCAGTCCGCGCAGGGTGAAGGCGACGCGGTCGCCCCCGGTGTAGGTGAAGCGCCCGCCGCGGAGGCCGACGCCGCTCCCGTCGAAGTTCGTGAACCAACGGGGCAACACGTCGGCGACCGTGTTCGAGGCAACGGTCGCCATCCGCCGGTCGAGCACCGACGACCGAATGCGTCCCTGCGGCGCCGGCGCGGCCTCGGCGAGCCGTCGCGGGAACGCCTCGACCAGCCGCACCTCGTTGTACCGGCTCGCGCAGCTCGTATCGCCCGCGCTCTGCGTTGCGACGAACCGCACGGCGATCACGCTCGCGCACCGGCCGAAGTCGGAGACCGCGGTCACGTGGGTGCCGTTCGCGAGCGACACGAAGGTGGAGTTCGCGAAGCGCGACGCGACGAGGTGCGCACCTTCGGGCGAGGTCAACGAATCGAGGTCGCCCGACAGCACGAGCGTGGGCACCTTCGGATAGTGCGCCGGTTGCGGCACCGGGAACACGTAGTTCGACGGTGCGGGCCACTGCAGACACGAGCGGAACTCGGTCCAGGGTGAGTGCGTCCAGTCGGGGATGGTGAACGGGAAGAACGCGCCGGGATCGCTCGCCCGCAGGTACGCGACCGAGGCGTCGTACTGCGCCGGGCGCTGCGCGATCGGCGCGGTGATGTCCCACAACTGCGGATAGTCGTTGCAGATCGCCGCGAGGTAGAGCCCCTGCGAGTACTGGCGCACGTAGCCGCCGCCTCCGGGCGGTTCGGCCTCCGCGACCATGCGCAGCAGCGGCCCGGGGTCCGACGCGCTCGGGTCGAGGTAGGCGCGGATCGCGCCGTCGAGCTCGCGGTAGACCGCCGTGCTGTACGCGGCCGACGCCGCGAGCAGCGCGATCGCGCCCGGGTCGACCGTCACGTGCAGCTTGACGCCGTCGCCGTCGTACCCGGTACCGACGATCGGATGGACCCGCAGGAGGTTGTCGACCTGCTCGATGCGCCGGATCGGATCGCCGTTCAGCGACGCGCACGCCGGCGAGCGATGGCACGAGAGGCGGACCGCCTCGACGATCGCGCGGTTCTCGTCCCGGTACCACGGGTCTTGGCCCTCGACCGGGTACGACGAGTCGAGTACCAGCGTGCGGAGCCGGTCGGGATGGCGCACCGCGAAGGTCTGCCCGAAGAACGTGCCGTAGGAGTCGCCGTAGAGATCGATCTTGTGGATGCCGAGCGCGTCGAGCACCAGCGCGAGGTCGTCGGCGGCGAACGCGGTGCCGTAGAGATCGGAGGCGCTCCCGAGCTGCGCGCCGCACAGTCCGACCCGGTGGACGTAGTTGCCGCGGAACGCCTGCAGCGGCGCGCACCGGATGGGTTGGGAGGTTCCGGTGCCGCGGTTGTCGACGAGCAGGAAGTCGCGACGATCGAGCAGCGGACGGAACAGTGCGAGGTACCCGGAGCGGCTCGAGGTCGTCGCGTATCCGGGGCCACCCTCGGTCGCGACGATGGTGCCGAGTGACGGAAGGCCGGCGGCGCGACGCGTGTGCAGCTCGAACCCGATCGCGATGGTGCCGGCCGACGGATCGGCCGGATCGAACGGCACGTCGACGTGACCGCACCGGGCTTCGTGGCGGCGCGGGCACGGCTCCCATCGCACGGAGGGCGTCGGCCGACCCCTTGCTGCACCGGCTGCGCGTGCGCCGGCAGCTGCGCTCGGACCGCCCGCGAACGCGACGCTCACGACAACCGACGCCCACAGCGCCGTCCAACCGATCCGTGGCCCCAGCATGCTGCCTTCCCTGCGCACGCTGCCGTGCGCCCAGCGCCGCAATGCTAGGCCCGGCGGCGAGCCGCGAATCATCCCCGGGATTCTGCTCCGGCCGGCCGAAGGGTGTGACGCAACCGCCCGCATGGTGGTCCCGCGGGACCGCCTTCGGTGTCCGCGGTCGCAGGCCGAAATCGGCCCGTTCGCGATCCGTGCCTGAGAACGGATCGCGAAACCATGAAATCCGCAGTGCGCCGGCGCCGTCGCGAGGCAGAAGAGCCCGGAGTCGCCATGGATGTACGCTCGATCGGTCGTGGGTCGAGAGCCGGGGGGCTTCCATGCAGATGCGGACGTTGCCGAGAGGTGTCGCATGAGTGGATCGGCGCCCACCGGGGCGAGACGAGGGCTCGCAGTCGCGGCCGCGGCGGTCGCGCTCGTACTGATCAGCGGCGCCGTGGCGTTCGGGGTCGCGTCGTCGCGGACGCGCACGACGACCGTGGTCAAGACGGTCTTCGCGAAGCCGACCACCACGACCGCACCCGGCTGCGTCCCGGGCGCGGCCGCCGGCTCGTGCAACATCGACGAGGCCAAAGAGATCGCGATCCCCGATCGGCCACTCTCCGCCGCGGATCAGGCCCTCGAGGCACGACAGCTCGTCGAAGCCCGTGCCGCGGCACTCCGGTACCCGACGGTTGCCGATGCGCTGAAGGCGCACATGTTGCAGGCGGGCAAGTTCTCACCCCTGACCGGCGCGCACTACATCAACCTCGCGGCAATGGTCCCGCGCGGGCCGGCGGCGAGGAACGGTTCGTTCGATGCATCGAACCCCGGTTCGCTCATCTACGCCGGCACGAGCCCGACGTCGAAGGTCATCGGTGTGATGTACCTCTCGATGGCGGTGCTCCCGCCCGAAGGGTTCGCGGGGCCGAACGATCACTGGCACCGGCACACGAACACGTGTGTCGTCTACGCCGCCAACGCGATCGTCGTGCCGTTCCCTGCCGATTCGAGCGTCACGCAGGCGATGTGCGACGCGCAGCACGGTCAGTTCATGCGCACGACCGTGTGGATGGTGCACGCGTGGGTGGTACCGGGTTGGGAGAGCCCGCGCGGCGTCTTCTCGCACGACAACCCCGACGTGCTCTGCGCCGACGGCACCACCAAGGCCGACGCCGCCGGCTTCTGCCAAGGCACCTGACCCGAGGCGAGCGGATCGGCAGTCACGAGGATTCGAGCTCGTCGAGAACTCCGCCGAGCGCTCAGCGCAGGCGGCCGTGGGAACGCAGGAGCTCGACGACGCGGTCGTGCGGGAGCCCGATCGCGCGATGGCCGCCGACGCCGACGACGGTGTCGGCGACGAAGAGGCTGTTGAGCACGGCTTCTTCGGTCGCTTCGACCGTGGCGGCGAACAAGTCGTTGAGCCGGTGCGCCGCGACCTCCACGCGCGTCACGACCGTCTCCCCCTCCTCGCGCGGACCTCGATAGGTGGTGCTGAACGCGCAGAAGATCTCGCCGCTGCCGTGGTGCGCGATGGAGCCGGTGCGCGCGAGCCCGAGGCCGGCCCGGCGGGCGATGCGCTCGCACTGCGCGTGCGAGACGGGCGCGTCGGTCGCGACCACCACGATGCAACTGCCCTCGGCGGGCGTCTCCCCGGACTCGTCGTCGTCGACGGGGAGCAGGCGACCGACGGGAACGCCGTCGACGACGAGCTGCTCGCTCACGCCGAAGTTGGTGAGCGCGAGCACACCGACGGAGTATCCGTCGAGCACGCGCGACGCGGTGCCGATGCCGCCCTTGTAGCCCAGGCACGTCATGCCGGCGCCGGCGCCGACCGCACCTTCGGCCACGGCACCGGAGCCGGCGTCGGCGAGCGCGTCGATCACGTGCTGCGCGGTGACCGACAACCCGCGCGCGTCGTCGAGGAAGCTGTCGTCGCATTCGCCGACGGTCGGGATGACGCACTCGTCGACGCCCACACCCGGATGCGCGGCGATCATGGCCTGCACCAACCCGTCGTACGCACGCCCGACGGCCATCGTGCTCGTGAGCGCGATGGGCGTCTCGAGCACGCCCCACTCGCCGATCGTCAGCGAGCCCGTCAGCTCGCCCGCGCCGTTGAGGACCGCGGTACCCGCGGCGATCGGAGATGTGAACAGCGCCCCGAGGTCATCGGGCACGATCACCGTCACACCGGTTCGCGCCACCGAGGGTTCGTCGTGCCACACCGTCGCGTGCCCGACCCGCACGCCGGGTACGTCGACGATGCCGTTCGTCGGACCGGTCGGGAGCGAGCCGATCACCACCCCGACGTCGCGCGCTCGTGGGCGAGGGGCAGGCGGCACGGGGTTGACCATCGCCGGAGCGTAGCGAGCGACCTCCGGTAGCGTGACGGCGTGCGCCTCACGATGCCGGTGGTGTTCGACGAGCGCCATCGCGGGCACGCGCCGGGCGCGGGCATCTGGCTCGGCGTCACGATTCCCGGAGACGAGGAACCCGAACGGGGCGATGCGCTCGGCGACGCGCTCCGTGCCGCGGGTTCGCAGCTCCGGCCGGCCACCGATCACGGCGACGAGCCGCTCCTGCGCGTGCACGACGCCGATTTCGTCGCGTACCTCGAGGTCGCCCACCGGCGCTGGGTCGAGGAGGGCCACCTCGAAGATCCGGGCCAGCCGCTCGTCGTCCCCTACGAGAGGTGCTCGGCGGGCTCGCGCTCCCGACCGTGCTCGTGCAGGAAGGCGGCTACGTGCTCGACACGCTCGGCGATCTCGTGCTCGCGTCGCTGCGCGGCTTCGAGGAAGCGCGCTGACCCACGCTGACCCGAGCTGGCCCGCGCTGGCCCGCGCTGGTGAGAGAACCGTCGGTCTCGGAACGGCGGGCGCGCCGCGAGGGCGTTCGTTCCGGCGGGCCGTCGGGAACCTGAACGCGGCTTCGGTACCCTCGTCGGCCATGGCAGCGCGTGCGGGCGGCTTCGACGTCGTGGTGGTCGGCGGCGGTCACAACGGCCTCGTCGCCGCCGGGCTTCTCGCCAAGCGCGGTGCGCGCGTCACCGTGCTCGAGCGGCGGTCGAAGGTCGGTGGCGCGGCCGTGACCGAGCAGCCGTGGGGCCCCGACTTCAAGATGACGGCGCTCAGCTACGTGATGAGCATGATGCCGCCGACCGTGCTGCGCGAGCTCGACCTGGCTCGCCACGGCTACCGCATCTACCCGCAGCACGGCTACTTCGCGCCGTACGCCGACGGCCGCTATCTCCAGCTGCCCGACGACGACCCCGCCCGTCGCCACGCGCAGATCTCCAAGTTCTCCCCGGCCGACGCGGAGGCGATCACGCGTTGGGACGCCTGGCTCGGCCGGCTCGCCGGCACGCTCGGACCGCTGCTCACCTCGGTGCCGCCGAAGATCGGGTCACGGCGCCCCCGCGACCTCGTCGACCAGGGCCGGCTCGCGTGGCAGCTGCGCGGGCTCGACGTGCGCGCGGTCGGCGACGTCACCCGCCTGTTCACCTCGAGCATCGCCGACATCCTCGACGAGTACTTCGAATCGCCGCAGATGCAGGGCGTGCTCTCGGTGAGCGGCATCATCGGCACGTGGGCCGGGCCCCGCTCGGCCGGCACCGCGTTCGTCATGGCGCACCACAAGATCGGCGACGTCGGCGACGGCCAGATGGCCTCGTGGGGATTCCCCGCGGGCGGCATGGGCGCGGTGAGCGACGCGCTCCGCAGCGCGGCGGAGTCGTTCGGCGCCGTCGTGCGCACCGACGCCCCCGTTGCCCACATCGCGGTGCGCAACGGCCGCGCGACCGGTGTCGTGCTGCAATCGGGTGAGGAGATCCCGGCCGACATCGTCATCGCCGCGACCCACCCCAAGCTCACGTTCCTCGAGCACATCGACCGCGCCGAGCTCCCCGACGACTTCGTCGGCGACATCGAGCGCTGGAAGAGCCGGAGCGGCACGGTCAAGGTGAACCTCGCGCTCGACCGGCTCCCCGACTTCTCCGCGAAGCCCGGCTTCGACCCCGAGGTGCACGGCGGCACCATCGTGCTCGCCGACTCGCTCGACGAGATCGAGACCGCCTTCCAGGACGCCGTACCTGCCGACCGGGTGCCCGTTCCATCCGCGCTGCGACGTCGCCGAGGAACGGTGCACGACCCTCGACGTGCAACTCTCCCCCGCGGGCCCGAGCCGGCGGGCCGCGTGCGTGAAGGTCGAGCCGTGAACACCGCGCAACCGGCGGCCGACGCGCCGCTGCTCGAGATCCGCGACCTGCACGTGCACTTCGGTGCGAAGGGGCGCGCCGCGCGGCGGCACGCACCGGCGCGCGCCGTCGACGGCGTGAGCCTCGACGTGCGCGAGGGCGAGGTACTCGCGCTGGTCGGTGAGTCGGGCTGTGGCAAGACCACGTTGGCGCGCACGATCATGGGCCTCGAACGACCGGTGCACGGCGAGGTGCGCTTCGGTGGCAAGCCGATCCTCGGCCACGGCGGGGGCGGGCTGCACGCCTACCGCCGGCGGGTGCAGATGGTGTTCCAGGACCCGACCGGCGCGCTGAACCCGCGCCAGACCATCTACGAGGCCGTCGCCGAGGGCTTGCGCGTGCACCACATCGGCGGCGACGAGGAAGCGCTCGTCGCCGGCGCGCTCGCGCGATCCGGCCTGCGCCCTCCGGAACGATTCGTCGGCCTGTACCCGCACGAGGTGTCGGGTGGCCAACGCCAGCGGGTCGTGATCGCCGGTGCGATGGTGCTGGAGCCGCGGCTGCTCGTCGCCGACGAACCCGTGTCGAGCCTCGACGCGTCCGTGCGGGGCGAGATCCTGAAGCTCATGCGCGGGCTGGTCGACGAGACGGGCGTCGCGATCCTCGTCGTCACGCACGATCTCGGGCTCGCGTGGAACGTGGCCGACCGCGTCGCGGTGATGTACCTCGGACGCATCGTCGAGCTCGGCCCGACCGAGCAGATCCTCGAGCATCCGCAGCATCCGTACACACGCGCGCTGCTCTCCGTGGTGCCCGAGACCCGCCGCGTCGAGCAACAGATCCTCCAGGGCGAGACGCCTGACCCAAAGCGCATCCCCAAGGGCTGCCGCTTCCACCCGCGCTGCCCCCTCGTCGCGAGCGGCGAGGCCCAACGGCTCGGCATCCTCGACCGTTGCACGTCGGAGGACCCCACGCTGCATCCCGTGGCCGGTGCCGCGCACACCGCGGCGTGCCACGCGATCGGCACCGCCCCCGCGCTCGAGGAGCCCACATGACCGCCGCCCGATGGAAGTACCGCTTCGAGACGATCGAGCTTCCCGGCAAGGACGAAGACGCCGCGAAGGTCGCGGCCCTCCGAGCCCTCGACCGGCTCGGCGGCGACGGCTGGGAAGCGGTGGGCTTCGCTCCGTCGCACGCCGCGAGCCACGGGCTGCGCGTCGAGACGACGCGCTTCGTCGTGCTCCTGAAGCGCGCGGTCGAGTAGCGGCGTTGACCGACTGGCGGCGGCTTCCGGTTGCGCTCGCGCTCCTCGCGGGCGTGTTCGCCGTCGGAACGATCGGCTACGTCGTCCTCGGCTTCTCCGTGCTCGACGCGGTGTACCAGACGGTGACGACGGTCGCGACGGTGGGCTTCCGTGAGGTGCATCCGCTCGACGGCGCCGGGAAGATCTTCACCATCTTCCTGATCCTCGTGGGCGTGGGCACCGCGTTGTACACGTTCAGCGTCGTGCTCGAGATGCTGATCGAAGGCCAACTTCGCGATCTCCTCGGGAGGCGACGGATGGAACGACAGATCGAAGCGCGACGCGGACACGTCATCGTGTGCGGGTGGGGCCGCGTGGGGCACGCCATCGCCGCGGAGCTCGTCGCCGGCGGGGCGGAGCTCGTCGTCGTCGAGATGGACGCGACCCGCGTCGACGACAGCGACGTCCCGAGCGTGGTCGGCGACGCGACCGACGACCGCGTGCTCGAGCGCGCCGGCCTGGCCCACGCACGCGCGCTGATCGCCGCCCTCGACACCGACGCGGGCAACCTGTTCGTCACCGTCAGTGCCCGAGCGTTGCGCCCCGACCTGTTCATCGTCGCTCGCGTACGCGTGACCGACAGCGAGGAGAAGCTCCGCCGCGCCGGCGCCGATCGGGTCGTGAACCCGCAGAGCATCGGCGGGGCCCGCATCGCGGCCTTCGTGCTCCAACCCCACGTGACCGAGTTTCTCGACGTCGTCATGCACGACCGGGCGCTGGAGTTCCGCCTCGAGGAGGTGGTCGTGCCGCCGGGCGCAACCGTCGCCGGGCAGACCATCCGCGACGCGCACCTCCGCGACCGCACCGGGGCACTCGTGCTCGCGTTGCGCGAGAGCGACGGCAGCTTCACCACGAACCCGTCTCCCGACGCCACGATCCGCGAAGGCCATGTGCTCATCGCCATCGGCACGTCGAGTGAGCTCGAGGCGCTCACGCACGCCATCGGCGAACGCGTCGGGCCGGACCCGGCCCCGCACGCAGGCTGAACCCCGATCAGCGTTGCGGTGCGAGTGAGGCGAGCTCGAAGCTGCCCCGCTCGGTGTACTTCGACGAACCGACGACCGTGTCGGTGTCGAGGTCGACGACTCTGCGGTTGCGCAGCGGCAGCCCGTCGCGCTGCGCGAACCACAGGTCGGTCGTCTGGGTGCCCGTCTGGTTGCCGGTGACGGTTCGCACCTGACGGAAGTGGTACGCGGCGACGCGCGTGCCGCCAACCGTGACCGTGTCGGGGCCGACGAACGTGTACGGCCCCGACGACACCGCCTCGCCCTTGGTACCGGTACTCGTGCCGCGGCACGTCTGCTGCCAATGATCACCGGGGCGCGCGCCGGCACGGATCGCGACCGACGCCGGGGCGCAGGTGAAGCTCGAGGTGCTGTCGTACTTCGTGAACACGAAGTCCCAGCGTTCGAAGGTCTGACCACCCAGCTCGACGAGGCCGCCGTCGCGGGGGCAGTACACCCATGTCTGCCAGTGCTGGCTGCTGTAGTCGATGCGGAACGTCCAGCAGCCGTCGCTCCGGTGCGTCACGGTCGCGGGCATCTGCGGACCCTGGCTCTGGCTCTTGGGCGGCAACGACAGATGCTCCGTGCCCGATCCCCGGTAGAGGTAGACGCCGGCGGCGGGCCGCAGCGCCGTGGTCGGCGCCAACGAGGTCGACGACCCCTGCTCGAAGCGCTGCCGCGCCGCCGACGTCGAGACCTGGTGGGCACCGCTGCTGCGCCACAGCATCACGAAGACGACGACGCCGACCGCGAACCCGGCAGCGACGACACCGGCGACGATCCGGAGGCGGCGCCGGCGGGGGTGCGCACGCGAACCGGTCGCGCCCGGTTCGCCGACCTCGACCTCCTCAACGACAGGAGCCACGAAGCGATCATCCGGCCGGGCCCCGTCGCGTCACAGGGCCGACAGTCCCGAGAACCCGAGGCGTCAGGCCCCGTCGGCTCGCGCGGCGGGCCGGCCGGGCGATCCGCGTTCGAGCCGCTCTCCCCCGATCACCAGCACGAGCGCGAGCACCGCGACGACCGATCCCGAGATCACGAGGGGCACCCGACCGTTGCCGTGCCACGCCAGACCGGCCCACACCCCCGCGACCAGCGAGCCCGCGCCGAGGACACCCTGGTACAGCCCGAGCCCGCTGCCGTGGCGATCGGGCGGGAGCAGGTCGGAGATCCAGGCCTTGCCGACACCGTCGGTGAGCGCGGTGAACGCGCCGTAGAGCGCAAGCAGCGGGCACACCCACACCTCGGTCGTGACGACACCGAGCCCGACGTAGGCGACGGCGAACACCGCGAGACCCGCGGCGAACACGAGCCGGCGCGGCACCCGATCGGAGAGGTGCCCCGCCGGGTACGACAGCGAGGCGTAGCTGAGGTTGTAGAGCGCGTAGACGCCGATGATCGCCGCGAACCCGAGCCCCAACGACTTGGCCCGGAGGATCAGGAGCGCATCGCTGAAGTTCACGACCGCAAACAGCGCGAGGAACACGAGCACCCGCCAGTAGTGCCGTGGGTACTCACTGCGGACCTCGGTCACGCTCACGCGGGGCGCCCGATGATGACCGGCCGCTTCCCGGACGAAGACGATGAGGCCGACACTCACGATCGCCGGGATCGAGGCCACGAAGAACAGCGGACGGATGTCGCGCGTGTGCCCGCCGAGCAGCTCGTACACGCCGAGCCCGAGCAGCGGACCGCACACCGCACCGGCCGTGTCGGCGGCGCGATGGAAGCCGAACGCCCGCCCGCGGAGATGCGCCGGCGTGTCGTCGGCGATGAGGGCGTCGCGGGGCGAGGTGCGGATTCCCTTCCCGGTGCGGTCGACGAAGCGCACGACGAGCACGAACGGCCACGCCTGGGCCAACCCCATCAGCGGCTTGGCCAGCGAAGAGACTCCGTACCCGAGCGCGACGAGCGGGCGGCGCTTGCGCGAATCGGCCAACCGGCCGGACACGACCTTCATGATCGACGAGATGCCTTCGGCGACCCCTTCGATGAGCCCCACCACGGCGACCGGCGCGCCGAGCACACCGGTGAGGAACAGCGGGAGCACCGGGTACAACATCTCCGACGCGGCGTCCTGGAAGAACGAGACCCACGACAGCACGATCACGTTGCGCGGGAGATGCTCGGGCCCGCGTGCCGTCTCCCGCGTTGACATCCGAGGAGTCTCCCCGATCAGGAGCCGCCGGGCACCCCGGCCTCCTCGTCGGCCGCGGATCCCTGCATCGCGAAGCGCACACCCACCAACGCGAGGAGCCAGCCGGCGGCGAGCAGCCAACCGCTCACGACGTCGCTCGCCCAGTGGACACCGAGGTAGACGCGCGAGCCGCCGACCGTGAGCCCGATCGTCGCGGCGGCAAGGACCACGAGCGGGCGCGAGCGCCTCGATCGGGCGCCCGCGGCCACCACGACGGCGAGCGCCGCGTAGCACGCGATCGACTGCGCCGCGTGCCCGGAAGGGAAGGCGGCGCCCGAGGCCGACACGAGTCGCGCGCTACTGGCCGGGCGCGGCCGGCCGACCACGTTCTTCACGACCTCGACGAGCACTGCGGCTCCGGTCGAGCTGAGCGCGACGAAGAGCGCGTCGAACGGTCGACGGCGCAGCACGAGCACCACGACTGCGACCGCGACCACGACGGCCACGACCGAACCGCTGCCGAGGAGCGTGACCCAACGCGCACCGCGCGACACCCACCCGACCCTGTGCGCCGAGACGAAATCGAGCACCCGGTGATCGACGCGGACGACGACCTCGCTCTCACGCACCGAGTCGGCAAGCTTGAGGAACCCCGCGGCGAACGCGGTGACTGCTCCCGCTACCAGGAACAGCACCGCCCGCTTCCGGGCCGGAACCGCCCAACTACTCCGGTTCGGGTTGACGACCCTTGTCGAGCGCGAGGCTCACCTCCGAGATTTCCTCGACGCAGTCTCGTGCTCCGTCTTCACCGTCGCGTCGCTCGTCGCCTTCACGAGCTTCCGGGCGAACTCGTTCGACGTGCCGACGAGCTGCTCGGTCATCCTGAACGCCGAGTCGATGATCTTCCGGCGCGGTGCATCGTCGCCGATGTCGGGGAAGATGTCGTTGACCGTCGACGAACCGCCGTGCGGCTTCGAGCACGGACTCCTCGGCGTCGCGCACCGAATCGAGTATCCGGTTGGCGTCTTCGAGCCGGTCGGCTTCCTTTGTGCTGGTCATGGCATCACACCACCTCTCCAGGTAGCCCCGACGGCCGAGATGCCGGCCGCCACGTTCACACTGACGCCGCCGGGCCGGTCGCAACAGAGACTTTCGGCAGGTCCGTAGCATCGCCCGCATGGCGACGCACGAGCGGGAGCTCACCGAGCCCGTCGATCTCGCCACCGCCGACGGGCGTTCGCTCAACCCCGCCGCCCGGGGCTGGTCGCGGCGGCCCCTGCACCGGGCCAACCTCCGCGGGGATTGGGGACGCACCAAGCGCTGGGACTACTGGGCGATCCTGGCGGGCGATCTCGTCGTGTCGAGCGTCTACGCCGACGTCGACTACCTCGGCCTCGCCGACGTGTGGTGGGTCGATCTCGCGACCGGCCACACCGGCGGGCGCGGCATCGTCGCACCCTTCGCACGCGGCATGCGGCTGCCCGACGTCCCCGCGACCGCTCCGCTCCACGTCGCCCGCCGGCACTTCGAGCTCGACATCAGCGACGATGCCGACGGCACGACGCACCTGCGCGCCCGCTGGGACGAGCGCGACGGCAGCCCCGCACGCCTCGACGCGAGCATCGCGCTTCCCGTGGGCCACGAGTCCCTCAACGTCGTCATTCCCTGGAGCGACCGGCGCTTCCAGTTCACGTCGAAGCACCAGGCGCGGCCGGCCCACGGCGAGCTCGTCGTCGGTGATCGCCACCGGCCCTTCGGCCGCGACTCGGGCGGCAACGGCGCTGCATGGGGCGTGCTCGACGTCGGGCGCGGGCGCTGGCCGTACCGCACACGGTGGAACTGGGGCGGCGGCGCGGGCGCGACCACCGACGGGCGCATCGTCGGCATCCAGATCGGCGGACGGTGGACCGAAGGCACGGGCTTCACCGAGAACGGCGTCATCGTCGACGGCGTGCTCACCAAGCTCGGGACCGAGCTGCGGTGGCAGTACGACTGGGACGAGCCGACGCGCCCGTGGCTCGTCGACGACCCCCACGGGCGGCTGCACCTCCGGCTCGATCCGCGCTTCGACAAGCACTCGAAGACCGAAGCCGGGGTGATGGGAACCGAGACCCATCAGGTCTTCGGTACGTGGTCGGGCACCTTCGTCGCCGACGACGGCGAATCGATCGAGCTCGCGGGCATCCAGGGATTCGCGGAGGAATCGCGCTCGCGCTGGTGAGCGCCGCGCCGGTGATGACCGCCGGCTACTGCAACGTGCGCGGGATATCGCGGTTCCAACGGCGACGCGCGAACGGCTCGCCGCCGTCGTCGACGTCGAGCTCGACCTCCACGTGGTACGTATCCGCGTCGCTGCGCACGAGCAGACGCGACTCGACGATGCAGGCGCAGGCGGCGTCGGGCCAGGCGATCTCGAAGCGAGAGGTCGCACGCGCGTCGGCGTCGCCGGGATCGACGGTCGAGACGCTCACGTCGCCCTCGTACAGCTCGGTCACGCGCGACGCGAGCTCGCCCTCGTACCGAGACCCATAGCGCACGGTCGCCTCCGTGCGACGACCGAGCACATCGTGGGCGATCTGCCACAGCAATGCCGGCTGCGGCTCGTCGGCCGGCTCCCCCGGATGCCAGCTCCCCGGTTGCGGCGCGACGAACGCGGGAACCGGGCGGAGGTCGGTGAGCGGCGGGAGCTCGGGGAGCGCGAGCCGGACCGACGTCCGGTCGACGTGCAGCGTGACCGGCGCGGGCGGTGGCCACGTGTTCGGCCAGTCGGTACCCGCGAGCGCGATGCGCAGGCGATGTCCCGGCTCGAACACCCACGAGGTCGCTTCCAGCTCCACCTCGACGTCGACGGGTTCGCCGGGCACGAGCGCCTCCGGCTCCACCGACGAGTGTCGGTGGGTGAGGTTGAGGAACCCGCGCGTCACGAGCGCGGACATGCCGTCGGGGAAGACGTCGCACAACTTCACCGAGAGGAACGCGACCGGAGCCGACGCCGTGACCGTGACCCGCAACGTGCCGTTGCCGAGGATCTCCAGCTCCTCGGCCACTGGCCAGTCGTACACGAGCGACCACGCATCGTCGGCCCGCTGATCCTGCGGCTGCCCCCACGGCAGGCTGGCCGCGCACGAGTTCCACGCGCTCGTGCCGACGTCGCCGCGCACCGGAACGAGATCGTCGCCGTCGCCGCCCGGTGACAGCACACGGGTCTTCGCGCGCGCGGGTGGCCACTCGTCCTCGAAGCGCCATGCGCCGGCGTGCTCGGCGAGGTCGGGCTCCGGACGCGTCGCGCGGCGCACGAACACCGCGATGGGCGGCTCGGACGCGGTGACGGCACCGGTCGCGCCGCCGGCGCGGAGGTGGCGATCGAAGAAGCGGATCAACTCGGGCACGAGATCGATGTGCGGGCCCGGCAGCGAGGTCGCCGTCGCCATGTGGCTCCACGGGCCGAGCAGGAGGCGCTTCTCGCACTGCAGCGCCGCGAACGTGCGCAGCGTGTTGTTGCGGTAGCCGTCGGCCCAGCCCGCGACGAGCATCGTCGCGCACTCGATGCGGTCGTAACCCGAGACCGTTCCCGGCCGGCTGTCGAGGCGCAGGGATCCGTGGCGCCAGTACGGACCGTCGGTCTGCTCCTCGAGCCACCGCAGCAGCCACGGCTCGGTCGCGTCGAGCCGGCGGCGCCATTCGTCGCGCCAACCGTCGCCGAACACCGCGGGTACCGGCGGCAGCGCGTTCATCGCGACCATGTAGGCCACGTAGTCGACGAGATCGATGGCGCGCAGCACACCGCCGGCGTAGTGCGAGTCGTCGGTGTAGCGGTCGTCGGTGGCGTAGATCGCGCAGATCGCACCCAACTCGGGCGGTCGCTCGATCGCGACCTGCAACGAGTTGAACCCCGAGTACGAGGTGCCGTACATGCCGACGCGACCGGTCGACCACGGCTGCGCCGCGCACCACGCGATCAGCCGGACGAGGTCGCGTTGCTCCTGTACCGGGTACTCGTCGGTCGCGACGCCCTCCGACGATCCGGTTCCCCGCACGTCGACACGCACGATCACGTAACGGCCCTCGTCGACCAGGCGCCGGTATTCCGCACGGTACGAAGCGGTGAGATCGTCCTTGCGGTACGGCAACGCCTCGACGATCACGGGCCACGGACCGTCGCGGCCTTGCGGCTCGAATCGCGAGATCGCGAGGCGAACGCCGTCTTCCATCGCGACGTACTCACG
>DAIQOP010000292.1:0-4489 GCA_036787815.1 Actinomycetota bacterium
AAAAGCTCCTGAGTCGGGAATCCCTGGATGCGGCCGGGACGATCGGCGGGCGGCGCCCTCCGACCTTGATCCGGAAGGATCGGTCGTCGAAGTGGCCGTCGTTGCCGAAGCGCTTGGCCAGGCGGCGGCCCCACGCCCGCTCCTCGCCAGAGGGGTTGTACGCGGGCCGGGGAACGACGTTCGTGTAGCTCGAGAGCAGGGCGTAGGCCGCGGGATGGGCCAGCCGGGTGGCGACCAGCACGTCCTCGTCGGGGAAGGAGATCGCCGCTCGCCGGGCCAGCTCGCCGGTCATGAGCTTCAGCGCCGCGGCCGCGTTCTTGCCCTTCCGGCTGGTGCCGAGGCCCCAGAGGATCGAAGGCGTGCCGCCGATCCGCTCGAGCGACCCGAACATGAACGATTGGAGATCGCCGTCGACCGTCACCACCACGACGAGAGGGAACTGCTCGATCTGGCGATCGAGCTCCTCGTCCTTCAACGGAAGGCCGGTGGACTGGAGAACCAACCCGAACTCATCGAGCTCGGCGGGCTTCAGCGACATGGAATCACGGGAATCGACATGCATCGCCACCGAAGTGTGGCCGAAGTCGGCCCCTCGGGGAAAGTCGGGGACCGGAAAAGGTTTCCGGGCACCCTCGCGAACGGCCTCCGGACGCGCTGCTTACGACGACTCCGGACGCGCCTTCGCGAGGTCCCAGTAGGCCTTGCCGGTCTTGATCCGCGCCTCGTCGTCGAAGGTGAAGATGTCGACCGCGTCGAGCACGATGCCCGAGCCGCCGACGACCGAGTGGATCTCCATGACCAGCGCCGCCTCGTTGGCGCACACGTGGACGTCGGTCGGGCGCAGCTCGATCGAGTCGACCATCGCCCGCGTGGTGTCCCAGAACTCCCCGACGCCCTCGCGGCCGTGGAACGTGGGCGTGCCCACCGGGTCGGTCCATTCGGCGTCGGGCGCGAACAGCGCGAGCAGCGCGTCGCGGTCGTTGTTCTTGTAGGCGGCGACGTAACCGTCGACGGTCGCGCGCATCTGCTCCGGTGTCGCCATGACATCTCCCCCGAACGATCGGTCGTGAACGAGGCGAAGCTAGCGGATCGTCGCTAGCGGATGATCGTGCCGGCGACGCCGGGCGCATCGGGCGGGAGCGCCGGCTTCATCTCCTCGAGCACCTCGACCATCAGGCTCGAGACCGCGAAGTTCCGGACCCACTTGTGGTCCGCCGGCACCACGTACCACGGGGCTTCGTCCGTCGAGGTCGCCTCGATCGCCTGCGCATGGGCCTTCTGGTACGCGTCCCAGTGCGCGCGGGTGTCGAGGTCGGCGGGGTTGAACTTCCAGCGCTTCTCCGGGTCGTCGACGCGCGCCTGCAACCGGTCGCGTTGCTGGGCCTTCGAGATGTGGAGGAACACCTTCACGACCGCGGTGCCCTGCGACACGAGCAGATGCTCGAAGTCGTTCAGCATGCGCAGGCGGGCGTGCCGTTCGTCGTCGTCGATCGTGCCCGTCACGTAGGCGGTGACGACGTCTTCGTAGTGCGATCGGTTGAAGATCCCGATCTCGCCGGCACGCGGGCACACGTGGTGGATGCGCCACAGGAAGTCGTGGGCGGCCTCGACGTCGTTGGGTGCCTTGAACGACACGACCCGGCACCCTTGCGGGTTCACGCCCGTGAACACGTGGCGGATGGTGCCGTCCTTTCCGGCCGCGTCGAGACCCTGCAACACGAGGAGCACGCTGCGTCGGTGCTCGCCCCAGAGATGGTTCTGCAGCACCGAGAGCCGCTCGACGCAGGCCTGCGACAACGGGGCCGTCGTGACCTTGTCGCGCAACCCGAGGAGCGCGTCGGGCTTCACCGCGAGCGGCGATTTCGCGGCCGCCCGGAGTCGGGTGCGCATCGATCGGACCACGCGCGAAGCCTACGGGCCGTCAGCCGCGCTGGCGGCGACGCTTGCGGACTCCCGATTCGATGATCGCGCATTCGATACAGACGGCCTTGCGGTACCCGCGTGGTGTGACGAGGCATTCGTCGCATGCCGGCTGCGCGCACCGCGCGCACCGCATACGGGTGATCACGCCGTTGTGACGGGCGCACACCGCGAGCGGCTCGCTTCCCGGCGGAGGTGGGACGGCCGGGTTGATCCTCGAAGGAATCGCACGCTCACGGCTGGTGTCGAACCGGCCCTCCCACGGAGGGGCGACGGGCGCGTTCTTGGCCTTGCGCTTGCGCTTGGTGGCGGGCTGGGCCTTCCACGGGCCCGCGGCCCGGCTCGGCTGGGGTTCGCGATCGGCCGCAGCCGGCGGCGCTTCCTTCACGCCGTTCGCGGCCTGCTCGACCGCGGTCTTGGCGACGACGGCGTGGATGACCACGGGCTTCGCGCTCGCCGGCGGCGACGCGTCGACCGGGGACGCGTCAGCCGGGGTGACGTCGGCGACGGCCGTGACGGCCGGCTCCGAGATCTCGGGGGTCTCGGAGGTCTCGGGCCGGGCGGCGAGGGCCTCCTCGGCCGCTTCGGCCTCGATCGGGGTCCAGACGACGGCGTCGATGCCGAGCCCTTCGGCCCATCGGGCGACCGCGTCGAGCTCGGTGACGACGACCACCTGCCGGTGGTGCGAGAGCTCGCCGAGCACGTCGAGGACCGCGGCGGTGGCCGGCGCGGTGAACTCGGCGAAGCATTCACCGACGACCACGGGCGGCCCGACCGGCGCGAGCAGTACGCGCAGCACCGTCGCGAGCTCCTCCGGCTCGGCCGACGCGAGCACCACGGGTGCTTCTCGGCCGGCAAGCGTGCCGGTGACGCCGGCGATGAGCTCCTGCTCGGCGACGGACAGCTCGTTCTCGGCCTGCTCGAGCTGCTCGTCGAGGCGGGAGCCTTCCGACTCGATCTCGGCCAGCTCGGCCCGCAGCGCGGCGTGCTGGGCCCGCCGGGATCCGGTCGTCGACAGCCAGCGCTCGGCGGCGGCCAGGGGATCGTCCCCGACCGGGGCGCCGACGCTGCGCAAGACAAGGGTGAGTCGGTTGAGCGCGCCGGCAGAGGGCAGGGCCGTCTCGCGGCCGGCCCGCAGCTCGGCGCCCACGTCGGGCCCGGGAAGCCGGCCGAGGAGGCGCGCGACACGCGCACGGAGATCGAGCTCTCGTTCCGACAGCAACACGAACGCCCGCTCGCGGTCGCGTGCGCGGACCAGGGCCGCTTCGGCGGTGACCAGCGCTGCGGCGTCGTGGCTGCTGTCGCCCTCGGCGCGCCCTTCGGCCATCGCGAGGAGGAACGCGGCATAGCTGTCGAAGCCGAGCTCGAGCAAGGCGTCGCGCTCGGCTTCGAGCGCCTCCGCGACGTCGCGTCCGGCCGCGCGGCGCTCGGCCCGGCGGCCGTCCTCGAGGCCGGCGGCGATCCGCTCGACCACGGCGTGGGCGTGCTGCACGCGCGCCACGCCTTCGGCGCTCAGCGCGTGGGCGGCAGGGCGGTCGGCGCCCAAGCCTTCGCGCGCCACGATGCGGGCGTGGACCGCGGCGAGGTTCGACTCGGCCCGTTCGACGGTGGGTCCACCGCTGGTGGCCCGGCGCTCGGCGACGAGGGTGTCCCACTCGTCGGCGAACCCGGTGATGATCGGGTTCGGTGTCGCGGGGTCGGGCAAGCGGGCGGCGACCACCAGGCGTTCGATCTCGCCGTCGTCGACGACGTCTTCGCCGTCGAGCCGCCGCTCGAGCGCGTCGGCCCGGCTCGAGAGCCGATCCAGGCGGTCGACGAGCTGGTCGCGGCGCGCGAGGGCCGCCTCACGGCGGGAGACCCGCGCCGCGCGCTGGCTCACGTCGGCGGCGGCGGCGGCCGCACGGCGGCGACCCAGCTCGCTCACGATCATCGGACCGCGCACCACCTCGGGGCGCGAGTCGGGATCCGAGAGCGCCCCCGGCAGCTCGAGGATCCGGCCGCCGATCTCGACGGTGCCACTCACCGAGGGGCCCAAGGGCGCGCCGAGCCGGCCCAGGCACTCGACCACCGTGTCGGAGGCGTCGCGACCGAACCCGGTCACCACGGTCAGCAACGGGTGCAGCACCAGGACGGGCACGGCCGGATGCAGGCCGCGCACCTCGAGCAAGCGTCTGCGGTCGACCTCGGGAATCGGGACG
Source organism: Actinomycetota bacterium (assembly GCA_036787815.1). Taxonomy (GTDB): domain Bacteria; phylum Actinomycetota; class Acidimicrobiia; order IMCC26256; family PALSA-610; genus DATBAK01. Next base: position 4,119 of record DAIQOP010000292.1, read on the forward strand.
GCCATCATCTCCGAACAGATCGGCAGGAGAACGGCCCCGCTAGAGGGCAACGGGCCGAGTCGTCGCCCATCCGGGCGATTCGTCGCCACCGGGAGTGGTGGCCCGGCCCGCGGTCAGCGGCTCTGGGGAAATCCGAGGTCGGGTCCGCGGGTCGCGGGGTCGGCGAACCGGCTCGTGACGACCTTGCCCCGGGTGTAGAAGCGCACCCCGTCGGCGCCGTGCACGTGGGTGTCGCCGAACAGCGAGGCGCCCCACCCGCCGAAGGAGTAGTACGCCATGGGCACGGGGATCGGGACGTTGATCCCCACCATGCCCGCCTCGACCTCGAACTGGAAGCGGCGGGCCGCGCCGCCGTCGCGGGTGAAGATCGA
>DAIQOP010000068.1:0-16165 GCA_036787815.1 Actinomycetota bacterium
GCAAGTTGAGTGACCGATTGCCATGCTGGACCGAGATCATCAGCGCCGACGTGCCACGCACGGTCGATGCCGGGAGCGTCGTTCTGACTCAGAAGTGGCCAGGTAGACTTGTCTTGGTTGCTTCGGACGGCGACCTGACCGGGCCCCCCTTCGCGGGGGTCTCGGCGTTTCATCGCTCGGACCGCCGATCGTCGGTTTCGTTCTCGTTGGCGTCGGCCTTTCCGGCCTTTGCTTCGAGTACCGAAACGAACTCGCTCAGCGCTTCTGCAGGCACTCTTCGTGACCGACCGCAGGCGACGCTTCGAATCTCCCCAGCGGCCATCAATTCGTACAGCCGAGACAGAGACATCGCGAGTCGGTCAGCGGCCTCAGCCGGTCGATACAAGAGTCGTTCGCTCTGGGCCCTCTCTGGGTGTTCCACGCTCCACCTCCGGTGGGTTCTCAAACGTCTGTGCTACTTAGCGTCTCCAGGATTGCGGGACATCTAATTGGTCCAGTAGAGTGAACTTGATGCATCCGCAAGGCGGCTCGGAAGGCCATGGGGACAGGGAGGCGCTCGGCGAAGAGCCAACCGACGATCTCCTCCGGCAGATCCTGGACCACTTACGGGATTCGACCGCCGTGACCGATGCCGAGATTCGGGGCGAGGACGCTCGAAACGAGAAGCGACTCCGCAACCTCTTCGCGCAACAGAGGAGCCGCCCCCACGTGGAAACCGACCAGACGCCCACAGGAAGCCCCGTCTTGATGACAGGCCGACCCCATCCCGACGACGTCATCGACCGCGAATCAGCGATCTCCTACCTGGTTGCTATCGAGGCCTCAGACCTTCCAGTGGTTCAGAACTTCAGAACGACGCATCTCGGAGAAGAGCTGCTCGGTGCGGAAGAGGTCGGATCGTGGATCAGAGAACAGGACGCTCGGGACTGGGAGCAATGCCCGGAAGAGGGGACGATGGATATTTGCTGGCAAACTCGCGACGCTTCTCACTTCTCGAAGTTGCGGGTTCCGCCTGGCGGAGTGCTCGAGGAATTGGCCGTTCTTGTTGAGTCGTTAGCCTGGCCTAACGGTTGGGAGCGATCTCAGGCGACGCTGTTCGTCTTGACCGGACTCACCCCCGTGATTCGACTATCGCGGGCTGACATCACGACCGGCAAGGCTTTTCCCGCACTTCGACGGATCGTTCTCGAAGTCGACCCGGCCCTAACACCAGCCGAAATCGAGTCCCTATATCGCTCGATTCGCAATCGTTACATACGCGCTCGGCCTCGCGCCCTCAGTGCCAAACATATCGCGCTTGCGGTTGCAGCGGCTCGGAAACCCGACAGCGTTACATGGGAGGAACTGAAGCAGGATTGGAACAAGGTGATGCCGAGGGATCTGCGGTATTTGCGCCCGACGAAGCAGTTCACGCGTGATGCAACCCGAGCACGTCAAAGGCTCCTCAAACCTTCTTATCTCAAAGAACCCAAAGATAGCTAGCCGACTTGAACCACACGCGAGGCACATCAACCGTTGCTACCTTTGCGAGGAGCCACCATGCGCGGACACATTCGTAAGCGAGGAGATTCCTACTGCTACGTGATCGACGTGGGTCGAGGCTCCAACGGAAGGCGCAAGCAACAGTGGAAGAGTGGCTTTCGTACAAAGAAGGAAGCCGAGGCAGCACTGGCCGCCGCAATGCGAGCCGTCAACACCGGCGATCACGTCGCGCGAAGCTCGGTAAAGTACGGGAGCTACGTCCTGGATCAGTGGCTCCCAGGCCGAGAGAACGACCTCCGACCCAGCACCTTCGCTTCGTACACGGGCAATCTGACCGGCCACGTCGTACCCGCAATCGGACACCGTCCATTGCAGGAACTCACACCTGCAGACCTCAACGCTCTCTATGGGTCGCTGCTGCGGGCAAAGGACCAGGGTGGGACAGGCTTGGCACCCAAGACCGTCCGGTACATCCACACGACAGTGCGTAAGAGCCTCGCAGACGCCCAACGATGGGGATTGGTCAACCGAAACGTCGCAGACCTCGCGAACCCTCCCAAAGTCAAGCGCGCCATGGACCACGTCACGTGGTCCGCTGAGGAGGCGGGCGCTTTTCTCGACTTCGTCGCAGACGACGATCTCTACGCTCTATGGCATCTTGCCCTGCACACCGGGATGCGCCGTGGTGAACTGCTCGGATCGCGCTGGAGCGACATGGATCCGTCGCAAGGGCTTCTGGCGGTCCGGCAGACCGTCGTGTCGGTCGCCTACGAGATTCAGTTCGGTACACCAAAGACAGCGAAGGGTCGCCGTGAGATCGCGCTCGACTCGGAAACCGTGCTCGTTCTCACCCGGCACCGCAAAGAACTCGAAGCGAGGGGAACCGACACCCACACGAAGGCGGCCCTACTGTTCCCCGGGTCAGACGGAACCGCTTTGCATCCTCAACTCGTGAGCGACCGATTCAACCGCCTCGTCGAACGATCAGGGCTTCCACGCATCCGCCTTCATGACCTTCGACACACTCACGCCACGCTGGCGCTCGCAGCCAGGGTCAACCCGAAGATCGTCAGCGAACGACTGGGCCACTCAACAGTCGCCTTCACGATGGACGTCTACAGCCACGCTCTTCCATCGATGCAACAGGAGGCAGCCGAGGCCGTCGCCGGACTCATCGCTCCGGGACGGCGACCGTAGGTTTGCAATCCGTTTGCAAGGCCCGGCATCGCCCCCGGTGCAGCAGTATCCGAGTCACACGCCGAAGCGAGCACCAATCAGCCACCACCTCTGTCGGATGGCCTCCTGAACAGGCCGAACACGAGGCGAGGGCCCCCGAAGGAGCCCTCGTCGAACGCATTCCTCGATGGTGGCGGGGGTAGGATTTGAACCTACGACCTTCGGGTTATGAGCCCGACGAGCTACCAGACTGCTCCACCCCGCGGCGGACCAGTCATCTTACCGGCGCTCGTCAGCCCCCGGCAACACGGGGCCGTCTTGTCCGGCGGGCGAACGGCACTGCATAGTGGACGCTCGACGACCGGGGGGTCCGCAGTGCCCGAGCGAGCGTTGGTTCGCTACACGAATCCGGTCTTCGACAGCACGCGGTGGGACGGCTTCGAGCTCCGGCCCGACGACATCGTCATCAGCACGCCGCCGAAATGCGGCACCACATGGACGCAGATGATCTGCGCGTTGCTGATCTTCCAGACCCCGAGCCTCGATCGCCCGGTGAGCAAGTTGTCACCGTGGCTCGACATGCTCACCCGGCCCCGCGCCGAGGTCGTCGCCGATCTCGACGCACAGCAGCACCGGCGGTTCATCAAGACCCACACCCCGCTCGACGGGTTGCCGTGGGACGACCGCGTCACATACATCGATGTGGGGCGCGACCCCCGCGACGTCGCGCTCTCGATGGATCACCACATCGGCAACATGGACTTCGACAAGTTCTTCGCGGCACTGGCCACGACCGCGACCGCCGACGGCACGGGTGAGCTCCCGCCGCTCCCCACTCCCCCGGCGCCGGACGCGCCAGCAGACGCGACACCCGGTGCGGTGCCCGAACCTCCCAGCGACCGCGATCGCTTCTGGCAATGGGTCGACAATCCGACCGCACCCACCGACGAGACGTCGAGCCTGCTGCGCACGCTGAAGCACCACGAGACGTTCTGGAACGAACGGGCGGCCGGCAACATCGTGCTGCTGCACTACGACGACCTGCGCAACGACCTCGGCGGCCAGATGCGCGCGCTCGCCGACCGTCTCGGCATCGAGGTCGACGACGAGCATTGGCCCGCGCTCGTCGACGCCGCGACGTTCGATCGCATGCGCGAGAACGCGTCGACAACCGCGCCGAACACCGACGTCGCGATCTGGCGCGCGAACGAGCAGTTCTTCCACCGCGGCACCAGCGGGCAATGGCGCGACCTGCTCGACGACGACGACGTGCGCCGTTACGACGAGTGCGTCGCGCAGATCGTCGCCCCCGACCTCGCCGCCTGGGTGCACCACTCCGCGAGCTGAAGCACGGCGACCGACCGTCGCAAACGGCTCAGGCGCGCTCGAGGGCGACGACCGGGATCGTGCGGGTCGTCTTCGACTCGTACTCCGCGAAGCCCGGGTACAGCTCCGCCTGCTTCGCGTACAGTCGGTCGCGCTCGGCACCGGTGAGCACGGTCGCCTTCACGGCGTAGCGATCGCTGCCCACCTCGACCGTCGCCGTCGGGTTCGCGACGAGGTTGTGGTACCAGTCGGGGTTCGTGGGCGCCCCGGCCTTCGACGCGAACACGATCAACCGGTCGCCGTCGGGCAGGTACATCATCGGGTTCGTCCGTTCCTTGCCGCTCTTGGCACCGATGGTGTTGAGCAACAGGAGCGGGGCGCCGGCGAATTGGCCGCCGACCTTGCCGCCGTTGGCACGGAACTCGTCGATGATCGCGCGATTCCAGTCGTTCACTTCAGGCATGAAGCGTGCCAACGCCTCCTCTCCCGACCTGTATTCCCTCCCTGGTACGACGCGGCGCGGACGGGCGGGGCGGGTCAGGCGACTTCGGGGGCGGGGGTGGCGTGGTGGGACGACCAGGCCCGGTAGAGCGCCGCGTAACGCCCGCCGAGCACAACCAGCTCGTCGTGCGAGCCGAGCTCGCAGAGCCGGCCGTCGTCGACGACCGCGATGCGATCGGCACGCGCGGCCGTCGAGAGCCGGTGCGCGACGACCACCACGGTGCGGCCCTCCATCAGCCGCTCGAGCGCCTGCTCGACGTCGTGCTCGGTGCCGGGGTCGAGGTTCGACGTCGCCTCGTCGAGCACGAGGATCGCGGGATCGGCGAGCGCGGCGCGCGTCAACGAGATGAGCTGCTTCTCGCCGGCCGAGAGCCGCGAGCCGCCTTCGCGTACCTCGGTGTCGAGCCCGTCCGGGAAGGCTCGGAACCGTTCCAGCAACCCGAGCGCACCGAGCGCGGCATCCACCTCCGCGTCGGTCGCCTCGGCCCTCCCGACCCGCACGTTCTCGCGCAACGTGCCCGCGAACAGGTAGCCCTCCTGCGGCACGACGCAGATCCGGTCGCGCAGGGACCGCATCGTCGCGTCGCGCAGGTCGACGCCACCCACCGACACCGTGCCTTCGATCGGGTCGTAGAAGCGGGCCAGCAGCTTGGCGAGCGTCGACTTCCCGGCACCGGTCGGTCCGACGAGCGCGAGCCGCTCACCCTGCTCGATGTGCAGCGTGACGTCGCGGAGCACGACGTCGTCGACGTACGCGAACGACACGTGGTTCGCGTCGATCGTGCCCCGCAGCGGCAGATCGATCGCGCCCGGCTTCTCCGACACCGAAGGCCGCTCGTCGAGCAGCTCGAACACCTTGCGGAGCGCGGCACCGGCCGACTGCACCGTGTTGTACAGCTGGCTGAGCTGCTGCACCGGGTCGAACAGGTTCTGGAGGTAGAGGGCGAACGCCGCGACGGTTCCGACCGTGAGCACGCCGCGCGAGGAGAGCCAGCCTCCGACACCGATGATCACCGCGGTGCCGACGACACCCGCGTACTCGATCGCCGGGAAGTAACGCGACGAGATTCGCACCGTCACCAGATTCGCCTGGTATTGCTGCTCGTTCGTCTCGGCGAACCGCTCCGTGAACGACCGCTCCCGCCCGTACGCCTGCACGACCCGAATGCCCTCGAGCCCTTCTTGAAGCGTGCTCATGTTGGCGGCGATGCTGTCGCGAACGTCGAGGTACGCCTTGTTCGACACCCGGCGGAACCAGGGGCTCGCGAAGTAGACCGGCGGCACGATCACGACGACGACGAGCGCGAGCTCCCAGCTCAGCCAGAAGATTGCGACCAGCGCGCCGAGGAAGATCAAGACGTTCTGCACGAGCAACACGAGGCCTTGCGCGAGCAGCTCGTCGAGCGCGTCGATGTCGGAGGTCATGCGGGCGACGAGCCGGCCGGTCTTCTCGGTCTCGAAGAAGTTCATCGACAACGTCATGAGGTGCTGGAACACCCGCATCCGCAGACCGCGCAGAAACGACTCGCCCATCCGCGCGATCAAGCGGATCACCAGGCGGCCCATCACGAGCGCGACGAACGCGAGGAACAGGTAGGCGAGCGCGCACCGGTCGAGCGCCTGGCGATCGTGATGGCGGATGGCATCGATGCCGCGACCCACGAGCGCGGGGCCACCGAGCAACGCGCCGACCTGGCCGACGAGCATCACGGTCACCAGCACCATCGACGCCCGGTACGGCCGCAACATCCGGAAGAGCCGCCGCAGCACCTGCTGGGCCTGGGCGCGCGTGAGCGTCTCCTCCGGCACACCCTCGGCCCAGTGCCCCTGGCCCCTCATCCGGCATCCCGCCCCGCGCGGTCGGCCCCCGCGAGTCGCAGCAGCTCCGCTGCGTCCTCCTCCGACACCCCGTGCTCACTGCCCTCGACCTCGGCGCGCGCGAGCACCGCCCGGTAGGCCTCCGACGAAACCAGGAGCCCGTCGTGGGTTCCCTCGGCGACGACGCGCCGGCCGTCGAGCAACACGACGCGATCGGCGAGCGCGATCGTGGCCGGGCGGTGGGCGATGATGAGCGTGGTGCGCCCGTGCATCACCTCGGCGAGCGCGGCACGGATCTCGTGCTCCTTCGTGGGGTCGACCGACGAAGTCGCATCGTCGAGGATGAGCACGCGGGGGTCGGAGAGCACGGCGCGCGCGATCGAGATGCGCTGGCGTTGCCCGCCGGAGAGCGTGAAGCCGTGCTGGCCGACGACCGTGTCGTAGCCGTCGGGGAGCTCGTCGATGAACGTGTCGGCGCCCGCGAGCCGGGCCGCGGCGCGCACGCGCTCCATCGGCGCGTCGGGCTGCGCGAACGCGATGTTGGCGCGCACGCTCTCGGAGAACAAGAACGTGTCTTCGAACACGATCCCGATCGCCCGGCGCAGCTCGGTGAGCTTCAGATCGCGCACGTCGACGCCGTCGATCAGCACACGTCCGGCGGTGACGTCGTAGAAGCGTGGGACGAGGCGCGCGATCGTGGTCTTGCCCGAGCCCGTCGCGCCGACGAGCGCGACCGCCTCTCCCCCGCGGATCACGAGGTCGAGGTCTTCGAGCACCGGCCGGCCGCGGCCGTAACCGAAGGTGACGCCCTCGAAGCGCAGCTCACCCGAACCGGCGGGAAGCGGCCGGGCGTCGGGGCGTTCGGCAACCGCCGCGTCGGTGGCCAGCACCTCGTGGATGCGTCCCCCGGCCGAGACGGCGCGCGGGATCTGCCCGAGCAGCATGCCGACCATGCGCAGGGGCCAGATCAGCATGAGCACGTAGAAGTTGGCGGCGATGATGTCGCCGATCGTGAGGTGCCCCGCGAGCACCTGGTGCCCCCCGTACCAGAGGATGCCGACCAGGCCGAGGGTGGGCAGCAGGTCGATCAGCGGCAGGAAGTTCGACCGCAGGTTGGCCGCCTCGATCGAGCGGTCGTACACGTTCTCGGTCTGGTGCCGCAGCGCCTCGACCTGGCGGCGCTCGGCACCGAAGCCCTTCACCACGCGCACACCGGTCACGGTCTCCTCCACGACGTTCGACACCTCGGCCAGCGCCTGCTGGAGCTGTAGACCGACGGGGAACATGCGCTTCGTGAACCGTGTCGCGGCGACGTTGAGGATCGGCAGCGTGGCGAGCGCGAAGAACGCGAGACCGGGGCTGCGATACACGAGGATGCCGAGCACCGCGAACATCGTGACGGTGCTCGCGATCGTCAACGGCACGAGCAGCACGACGTTGTTGATCTGCTGGATGTCGCTGTTCGCCCGCGACATGAGCTGGCCGGTCTGCGATTCGTCGTGGAACGCGAAGTGCAGCCGCTGCAGGTGCGCGACGAGGCGCATCCGGATGTCGGTCTCCACGCGGATCGCCAGCGCGAACGCGGCGTAGCGGCGCATCGCGGTGCACAACGCCTGGACGGCACCGACCGCGAGGATCGCGATCACCCAACGCAACAATGCGGGATTGTCGTGGTGGCGCGCGATCGTGCGGTCGACGGCGATGCCGACCATCGTCGGGACGGCGACGCGCGCGGCCGTCCAGCCCAGCCCGGCGATCACGCCGGTCCAGACCGACTTGCGGTGCGGCTTCACGGCGCTCCACATGAGGCGCCAGCCCGCGCGCCGGAGCGCCTTCTCCGCGTCCACCCCTGCTCCTCCACCCGCATTCGGGGCGAAGATTGCGCCGGGAACGACGCGTGAGCTCCCGATGACGGAAATCGGAGATTACCAGCCGGCCCTGACGCCCCTGTCAGCTATATCGGGATCGGTCGCGGCTCAGGAAGCGGGTGCGAACAGCTCGTTCACCATCTCGACGAGCGCGGCGCGACCGGCATCGGTGGCGACGTCGTCGACGAGCACCGCGACGCGCGCACCGGCGGCACCGATCTCGGCCGCGAGCGCACCGAGCGCGTCGGCATCGTCACCGGCGACGACGACCGCGGCGCGCACCGTCGCCAGCGCGCGTGCGATCGCGGCCCCACGCTCGTGGTCCGCGTCGGTGACGACGACGACCCGCGAATCGAACGCTCCTCGCGACTGCTGCCCCGGCATCGCGGGCACCGTACCGGAGCGCGTCGCTACTTGTCTCAGCTCGCGAGGTCGCGGCGCGCGCCGGCCTCACGCAACACGTCGGTGATCTCGTCGCCGATGAGCTCTTCACGCTCGAGCAACTCGTCACGCAGCGCCTCGACGAGGTGCCGGTTCTCGTCGAGCAAGGTACGCGTGTCGGCCTTCGCCTGGGTGAGCAAGCGGTCGACGGCTCGGCGGCCGTCGTCGTTCGCGAGCACCTTGGCCACGATTCCGGCATTGATCGGCCCGTTCTCCACCGCCTCGAACGAGATCAGCGAGCCCGCCATACCGAACGAACCGACCATCTGCGCGGCGATCGTCGTCGCGTGCGAGAGGTCGCTCGACGGCCCGGTGCCGGCTTCTCCGAAGAACAGCTCCTCGGCGGTCATGCCGCCGAACGCGATCTGCACGACGGCCACCAACTCGGAACGCCGGCGGGTGAACCGCTCGCTCGTGTCGGAGTGGGCGAGCAACCCGAGCGCGTCGCGGCGCTTGATGATCGACAGCACCTCGAGCTTGCGATCGAGACCGACGAGGTGCGCGACGACCGCGTGGCCGGCTTCGTGCGTCGCGATGGTGCGCTTCTCCACGTCGGTGTACTCGACGGGCTGCTTCAGGCCGATCTCCTCGGTAAGCTTGGCCTGCTGTACGTCGTCCCAGCTCATCGCTTCGCGACCCTCGCGCAGTGCCCACACGAGACCTTCGTCGAAGAGATGCTCGATCATCACCGGCGTGTACCCGAAGGTCATCGCCGAGAGCTGGTCGCGGCGCTCTTCCTTGTCGAGCTCGGGGGCGTGCGCCTTGCGATCGAGGTAGTAGTCGATGATCTCGCGGCGCCCGGAGCGGCTCGGGAGGTCGAAGTGGATCGAACGGTCGAAGCGCCCGGGGCGCAGCAACGCGGGATCGAGGTCGGCGGCGCGGTTCGTCGCGCCGATCACGAGGATGTTCGGCTGCACCGGCGGCTTCTTGTTGAACTGCCGGTGCGGAGGGAGGAAGCGGTTGGCGCGGTCGATCAGGAAGCCCCGCATGCGTCCACCCGCGGTGACGTGCTCGAACGACTGGAGCTGGATGAGCAGCTCGTTGACGACACCGCTCACGCCTTCGCCGGTGGCGCGCTCGACCGATCGCGCGAGCCCCGGAGGCAGTGGCGCGGAGCGCATGTTGCTGCGCGCACCCGCGATCGCGTCGATCTCCTCGATGAACCCGATCGCGCCGCCCTCTTCACGCGCGGCCTTGCGCAACGCGCGGAAGAACGACCGGATCTTGCGGTTCGTCTGCCCGTAGTACATCGACTGGAACGCGCTCGAGGACACGAAGAGGTACGGCACCCCGGCTTCGCGCGCCATGGCCTTCGCCATGTAGGTCTTGCCGGTACCCGGCGGCCCTTCGAAGAGGATCGCCTTGCGCGGGTTGCCACCCATGCGGTCACGGAAGGTCTGGTAGGCGAGGAACAGGTTGAGGGTCTTGACCACCTCGTCGCGCACGACGCCGAGGCCGACCACGTCGGAGAAGCCGACCGTGATCTCGCTCGGTTGGAACCGCACGTGCGGCGAGCGGCCCGCCATCACCAGCGGGAGGATCAGCGCGCCACCCAGCATGAAGATGAGCGCGACCGGCACCATCCACTGGATCTGATCCGTCGTGAAGTGGGGCCAACCGAACTGGATCGGCGAGTTGAACCATCGGTACCAGAGATAACCGCCGATGAGGGCGAGCACGAAGCCCGTCTTCCAGAGCCGCCGCCGCCGGGTTGCCTCCCGCTGGCGGACGACATCGACCGTTGCGCCGGAGACGACGGTGTCGTCGGCAAGTGTGCCCAGATCCACCCGTCAACCCCCCTCAGTGTTTGTGCAGACACTCAGCGTAACAAGCGTGTCCAGACCCGCCGTACGGCCCAGGCAAATGCCCGGACGGCGCCCCGGCAAGGGCCAGATCCGAGCGGCCCCCGGTAGGGTCGCAACCATGGACGAGAGGCCGCCGGAGCCGCAGGTCGATGCGCGCTCGGTGCGCTTCGAGCTGGGCGCGATGACCGTGCTCCTCCTCGGCGGCTACGTGTTCGGGATCATCTACGTGGTCCCCGGGCTGGCGGCCGTGCTGGGGGTGGCGTTGGGCGTCGGGCCCAAGGGGAACCTGTTCCGCCGGTTGTTCGAAGGGGTCGCGAACCGCCGGCTGAAGCCGCCGACGGTCACGGAGCCGGCGGGCGTGGTGCGATTCTCGGAGCTGTTCGGGCTGACCATGCTCAGCGTCGCGACGCTGTTCTGGATCGTCGGCCTCGGGCCCCTCGCGTGGCTGGTGGCCCTCATCGAGGCCGGGATCTGCGCGCTCCAAGCCACCACCGGGCTCTCGGTCGAGGCGGCCGTGCGCGACCGCCTGCTCGGCAAGCGCCGGCGTTAGGGGCGGGCCCGCTCGCCGAACCCGGTGCGGGCGGCCTCGGGGCGCAGCACCTCGATCGGGTCGCGGAGGTCGCCGACGTACCCGAGCGCGTACGCGCCGCGCGCGTACCCGATCAACCGCTGGAGCGACTCCGGAAGTGTGCGGGCGACCTCGATCGGCACGGCCAGGTACTGGTTCTCCTCCTGGCGCAACCACCCGACGTTGTAGTCGACGTTCATCCCGACCCGCACCGCGTCGGAGCGGTTGGCGCCGCCACCGTGGTACAGCGAGCCGGTGTAGAGCACGACCGACCCGGATCGCATCGCCGCGCCGACCGTGTCGGCGTGGCTGTACCGCTCGCGATCTGCCGCGCGGTGGCTTCCCGGCACCACGCGCGTGGCGCCGTTCTCCTCGGTGAAGTCGCTCATCGCCCACATGGTGCTCACCTGCACCTCGTAGCCGGGCGGGAACGTGAAGAAGTCGTAGGCCCACTGATCACGGTGCACGGGTTGCGCGGGCTCGCCCGGCCCGATGCTGATCATCTGTGTGAGATGGAGCTGGAACGTCGTGGCGTGCGCGAGCACGCGGCCGACGACGTCGAGCACGAGCGGGTGCGCGATGAGCTCGCGCGACGCGGGCGACCGCGCGATGAGCGAACCGGTGCGGCGGGTGCGCAGACCGCTGAACTCGTCGGGCCCCGCCTCGGTCGCCTCGAGGTACGGCTCGAGCTCGCCAAGGATGCGCTCGACGAGCGGGGGCGGCGCGAGCTCGTCGATCACCACCGCGCCGGATTCGGCGATCACCGCGGCGATCACCTCCGCGTCGGTGTCGGCGGCAACGTGGGTGAGCTCGAGTGTCTGCTCCACGGCGGTCAGGCTACGCGAGTGATCGCGAGCGCGGCCGCGAGGCCGACGACCGCGATCCCGACGACCGTGCCACCCGGGCGCGCCCCGTCGACCGATCCGGTCGCGAGCACCGCGAGGGCCAGCAGCACGCCGTTGCGAAGGATCGCGCCCGGACCCGAGACCGCCCGATCGCTGCGAACGGTGCCGAAGCACGGGCACGGAACCGCCCGCCTGAGTGTCGCCAGCAGGAACACGGTGAAGCCGGCCAGCAACACGAGCGCCGCGGCCGCGGGCAGCCACGAGTGCGGCACCGCGACGAGCGCGACGGCGACGGCGAGCTCGACGATCGGCAACCCCACCGCGAACTGCACCGACCAGCCCGGCGCGACGCCCATCTCCCGCAACCGACCCGGGAGCGCGCGCCGGTCGGCGACCTTGGCGACGGCCGCGACGGCGAGCACCGACGCGAGCACGATGCGGCACGCGAGCGCGAGTGCCGGCGCGATCGGACCCATGTGTCAGCTCTCGTAGCGCCCGTACCCGCCGCGGTAGAAGAGGAGCGGCTTGCCCTCGGTCGCGTACCCGAGCTCGACGACCTTGCCGACGACGATCACGTGATCGCCGGCGTCGTGCTCGGCCACGGTCTCGCAATCGAGGTACGCGAGCGCGTCGGCGAGGATCGGCGCGCCCGTCACCCCGCGATGGTGGTTGACGCCCGCGAAACGGTCGGCGCCCTTCGTCGCGAAGACGCGACACATGGCCTCACCGTCTTCGGCGAGCACGTTCACGGCGAAATGCCCGGCATCGTGGATGTGCGGCCACGTCGTGGAATTGGTCGCCGCGCAGAACAGTACGAGCGGCGGATCGAGCGACACCGACGTGAACGAGTTGCAGGCCATGCCGACGGGTTCGTCGCCGTCGGCCGCGGTGACGATCGTCACCCCGGTCGCGAAGTGACCCATGACCGTGCGGTAGGTCGCGGAGTCCGGTTCGAGACCCCAATTCGAGCTCGCTGGTGTCACCGGCGCATCCCGGCGGCGCGCAACTCGACGCCCGCGGATTGGCCGAGCCGGAGCACGAGACCTTCGGCGGCCGCGATGATCTCGGGGCCGCCCATGCGCGCCGACATGTCGGCGGCGCGCGCCGCGATGGCGTCGACCGCGGCGTCGCCGTGCGTGGGGTCGTGGTGGTACAGCGCGAGGGTGCGGGCACCGGCTTCGCGCGCGACGTGCACCGCGTAGTCGTAGGTGCAGTGTCCCCAGTGGCGCTTCGGCGCGTATTCCTCGGCCGTGTGCTGCGCGTCGTGGATCAGGACGTCGACGCCGTCGCAGAGCTCGAGGATCTCCTGCGGCACGAAGTCGTCGGCGTCGTCGCGGCAACCGGGCCCGTGGTCGGACACGTACGCGACCGACGCGCCGTTCATCTCGACGCGGTATCCGAGCGTGGGGCCGACGTGGCGGACCCAGCGCGACCGCACCTTCGCCTGACCGACGGGGAAGTCGTCGTCGCCGGTGTCGTGGAACCGCACCTCCGCGCCGAGCTGGTCGGGTCGTACGGGGAAGAACGGCGGGCACATCAACTGCGTGAAGGTCTCGCCGAGCGGGCCGTCGTCCTGGCGCGGGCCGTAGATGTCGATCGTCGATTCCGGCATGTGCAAAGGGCCGAAGAACGGCAGCCCCTGCACGTGGTCCCAGTGCAGGTGGGTGAGCAACACCGACCCGTGGAACGCGTGTTCGTTGCCGAGTTGCTCGCCGTAAGGGCGCAACCCCGTACCGAGATCGAAGATCACCGGCGGGTGGCCGTCGGCGGTGAGCGACACGCACGACGAATGGCCTCCGTAGCGCGTGTACTCGGGGCCGGCGCATGGCGTCGAGCCGCGCACTCCGTGGAACTCGAGCTTCATCCCCCCGGACATACCCCGGACATTACCCATCTGCGGCCGAAGTGCACACGGCGGCTCCGAATTCCTCCGGCGCCGGCTCTCAGCTCACGACGCGCGCACGAAAGCCTTTGATGCCCTGCCACGTGAGGAACGTCGCGAAGACGATGAGCGCGCCGTACACGGCCCAGAGCGACATGTGCGGGCCGCGGGTGAGCGCCGCCCGGTAACCCTCGCTGATGTACACCAGAGGGTTGAGGAGCACGAGGTACTTCAGCCACGAGAAGCCGAACACCTTCACCGGCCCGAGCGTCGACCACGAGTAGTAGATGGCGCCGAGGAAGGTGAGGGGCAGCACGATGATCCCGAACAGGATCGGTACCTGCCGAGGCTCGAACCTGGTGCCGAAGGTGAGGCCGAGCGCAGCCGCGGCGAGGAGGGCCAGTGGCGTGAGGGTGAGCAGGACGGGCCAGTTGACGTGCAGGTGCACGGGCGTCGCCGGCACGACGGCCGCGATGGGGAACACGAGCAGCGCGGCGAAGAGGCCGTTGAGCATGCCCGCGGTGATCTTGCCGAGCGCGACGAGTGAGATGGGGAGGGGCGCGAGCACACGGTCCTCGATCTCCTTCGTGTACCCGAACTCCTGTACGAGGGGGAGCGCCACCGACTGGATGCCCTGGAAGATGATCGTCAGCGCGATCGCGCCGGCCACCAGGCGGGTCGAGAACTCCGCGGCCGCCGGCCCGCTTCCGCCGACGCCCTGACCGATCTTCGGGAACACGTACGTGAAGACGAACACGATGAGGAACGGCTGGAGGAGCGTGCGCGGGATGAACTCCTTCAGGTTCTTGCGCAGCACGGTGAGGTCGCGCAGCATCAGCGCGCGGAACGCGGCCGCCGACGCGGCGCGAGCCGTGCGGGGCGCCCGCACGGCCGGAGTCGAGAGCGTCATTCGCGCAGGTCCTTTCCGGTGAGGTTGATGAACACGGCTTCGAGCGTCGGTTCGGCGATCGAGAGATCGCTCACGCTGAAGCCGCCGTCTTCGGCCGCGTTGACCACGGCCGGGAGCACGCCGCGCGCGCCGTTCACGCTCAGCCGCACGGTGCCGTCGACGCGATCGGCGCGGGTGGCCCCGTCGATGCGCTGCCGGAGCAAGCGGGCGAGCGCGTCGAGGTCGCCGTCGGCCGTGACGGTGACGATCGTGTCGGCACCGACCGACTGCTTCAAGCGCGCCGGGGTGTCGAGCGCGAGGAGTCGGCCGTGGTCGATGATCGCCAGCCGGTCGCAGAGCTGGTCGGCTTCTTCCATGTAGTGCGTGGTGAGGAGGATCGTCTGGCCTTCGGCGTGCAGCTCCCCGAGGATCTCCCACAGCGCGATGCGGCTCTGCGGATCGAGGCCGGCGGTCGGCTCGTCGAGGAACAGGATCGACGGGTGGTGCAGGATCGCCCGCGCCACCATGAGCCGCTGCGCCATGCCCCCGGAGAGCGCGAGCACCGGCGCGGTCGCGCGGTCGCCGAGCCGAAACTTCTCGAGCATGTTGTTCGCCGCCGCCTTCGCGGTCTTGGCGTTCATGCCGAAGAACCGGCCGTGGAAGTACAGGTTCTCGTAGACGTTGAGCGACCGGTCGAGCGTGTTCGTCTGCGGGACGACGCCGATCACCTGCTTCGCGACGGCGGGATGCGCGACCACGTCGATCCCCGCGACGTACGCGCCGCCGCTCGTGGGGATCACGCGCGTGGTGAGCATCCCCGCGGTCGTCGTCTTGCCGGCGCCGTTCGGGCCGAGCAGGCCGAAGATCTCGCCGCGCTTCACCGACAGGTCGAGATGATCGACCGCGAGGATGTCGCCCGGATAGAGCTTGGTGAGTTGATCGGTACGGATCACCTCGTCGGATTCAGAGGGCATGTTGTTTCCTCGCGTGCGTCGATTCGAGGGCGTATTCGCGAATGCGGGAGAGGCCACGCTCGACGATCTCGTCGTCGCCGGCGAGCACCGCGCGGAGCTCCGCGTTGGTCGCGACCGCGGTGGCCTGCAGACGAGCCTCGGCGGCGTGACCGGCCGGGGTGACACGCACGCGCACCACGCGGCGGTCGCGCTCGTCGCGGCGGCGTTCGAGCAGGCCGTCGGCCTCGAGCTTGTCGAGATGGCGCACCAGGGTCGGGGCCTCGATGACCAACCGGACCGCGAGCTGCGACTGGCTCAGGTCGGGCTCTTCGGCCGCGTGGTGGAGCACCAGCCAGGTCGCGAGGCTGGCGCCGTGCTCGGCCATGCGCTCGTCCATGAGCTCACGTACGGCCTTGAAGGCGAGCGCGAGGCTGCGACCGAGCGGTTCATCCATGGGCCCTAACCATTAGCACCCGAACCATTCGCGCACAACCTCTCGCCATCCCTCACCAACGGCCCGCGCCTCCCCTCCCGCGCGGCCCTGGTACGACGCGCGCATCCCATGGGATGGCGGGTTCAAGGGGTGCGCGCAATTTCTTGGTGAGCGTTCC
>DAIQOP010000293.1:0-4478 GCA_036787815.1 Actinomycetota bacterium
CGACCTGTTCCGTGCGGCGGCCCGGGCCGCGGTGCGCGAGGCGACCGAAGAGGCCGGCATCGAGGTCGACGTCGATTCGCTCGTGCACCTCTCCAACTGGACGACCCCCGACATCTCGCCGAAGCGCTTCGCGACGTGGTTCTTCGCCGCGCCCGCGCACGCGGAGATCGCGGAGGCGGTGGCCGACGGCGTCGAGAGCGATGCGGTCCGCTGGTTCCGCCCCGACGAGGCGTTGGCCGAACGCGCCGCCGGCGAGATCGAGCTCGCGCCGCCGCAGTACGTGACCCTGCTGTGGCTGTGCGAGTACACGACCGTCGCCGACGCGCTCGCGGGCATCGCCGCGCAGACGCCGATCGACTTCACGCCCCAGTTCCACTTCCTCGAAGGCGGGGGTGCGATCTGCATCTACGTCGACGACGTCGCCTGGGACGCCCTCGAGCGGGTCGACGAGCCGGGCCCGCGCCACCGGTTGCACATGCCGAGGGACGCCGACTGGGTGTACGAACGCGACTGACGGAGCACGAACCTCGCTTCCCTTCAAGGCCGAGTGCCTCGGGGTCGATCACCGCGGGGTGGTGAACGAAACCGCCGGGTCGGTCACGACCGGGCACACCTGTGGGAGCTGCGGTGCGCCGCGCCGGAGCGGACCATGGTGTCCGCTCTGCCTCGAGCGCTACGAGCGGCCGGACCCGCCGCTTCCCGAGCTGGGCGAGCTCCCACCGGTACGGCCGGCCCGTGCCCCGCACGTGTTCTCCCGCACCAAGGCCGGCCCGACGTCGTTCGGCCTCGTCGGCCGCCTCGTGCTGTCGATCGTTCCCGCGCTCGTGACGTTCTTCGCCGTGCGCAACGTGATGCGCTCGCGGCACGATCCCACCCTCTCGTACTACCTGGTGCTCGGCGTGCCGGCCGTCGTGCTCGTCGCCGGGTTCCTCGCCTTCGTGTGGCGGAAGGAACGCATCGGCTGAGCCGCTCCCCCACTACGTCTGGATCGGCAGCACCTCGGCGGCGACCTCGGCGAGCTCGTCGTCCCAGCTGGGCGGGTGCGTGAACGGCACGAGCACGAGCTTCGAGAAGCCGACGTCGACGAAGCGCTCGCACGCCTTTCGTACCGCAGGGATCCCCGAGTGGACGAGATCGCGCGGGTCGACGCCGGGGTTGCGGGCGGCGATCGTCTTCGCGAGCGCGTCGGGGATCTCGTCGCGCGTGTAGAAGACCATCGCTCCGTAGTGCTCGTCGTCGATCGCGCGTCCGGCCGCGTCGGCCGCGGCCTCGATCACCGGCCGCCCGGCCTCGCAGTCGGCGGGTGTCGCGAAGCTCGCGAGCCATCCGTCGCCGAGCCGCCCCACGCGCCGCAGCTCCGACGGCGCCTTGCCGCCGAGCCACACGTCGGGGGGTTGCTGCACCGGCTTGGGGAGCACCGACAGGCCGTGGTAGTGGAAGCGCGGGCCGTCGTGGTCGACCGATTCCTCGGTCCAGAACCGGCGGAGGAGGGGGAGCACCTCGTCGAACCAGGGCGCGCGTTCCTCGCGCGTGATGCCGAACGCGGCCTGCTCGTTGGGGGCGACGATGCCGAGGCCGAACGCGGGCAGCACCCGCCCACCCGAGAGCACGTCGAGCGTCGCCCACTGCTTGGCGAGTAGCACCGGGTTGCGGCCGGGCAGCACCTGCACGCTGGTTCCGAGCTTCAACCGGGCGCTCCGGCCGGCGGCGATCGCGAGGCCGATCACCGGGTCGGGCGAGGGTGCGCCGATGCGTTCCGAGAGCCACAACGAATCGAACCGGTGGTGATCGAGCGCGTCGACGAGGGCCGCGAAGCCCGCGGCGTCGCCGGCCGCCGCGTTGGCGCCCAGCCCGAACCCGACGCGGACCTTCATCGCGGTCAGCTCGGGCGGTAGATCTCGTACGGACGCAGCTCGCGCTTGGCGATCTGCGAAATGTGCACCTCGTCGGGCCCGTCGACGAGGTGCAGCGTGCGCGCGTGGGTGTACATCGCGGCGAGCGGCCAGTCGTCGGTCACGCCGGCTCCGCCGAAGATCTGGATGGCGCGATCGATCACGTCGGTGGCGACGCGTGCGCCCACCACCTTGATCGCGGCGATCTCGAAGCGCGCGGCCTTCTTGCCTGCGGTGTCCATGAGCCACGCGGCCTTCATCGTGAGGAGGCGGGCCTGCTCGATCTGGATGCGCGACTCCGCGATCCGCTCCTGCACCACGCCCTGCTCGGCGAGGTAGCGGCCGAACGGCTTGCGGGTCTGCGCGCGCGTGCACATGAGCTCGAGGGCGCGTTCCGCGAGCCCGATCGCCCGCATGCAGTGGTGGATGCGGCCGGGGCCGAGGCGGGCCTGCGCGATCGCGAAGCCCGAGCCCTCCGTGCCGAGGAGGTTCGCCTTCGGGAGTCGCACATTCTCGAAGAGCGTCTCGGCGTGCCCGGGGCCCTCGTCGTGCCCGAACACGGTGAGGCCCCGGACCACGGTCACGCCGGGCGCGTCGAGCGGCACGATGATCATCGACTGCCGGCTGTACGGCTCGGCATCGGGGTCGGTGACCCCCATGAGGATCGCCATCTTGCAGCGCGGGTCGAGCGCGCCGCTCGTGAACCACTTGTGCGCGTTCACGACGTAGTGATCGCCGTCGGGCCGGATGCTGCTCGAGATGTTCGACGCGTCGGACGATGCCACCCACGGCTCGGTCATCGCGAAGCACGAACGGATCTCCCCGGCGAGCAACGGCCGCAGCCACTCCTCGCGCTGGGCCTCGGTCCCGAACTGGGCGAGGATCTCCATGTTGCCGGTGTCGGGCGCGGAGCAGTTGGTGGCCTCACCGAGCAGCGGGGAGCGGCCCATCTGCTCGCAGAGCGGCGCGTAGTCGAGGTTCGAGAGGCCGGCGCCGTGCTCCACGTGCGGCATGAACAGGTTCCACAGGCCGCGCCGCCGTGCCTCGGCCTTGAGCTCCTCCATCACCGGCGGCGCGAAGCGGATGTCGCCCGATTCGCGGCGCTGCTGCGCGTAGGTTTCCTCCGCCGGCCGCACCTCTTCGTCGTCGAAGTCGCGGAGCCGCTCGAGCAACTCCTCGGCAACGGGGCTCATCGTGAAATCCATGGGGCCTCCTCGACCAACGCCGGCCGGAACGGCCGCACCCTATCCGTCGAGCCAGTCGGCGATCGCGCCGACGGCGACGTCGCGACCCGAATCGGCGGGAAACCCGTAGTGGTCGGCCTCGACCTCCACCCGGGCCGGCTGGGTCGCCAGCGCGTGCGCGATCGCGTCGCTCTCGGAGGGGTAGATCCCGTGGTCGCCCGAGTAGCTCACGAGCAGGGAGGGGAGCGTCATGCGCGCGCCGGTCTCGAGGATGTTGGCGCGCGACGAGAGGCCCGACCACGTCGAGAGTCACGCCTCCGGGGCGACCACGCGCCCGAAACCGACCGCACCGTAGTTGATCCAGTCGGGCCGCACACCCCAGAGCGACCCGTAGCCCCGCCGCGACGGGTCGAGCGTGAGGTCGACGGCGCGCGGATCGGCGTCGGTGCGGTACACGCACAGGAAGTCGGTCGCGATCGAACGGCGACGCGCGTCGACGCCCCCGGTACCGGCCGTGCGTTCCCGACGCGCGTCGCGACGGAAGGTGTGGCGCCGGCGCGCCTCTTCGTCGATGCGCGCGACGCGTGCCCGTTGCGCGGCGCGGTAGCGGGTGAGGAACTCGGGCGAGTAGTGCGTCTCGCCCGGAGGCTCCGCGAACCCGTTGTCGGGGTTGTACATGTCGAGCGCCGGATCGCACGCGATCGGATCAGACTCGTCGGTCACCGACGGGTCGATCGCCGAGAGCAGGTAGTGACCTTCACCGACGTGCGCGGCCAGGTACACCATCGCGTCGGCCGCGGGGAGATCGAACCCGCCGAGATCGAACGGGTCGCCGGCTGCGGTGTCGTGCAAACGCGCTTCGGGCTCGGCCAGCGCCTGGTGCAGGTAGAAGGTGTAGAGGGAGCCCCCGCCGGAGTTGCCGCACAGCACCACACGGTCGAAGCGATCGCGCATCGCCCGCACGCCCGCGGCGACGTCGAGCAGCACCACCTCGTGCAGCAGGGTTGAGTCGTTGTTCAGCCAGCGGCTGTTCTCGCAGAACACCGCGTAGCCGCGCTCGACGAGGCCGGGCACCGCGTAGTGGTGCGCGAAGTCGGCCCTCGGGTGCATGAGGCACACGACCGTGTCCTCGCCGCCGCGCGAGTAGAGCCACCCCTGGGCCATACCCCGGTCGGGGGTCTCGAGCAGCAGCGGCTCGCAACGCGTGCCCGCCGGCGGGTCGCGGTGCCACACCGCGACGCGGTACGGATTGTCGTATCGGCCGATCGCCACAGGGCTCCTCCGTCGCGCGGGCCCCCGGGTTCGGGGGCGCAGCGCCTATCTTGCCCCGATGCCGACGATCCCGAAGGTGCCGGTACCCGACGGTGCGCCACCGCTCGCCGGGCTGCGCGTGCTCGAGCTC
>DAIQOP010000069.1:0-16130 GCA_036787815.1 Actinomycetota bacterium
CGACCTCGTACGAGACGTGGAGACGCTGCCCGCGCGAGTTCCTGCTCACGCACCTGCTGTCGGTGCCACCCAGCGACGGCATCCGGCCCACCGACAACGGCCTGCTCCTCCACGAGCTGTTGCGGATCGTGCACGAACAGGGAAGCTGCCGCGATTCCGAGCACGTCCACGACGTCCTGGCCGGGCACGGGGTCGACGACGCGCACTTCGCCGGCATGCTCGCCCGCCACACGCGGCGCTGCCCCGATGCGGTCGAGACCGGCGCGCACGAGGTCGACCTCGCCCGTTTCCACCGGCTGCCCGCGCCGATGTTCATGGTCACCGCCCGCATCGACGTGATCTGGGTGCACGACGGGTTCCTCGACGCGCGCGACTACAAGACCGGTGCGCGCTGGTACGAGCGGGTCGCCGACGATCCCCGCGCGCGGGTGCAGGCGTTCGTGCTCGCGCAGCACGCGCAACGACGCGGTCTGCGGCTCCGGCTCCGCTACGAGCACCTCGCGGCCGAGGTCGACGACGACCCCGAGCCCTACGAGCCCGACGACGACGAGCTCGCCGCAATCGACGAAGAGCTGCGCGCGACCGCGGCCGCGTGGTGGTCGATCGACGAGTGGCGAGGCGTGGGCGACGCGGCCGTGTGCCAGTGGTGCCGCTTCCGGTCGATCTGCCCCGACAGCGCAACCCCCGGCGAACCCGGCTGGCCGGTGCTGACGCTGTCATGAGCGACATCATCGATCCGCGCACGCCCGTGGTCGTCGGTGTCGGCGAGGTCGAGCAGCGGCCGAAGCGCGCGAGCCGATCCTGCTCTTCGCCGACGCGATCCGGGCCGCCGACGCCGACACCGGGAGCCCGGGCGCGCTCCTCGCGCGCGTCGACACGATCGCCGCGGTGCACATCGTCTCGTGGCCGTACGCCGACGCCGGCGCGCGCGTCGCGCAGGAGTTGGGCATCGCGCCGCGCCGCACGGTGGTGAGCACGGTGGGCGGCAACAGCCCCCAGCTCCTCGTGAACGAGATGGCCGCCGACATCGCCGCAGGCCGGGCCGACGTCGTCGTGATCGGCGGAGCCGAATCCATGCACACGCGCTGGCGGGCCCGCCGCGAGCCACGGGTGCACCTCGAGTGGCCCGTCGACACCGGCGTCCCGTGCACCACCGTCATCGGCGACTCGAGGCCGGGCAACAACGACATCGAGCAGGCCCACTGGGCCGTGGCGCCGACGCACGTCTATCCCCTCTTCGAGACCGCGCTGCGCTCCGCGGCCGGGCGTTCCGTCGACGAGCATCAACGCGTCGTCGGCGCGCTCTGGGAGCGGTTCGCCGCCGCCGCAGCCGCCAATCCCCACGCGTGGTCGCGAGTCGCGTACTCCGCCGCGGAGATCTCGACGGCGGCTCCCGACAACCGCATGGTCGTGTTCCCCTACACGAAGCGCATGTGCGCCAACATCGACGTCGATCAGGGCGCCGCGTTCCTGCTCTGCTCCTACGAAGCCGCGCGTGCGGCGGGGATCGCCGACGACCGCATCGTCTTCTTCCACTCGGGCGCCGACGCGCACGATCACTTCTTCGTCACCGAACGGGCCGCGCTGTGCGAGGCACCGGCCATCGGCATCGCCGCGAACGCCGCGCTCGCGGCCGCGGGCGTGGGCATCGACGACGTCGCGCGGTTCGACCTCTACTCGTGCTTCCCGGCCGCGGTCGAGATGGCGATGCACGCGCTGGGGTTGCGCGGCGTGGAGGGCGGCGACGAACGACCGCTCACCCTCACCGGCGGCCTGGGATTCGCCGGTGGCCCGGTCAACAACTATCCGAGCCACGCGATCGCACGCATGGTCGATGCGTGTCGCGCCGACCCCGGTTCGTTCGGGTTGACGACTGCGCTCGGGTGGTACGCGACGAAGCACTCAGTGGGCGTGTGGTCGAGCCGGCCACCGCAGGCGTTCGTACGGGTCGACCCCGCGGTCACCCAGGCCCGGGTCGACGCGCTCCCCCGCCGACACCCGGCGGGCATGGTCGACGGCCCGATGACGATCGAGGGCACCTCGGTCGTCATGGAACGCGACGGCACCCCGGCGGTCGCGATCGTCGCGGGCCTGCTCCCCGACGGCAGCCGGGCGCTCGCCAACTCCCGCGACGCCGACGTGATGACCGCCATGACCGTCGAGCCGTGGGAGGGCCGGATCGTGACGGTCGGGAACGACGGATCGACCAACCACCTGCGTTGAAGCGCGACCGGGCGCCTCACGTACGCTGATCGGATGGCGACCAGCCGTACCACCATGTTTGTCCGCGGCTTCACGAAACGCTGTGCGCGCTGCGGCTCCGGGAAGCTGTTCCGCAACTACCTCTCGATGGTGCCCGACTGCCCGCGCTGCGGGCTGCACTTCGAGCGTGAGCAGGGCTACTGGGCCGGCGCGCTGGCCATCAACATCATCTGCATCGGCGGCCTGTTCGCCGTGAGCTTCCTGATCGCGATGATCCTCACGGTGCCCGACGTACCGGTTCCGTTGATGCTCGCGATCTTCGTCCCGATGATGGCGCTGGGGCCGATCGTCTGGTACCCGTTCTCGAAGACGATCTGGGTCGCAGTCGACCGCGCGTTCCTCCAGCAGCTCGACGGCGGCATCGCGGCCGACGACGAGCACCGCATCTGAACCCCGGGTTCAGCCCGGCGGGCGCAGGTCGATGCGGAAGGTGAGGATGCCGTTGTCGATCGACCACGTCGCGTCGCTCAGGATCGCGAAGTCGAGATAGTCGGTCTGCGCCGCGTCGATGAAGCGTTGCCGATCGGGACCCGCAACCGGGGGCAGCGGCCGGTTCCGCACCGCTTCCGCCCGCTCGCGAAACCGCGCCAACATCGCGTCGACGTCGAGCTCGTCAGCCATGGCCCAACGCTACCGCCGCCCGGGTGCCCGCGCGACAAGGACGCGAGGTCGGCCCGTGAGGTCGTCGCGCACGACGACGTCGGTGAGACCGGCCGCGACGGCGAGCTCGGACGCGGAGCCCGACTGGTGCGGTGCGATCTCGACGACGACCGACGCACCCGGCGCCAGCCAGTGCCGAGCGCCGTGCACAACCATGTCGATCGCCTCGAGGCCGGTCGGTCCGCTCACGAGCGCGCCGCGCGGCTCGTAGCCCGCGACCTCCGCGGGCAGGGACCCGACCTCGGCCTCCGCGATGTACGGAGGGTTGGCGACGACGAGCGCGAGCTCACCGCGAAGCGTGTCGGGCAACGCGTCGAACCACGAGCCTTCGCAGAGGCGCACACGTGTCTGACCGCACCCGGCCACGTTGGCCCGGGCGACTTCCAGCGCCTCGCTGCTCACATCGCTCGCCCACACCAGCACCTCGGGAAGCTCGGCCGCGAGCGCGAGCGCGATCGCGCCCGAGCCGGTTCCGAGATCGGCGATCACCGCTCGGGTCGACGCGTCGCGCGCGGCGCGTCCGCCGCGCCGCAGACCGACGCGCACGGCTTGCTCGAGCGCCGCCTCGACCACCCACTCGGTCTCGGGCCGCGGGATGAGCACCCGTTGATCGACCAACAGGTCGAGCTCCCGAAACGCCCACGATCCGAGCGCGTACTGCAACGGTTCTCCGCGCAGTCGCCGATCGACCATCGCGTCGAGGTGCGCCTGCGCGTTCTCGTGCGGCACCCGCTTCGAGATCGACATCCACTCGACACCCTCGTATCCCGACGCCGCTTCGACCAACCATCGCGCCTCGGCGTCGGCCGACGGCACACCTGCTTCCGCGAGCCGCCGGGCGATCGCGGCGCGCTGACTCGCCCAGCTCGGCCGCGGCGGCTGCGGCGGCTGCGGCGGCTGCGGACGAGCCTCGCTCACTCGCCTCCGAGCTGCCGCTGCCGCTCGTCGGCCTTGAGCGCGTCGACGAACTCGTCGAGATCGCCGTCGAGCACCCGGTCGAGCGCGTAGACCGTGAGGCCGACCCGGTGGTCGGTGACGCGGTTGTCCTTGTAGTTGTAGGTGCGGATCTTCTCGGAACGCCCGCCGCTCTTCACCTGCTGCTTGCGCGCCGACGCGAGCTCCTCGTCCTGACGCTCCTGCTGGAGCTGCAGCAGGCGCGCGCGCAGGATCGCCATCGCACGCTCGCGGTTCTGCAACTGGCTGCGCTCGTTCTGGCAGCTCGCGACCAGACCGGTCGGGATGTGGGTGAGCCGCACCGCGGAGTCCGTCGTGTTCACCGACTGCCCACCCGGTCCGCTCGACCGGAAGACGTCCATCTCGATGTCCTTCGGATCGATCTCGACATCGACCTCGTCGGCTTCCGGAAGCACCGCGACCGTCGCCGCGCTCGTGTGGATCCGGCCCTGGCTCTCGGTCTCGGGAACCCGCTGCACCCGATGCGGGCCACCCTCGTACTTGAGCGCCGACCACGCGTCCGGCCCCTTCACGACGAACGAGACGTCGCGGAAGCCGCCGTGATCCGACGGCTGGCTCGACAGCACGTCGAGCTTCAGGCCGTGGGTCTCGCAGAAGCGCTGGTACATCCGGAAGAGGTCGGCGGCCCAGAGGTTCGCCTCCTCGCCGCCCTCGGTGCCCTGGATGACCACGATCGCGTTGCGGCCGTCGTTCGGGTCGCGCGGCAGCAACAGCTCCTTGAGCTCCGATTCGAGCGTTTCGACCCGGGCTTCGAGCGTGCCGATCTCCGACTCGATCATCGCCTTCATCTCGGGATCGCCTTCGCCCGACAGCAACCCCCGGGCGTCGGTGAGCTCGGTGCCGGCGCCGCGCCACGCGCGGTAGCCCTCGACCACCGGCTTCAGCTCGGCGTACCGCCGCCCCGCGTCGCGCGTCGCGCGCCGATCACCGGCCGCCGCGATCTCCGACAGCCCCGCCTCGAGCTTGTCGAACTCCTCTTCCAGCTCCGAGAGCTGCTCGAACACGCCCTACGCCTGCGGCGCGGGGCGCTCCGAGGCGGGTCGCTTCTTGGCCGCGGCCTTGGCCGCCGTCGACTTGGCCAGCCGGCGCTGGAAGCGATCCACCCGGCCACCGGTGTCGACCAGCTTCTGCTTGCCCGTGTAGAA
The DNA here is from genome assembly GCA_036787815.1 of Actinomycetota bacterium. Lineage (GTDB taxonomy): Bacteria > Actinomycetota > Acidimicrobiia > IMCC26256 > PALSA-610 > DATBAK01. The sequence continues at coordinate 5,043 of DAIQOP010000069.1, forward strand.
GGGGTGGCACTCCGAGCAGAGCTCGACGCGGAGGGAATCAACCGTCGAGTGGGTCGTGAATTCGTTCCCGCAGGAACAGTGGACCTTGCACTCGACGTAGTTGGGGTGCGTATCGGTCTTCACGTGAGAGTCTCGTCTCTGCTCATCGTCGTCCGGGCTTCGCCCGGGCTGACGGGTGTGGTCTCTAGGCTCCCATGCCGGAAGGGGCCTTGGCGATCTGGGCCAGGAACTCGTCGTTGCTCTTGGTGGTGCGGATCTTGTCGATCAGCAGCTCGAGCCCCGCGCCCCCCTCTAACGCATTGAGCACCCGCCGTAATTTCCAGATCTGCTGGAGGGCGACCCGGTCGAAGAGGAGCTCCTCGTGGCGGGTGCTCGACTGCTCGACGTCGATCGCGGGGTAGATCCGGCGTTCGGCGAGCCGCCGGTCGAGGCGCAGCTCCATGTTCCCGGTGCCCTTGAACTCCTCGAAGATGTGCTCGTCCATCTTGGAGTTGGTCTCGACGAGGGCCGTCGCGATGATCGTGAGCGAGCCGCCCTCCTCGACGTTGCGGGCCGCCCCGAAGAACTTCTTGGGCGGGTAGAGGGCGCCGGCGTCGATGCCGCCGGACATGATCCGGCCCGATGCGGGCGCGGCCAGGTTGTAGGCGCGGGCGAGGCGGGTGATGCCGTCGAGGACGATCACGACGTCCTTGCCCATCTCGACCAGGCGCTTCGCCCGCTCGATCGTGAGCTCGGCGACCTGCGTGTGCTCCTCGGACGGCCGGTCGAACGTGCTCGCCACGACCTCGCCGCGCAACACGTGGCGCCGCATGTCGGTGACCTCTTCGGGGCGCTCGTCGACGAGCAGCACCATGAGGTGCACCTCGGGGTTGTTGCGCTCGATCGAGTACACGATCTGCTTCAGGATCGTGGTCTTGCCGGCCTTCGGCGGCGAGACCACCATGCCCCGCTGGCCCTTCCCGATCGGTGCGATGAGGTCGACGATCCGACCGGTCATCTCGAGCGGGTTGTCGCGCTGCTCGAGGCGGAGGCGTTCGTCGGGGAAGAGCGGCGTGAGGTCTTCGAAGCGCGGTCGCGCGCGGGCCTCGTCGGGGGTCATGCCGTTGATCTCGTCGACGCGCATCAGCGCCGGGTACTTCTCCGTGGTCGCCGCCGCGCGTGTGGCGCCCTTGATGAAGTCACCCTTGCGCAACGCGAACCGGCGCACCTGCGAAGCCGACACGTACGCGTCGTCGCGACCCGCGAGGTAGCTGCCGGTGCGGAGGAACCCGTAGCCCTCGTCGCGCAGGTCGAGGAGACCCTCGACCTCGACGGCGACCTCGCCACCACCACCGCCGCCACCACCGCCGCCACCACTCACGGCATCCTCCGGACGTTGCTCGAAGCCGCGGTCGCGATCCCGATCGCGACCCCGTCGGCGACGCCGCCGCTTGTTGCCGGCGGTCTCGAAGTCGTCACGCGCTCCTGGCGCGCCGTTGACGCCGGAATCGCCACCCGCGCCGTCGTCGGAAGGTGCCGGGCCGCCCGCCGCCACATTCGCGGTGGCGCCGTGCGCGGCCGTGCCGGTGGATGCGGCGGCCGCAGCCCCGTGGTCGTCGTGACCGTGCTCGTCGTGACGGTGGTCGTCGTGCTCGTCGCGGTGGTTCGTGCCGGCGTGATCCACGTGGTCCGCATGATCGGCGTGGTCCGTCTGCTCCGGAGCGCGCGTCGCCTCGGCCGAACGGGAGGAGGCACCGACCGACGCCGAGGTGGTGGCGCGCCGGGGCCGGACCGGGATGATCTCGGGCTCGCCACCCGCGGCGGTCGCGGCGATGGCGGCCTCCTCGTCGGCCAGCGCGTCGAGATCGCTCTTCGCGGCCGTCGAACGGATCTTGCGCGGTTTCGGTGCCGAGTCGGCGCCCGTGCTCCCGCCGTTGCGCGCACCGGCGGTCGCGCCGAGGATCGCGTCGACCAGCTCGGCCTTCTTCAGCCGGCTGACGGCCTTCAGGCCGAGTGCCCCGGCGATCGCCTGCAGCTGCTCGCGGTCCTTGCCGTCGAGCGCTGCGCGCTCGAAGGTCTCGTTGCTCATTGCGTGCTCCTCGGGCGGCGCTCGATGCGGGGCCGCCGAACCCGCTGTTCAGATCGGGTTGCCAACGGGCATGCGCGCCGGGGATGGCTCCTCGCCGGCGAGCGATGGACTCCTCAATCGGACTCGCGACCGCGACCGCGCCGGAAGATTTGGAGCGACGTGGGAGCGGAGCGTTCCGCTGGGACTGGACACGCCTGATTCGGAATTCCGGGACGCAGGCAGGCCCTGAGGGATCGGAAGGACTCTACACCTGTCGGCGGGAGCGAGGGAAAACTGAACGCTACGACGCAACCAGCCGCGACATGAGCCGGTACGCGTCGACGACCGGCGCGTCGGCGACACCCGGTTCGCTGTAGGTGCCGCCGTCGCCGCGACGCTCCGAGTCGAAGAGGAGGTACGGCACCGGATCGCTCGTGTGGGTGCGCAGCGTGCACGGTGTCGCGTGGTCGGGCAGCAGGAGCACACGAAACGGCAGGCCGTTCGCGCGGAGCGCACCCACCACGGGCCCGATGATGTCGGCGTCCCAACGTTCGAGCGCCTTGACCTTCTCGCCGGCGAGGCCTCGGTGGCCGGCCTCGTCGGTCGCCTCGACGTGCACGAGGAAGAAGTCGCGGTCGGCGAGGGATTCGAGGCACGCGGCGGCCTGCGCCCGGTAGTCGTTGTCGAAACCGGCCGTGGCTCCGGCAACGTCGACGACCTCGATGTCGGTGAGCACGCCGAGACCCTGCACGAGGTCGACCGCGGAGGTGAGGCGACCGGTCACCCCGTTGGTCTGCGCGAACGACGGCAGCACCGGCATCGCACCCTGGCCCCAGAGCCAGATCTGGGTCGCGACGGAGTCGACGCTTCGGGCCGCTTCGGCGACAACCGCGCGCGACGCGTCCATCAACTGCTGCAGCTTGGGTGCCGCGGGACCGCTCGGCCACGCGACCGGCGACCCGGTGAGGTCGTGCGGTGGCGTGCACTCGGCGTCGTTCCAGTCGCGCGGCACGACGCACAGGTGGCGGTACTCGACGCCGGGATGGAACCGCACCCCGTCGCGTCCCGCACCGAGCGCGGCATCGAGCGCGGCGACGATCGGGTGGCTCTGCGCGCTGCTGACATGACCCGCCGCGAAGTCCACCATGAGGGGCGGTTCGGAGTCGGAGATCGTGACGAGGTTGCAGCGGAACGCGACCTCGTCGGGGCCGAGGCGCACGCCCATCGCCGCGGCCTCGATCGGCGCGCGGCCCGTGTGGTAGCGCAACGGGTCGTAACCGAGGATGGCCATGTTGCCGACGTCGCTCCCCGGAGGCAGACCCTCGGGGATGACGCGCGCCCGACCCACTTCGGATTCGGCTGCGAGCGCGGCGAGGTTGGGCATCCGCGCCGCCTCGAGCGGCGTACGCCCGCCGAGCTCGTCGAGCGCGACATCGGCACAACCGTCGGGAACGAATACGACATATTTCATGGCGCCGATGCTACGCAGCCGACCGCGACCGGGGCGATGCGAGCGCGAGAGCCGGATGCCGACCTCGGCGCGTGGCGACCGCGACCTACGCTCGCCCGGTGCTCAGACCCCGGTTCGGATCGGTCCGCAGACTCGCGCTCGGCGCCATCGCGGTCGCCTGCCTGCTGAGCGCGTGCAGCAGCTCGAAGTCGGGTTCGAGCGCGGCGCCGGGTACGCGGCCGGCGACCACGAACGCACCCACGACGTCGAGGGCGTCGGGCACGAGTCCCAGCGGCGATCTCCAAGCCGCGCGCGTCCGTCTCACCAAGGTCACCGCGGGGCTCGACAAGCCCGTCGCGATCGCCGCGCGTCACGGCACCACCACGCTGTACGTCGCGAACCAGGTCGGCGACATCCGCGCGATCGTCGACGGACATCTCTCCCCGAAGCGCGTGCTCGATCTCCGCGGCCACGTGACCGACGGCAACGAGCAGGGTCTGCTCGGGCTCACGTTCTCGCCCGACGGCACGCACCTCTACATCGACTTCACCGACCTGACCGGCGATTCGCACGTGCAGGAGTTTGCGATGCAGGGCGACGTCGCCGACCCGTCGACGCGTCGTGAGCTGCTCTTCCAGAAGCAACCGTTCGCGAACCACAACGGTGGCGAGGTGCTCACGGGGCCCGACGGGATGCTCTACATCGGCTTCGGCGACGGCGGGAGCGGCGGCGACCCGATGGACAACGGTCAGAGCAAGGCCACGTTGCTGGGCAAGATCCTGCGCATCGACCCGAACGCGAGCGCGACCGGGGCGTACTCCGTGCCCGCCGACAACCCGTTCGTCTCGATGCCGCGCGCGCGCCCCGAGATCTGGCAGTGGGGTCTGCGCAACCCGTGGCGGTTCTCCTTCGACCGCGCGACCGGCGACCTCTGGATCGGCGACGTCGGGCAGAACGCGTACGAGGAGATCGACTTCGCGAAGGCAGGGGTCGGCGGACGCAACTTCGGCTGGAGCCAACGCGAGGGACTGCACAAGTACAAGGGCAACCGGCCCGCGGGCGCGGTCGACCCCGTGTACGAGTACTCGCACGCCGACGGGGGCGTGGCGGTGACCGGTGGGTACGTGTACCGCGGGAAGCGCATCCCGGATCTCGTCGGTGCGTACGTGTTCACCGACTACTCGCAGGGTCGCATCACCGCGCTCGAGCAGCACGACGGGCGCATCGGCTCGCAGCGCGTGCTCGACGAATCGATCACGACCGGTATCTCGAGCTTCGGCGAGGACAGCGCCGGCGAGCTCTACGTGCTCGACCTCGCGGGCAAGGTCTGGCGCATCGACCCGGCCCGCTGACTCCGACGGGCGCTACTCGGAACGCTCGACGATGAACGCCGCGGCGCGACGCGTCAGCGCGTCGGGAAGCACGCTCACGAACCCGGCGGTGACGCGGTTGAGCGTTCCGGGCACGTAGACGGCGCGGTTGTGGTCGAGCGCGGCCAGCGCACCGGTCGCGACCTCCTCCGCGGTCTGCCAGAGGAACCCGGGCACCTTGCTCGAGTCGAAGCCCGCGCGTTCCTGGAACTCGGTTCGCGTGAACCCGGGGCACACCGCGGTCACGTGCACGCCGGTCCCGCGCAGCTCCTCGTGCACCGACTGCGTGAAGCTCGTGACGAACGCCTTGGTGGCCGCGTAGGTCGCGTTGGCGGGAGTGGGCTGCCCGCCGGCGAGCGACGAGACGTTGAGCACACCGCCACGACCACGCTCGACCATCGGCGCGAGCGCGGCGTGCGTGAGCCGCACGAGTGCAACGACGTTGAGCGCGATCTCGCGCGTCTCGGTCTCGACGTCGAGGTCGCAGAAGCGCCCGAACGTGCCGATCCCGGCGTTGTTCACGAGCAGATCGACGGGTCGGGCGCGATCGCCGAGGCGGGCCTCGACCGCCGCGAGCTGCGCGGGGTCGGTGAGGTCGGCGACGAGCACCTCCACGGCGACGCCATGGCGCGAGGCGATGTCGTCGGCGAGTGCCTGGAGGCGCTCGCGGTCGCGCGCGACGAGGATCACGCCGCTGCCGCGCGCCGCGATCTGCCGTGCGAACGCAGTGCCGATGCCCGCCGAGGCGCCGGTGACGAGCGCGGTGCCCGTCGACCCCGCCATCAGAGACCCAGCTCGGCGAGCACGACGTCGGCGCGGGCGTCGACCACCGGACCGGTCTCGACCTCGGCGATCGCCCGGTTCGGATCCTTGAGGCCATGGCCGGTGACCGTGCAGACCACCGTCTCGCCCCGCTCCACCAGGCCCGCCGCCGCGCCCTTGAGCAGACCCGCGACCGATGCGGCCGACGCCGGCTCGACGAACACGCCCTCGGCAGACGCGAGCATCCGGTACGCGGCGAGGATCTCGTCGTCGGTCACCGCGCCGATCGCGCCACCCGACTCGTCGCGCGCGGCGATCGCGCCGTCCCACGACGCCGGGTTGCCGATGCGGATCGCGGTCGCGATCGTCTCGGGGAACGGCACCGGCTCACCGGACACGAGGGGCGCAGCCCCCGCGGCCTGCCAACCGAGCATGCGCGGCCTTCCCTTCACGAGCCCGTCGTTGTCGTACTCGACGTAGCCCCGCCAGTACGCGGTGATGTTGCCCGCGTTCCCCACCGGGAGGCAGTGCACGTCGGGCCGGCGGCCCAACGCGTCGCACACTTCGAACGCCGCGGTCTTCTGGCCCTCGATGCGGTAGGGGTTGATGGAGTTCACGACGGTGACACCGCCGCGCTCCCCCAGCTCACGCACGACGCGCAGCGCGTCGTCGAAGCTGCCGCGAATCGGTACCACGCGCGCGCCGTGGATCAAGGCCTGCGCGAGCTTCCCCAGCGCGACATGGCCGTCGGGAATGAGCACCGCGGCGACGAGCCCGGCCCGGGCGGAGTAGGCCGCAGCCGACGCGGACGTGTTCCCGGTCGATGCGCAGACGACGACCTTGACCCCACTCTCGAGCGCCTTGGTGATCGCGAGGGTCATGCCGCGGTCCTTGAACGAACCGGTGGGGTTCGCGCCCTCGACCTTGAGGAAGACCTCCGCCTGCACCTGCTCCGAGAGGCGCGGCGCGGGCACCAGCGGGGTTCCGCCCTCGAGCAGGGTGACGACCGAAGTCCCGGCATCGACGGGCAGGCGACTCCGGTAGGCCTCGATGATCCCCGGCCAGGCAATGCTCATGCGGCTCCGATCTCCGGCGCTCGAACCGCACCGCGACTGTGTCCGTCGTCGCCGACCGCACCTGCGATCTGCGCCTGAAACCTCATGCGGCTCCGATCTCCGGCGCTCGAACCGCACCGTGACTGTGCCCGTCGTCGCTGACCGCGCCTGCGATCTGCGCCTGAATCCTCATCCGCCGCCGCCGACGACCCGCAGGACACTCCCGACCTGCTCGACCGCGTCGAGCTCACCGACCTCGTGCATCGTCGCCCGCAGGTCGGCCTCGCGCGCGAGGTGCGTGACGAAGATGAGGTGCGCTTCGTCGCCGCGACCCTGCTGCTGCATCGACTGGATGGAGACCGCGTACTTCCCGAACACGCCCGCGATCGCCGCGAGCACCCCGGGGCGGTCGGCGACGTCGACGGTCACGTAGAACTGCGACTCGAGATCGCCGACCGGATGGATCGGCACGCGAGCGAACGTTCCCAGGGTGGCGCCGCGCGCACCCGATCGCAGGTTCTTCGCCGCGTCGACGAGGTCGCCCAACACCGCGACCGCGGTAGGGCCGCCGCCCGCCCCGCGCCCGTAGAGCATCAGCTCACCGACCGCCGCACCTTCGATGAACACGGCGTTGAACGACCCGCGCACCGACGCGAGCGGATGCTGCTTCGGGATCATCGCCGGATGCACGCGCACCGCGATCGAGCCGTCGAGGTCTTCGGCGACGGCGAGCAGCTTCACGACGTACCCGAGGTCGTCGGCCGCGGTGATGTCGGCCGCGGTGACCTTGGTGATGCCCTCGCGATCGACGTCGCCGGCGACGACCTCCGCGCCGAACGCGATGGACGCGAGGATGGCCGCCTTCGCCGCGGCGTCGAACCCCTCGACATCGGCGGTCGGGTCGCTCTCGGCGTAACCGAGCGCCTGCGCCTCGGCGAGCGCGTCGGCGAACGACGAGCCCTCTTCGGTCATCTCCGTGAGGATGAAGTTGGTGGTGCCGTTGACGATGCCGGTGACGCGGCGGATCTTCTCGCCCGCGAGCGACTCCCGCAGCGGTCGGATGAGCGGGATACCGCCCGCGACCGACGCCTCGAACAGCAGGTCGACCCCCGCGCGCTCCGCGGCGGCGAAGAGCTCGGTGCCGGCCGTGGCGACCAACTCCTTGTTGGCGGTGACCACCGGCTTGCCCTGCGCGAGCGCGGCGAGGATGAGCGAGCGGGCCGGCTCGATCCCGCCGATGACCTCGACCACGATGTCGACCGCCGGATCGGAGACGAGCGCGCTGGCGTCGGCCGTGAGCACGCCCGCGGGGAGCGCGACCGACCGCGGCTTCGTGACGTCGCGCACGGCTACCCGAACGACCTCGAGCTCGACACCGGCGCGCGCCGCGATCATCGATCCGTGATCGGCGATGAGGCCCACGAGCGGGCCGCCCACGTTGCCGAAACCGAGGATCCCGACCCCGACCTTCTTGTCCGCGCCCGCCATGGCGCTCATTCTTGCTCGCGGGCGAGGAGATCGGCCTCGGTCTCCCGGCGCACCACGACGCGGGCCTCGCCGTCACGCACGAAGACCACGGCCGGGCGGGTGACCCGGTTGTAGTTGGACGCCATCGCGTGACCGTAGGCGCCGGTGACCGGCATCGCGAGCACGTCGCCGATCGCGAGGTCGGCGGGCAGCTGCGCGTCGCGCAGGAGCAGATCGCCCTGCTCGCAGTGCTTGCCCGCGATCGTCATCGTCGCGCCGCGCGGCGCGAGCACGCGCGCCGGCACGAAGGCCTCGTAGCGCGCGCCGTAGGTAACGGGCCGCAGGTTGTCGCTCATCCCACCGTCGACCGCCGCGTACGTGCGGACGCCGGGGATCTCCTTGATCGTGCCCACGCGGTAGAGGGTGATCCCGGCCGGCGCGGCGATCGACCGGCCCGGCTCGGTCGTCAGGCGCGGTGCGACGGGGAGCCCGTGCGCCGCCACCGCCTTCGCGAGGGCGGCATGCACCGAAGCGCCGTGCTCGGCGATGCTCGGCGGGTCGTCTTCGGGCAGGTAGCGGACGCCGAGCCCGCCGCCCATGTTGAGTTCGACCACTTCGACACCGGTCTTCGCCTCGAGCTCGGCGACGAGGCCGGCCATCTTGTCGAGCGCGCGGTCGAACGAATCGGAGCGGAACACCTGCGACCCGATGTGGCAGTGCAGGCCCGCGAACTGCAGCGCCGGCGAGCTCACGATCCGTTGGGCGGCGGCCAGCGCGGCACCGTGCGCGAGGCCGAATCCGAACTTCGAGTCGTCGACCGCGGTCTCGAGGTACTCGTGGGTGTGCGCCTCGATGCCCGGCGTCACCCGCACCATCACCGCGGGTGACGGCAGGCCGCGGGCGACGAGCGCCTCGATGCGGTCGAGCTCCGCGAACGAGTCGGCGACGATGCGGCCGATGCCGGCGCGCAGCGCGGTCTCGAGCTCGACCTCGGACTTGTTGTTGCCGTGGAAGACGACGCGCGCCGGATCGATGCCGGCATGGAGCGCGAGGTGCAGCTCACCGCCCGTCGCGACGTCGATGTCGAGGCCTTCTTCCGCGACGAGTCGGGCCATCGCCGTGCACAAGAACGCCTTGCTCGCGTACGCGACGCCACCCGGGAACGCGGCGACGTACTCGCGGCACCGGCCGCGTAGCTCGGCTTCGTCGTACACGTAGAGCGGCGTGCCGAAGCGGCGCGCGAGCTCGTCGAGCTCGATCCCGCCGAGGCGACAGCGCCCCTGATCGTCGACCGACGCGGAGCGGGGCAGCAACGTGAGGTCGAACGCGTCGTCGCTCATCCGCCCGCCCCCGCCCCCGCCTCGGCGGTCGCGTCGCCGGTCGCGTCGTCGGTGTCGTCCTCGGTGTCGTCGGCCAGGCGCTCCATCGCCTCGGGCGCGCTCACGCCGAGCAGGCCGAGCGCGGAGCCCAAGCCGATACGGCACGCCTCGACCAGCCAGAGCCGGGCCTGCGTGAGCTCGGCGTCGTCGGTGAGCACCCGGCACTCGCGGTAGAAGCTGTGGAACCGGGATGCGAACTCGCGCACCCACGTCGACACCTTCTGCGGTGCGCGCAGGTGCGCGGCATCGGCGACGACGTCGGGGTACGCATCGAGGGTACGGAGCAATTCGCGCTCGCGCTCGTGCACGAGTGGTGAGAGGTCGACCGTGTCGAGCGGCCGTCGCACGACGCCCGCCGCGACGGCCTTGCGCTCGATCGACGCCACCCGTGCGTGCGCGTATTGCACGTAATAGACGGGGTTCTCCATCGACTGCGCGGTCACGACATCGAGATCGAAGGTCTGCGCGGAGTCGATCGAGAAGAGGAGGAACGTCATGCGCACGACATCGGGGTCGACCTCGTCGAGGATGTCGGCGAGGGCGATGATGTTGCCCGCCCGCTTGGAGAGCTTGACCTCCTCGCCCCCGCGCAGCAGCTTCACCAGCTGCCCGAGCACGACCTCGGGCTCACCCGGTTCGTAGCCGAGCATCTGCATACCGGCCTGGATCGACTTCACCTGTCCGTGGTGGTCGGCTCCCCAGATGTCGATGAGGTGCGTGGAGCCGCGCCGCATCTTGTCGCGGTGGTACGCGAGATCGCTCAGGAGGTAGGTCGGTGCGCCGTTGCTCCGCAGGAGCACGCGATCGCGTTCCGCACCGAAGTCGGTGGTGCGCAACCAGGTCGCGCCATCCTGCTCGTAGGTGAACCCGCCTTCGACGAGCGTGCGCAAGACGTCGTCGACGTCGCCGCGTTCGTGCAGCACGCGTTCGGAGAACCAGGTGTCGAAGTGCACGCCGATGCGACCGAGATCGTCCTGGAGTTGGCGGACGGCCTCGTGATAGCCCCACTCGCTCGCGACCTCGAGGGTGACGTCGCCACCGAGCTCCGCGCGCATGCGCTCGGCCATCTCGACGAGGTACTGCCCGTGGTACCCGCCGTCGGGCGGCTCTTCGCCGTGATAGCGCGCGAGGAGCGACGCTCCGAACATGTCGAGCTGCGTGCCGGCGTCGTTGAGGTAGTACTCGCGGTGCACCTCGGCGCCCTGCGCCGCGAGGAGGTTTGCGATCGCGTCGCCGACCGCGACCCAACGCCCGCCGCCCGCGTGCAGGGGCCCCGTCGGGTTCGCGGAGACGAACTCGAGATTGATCCGCCGGCCCGCGAGCACCTCGCTGCGGCCGTAACCGGCGCCGGCGGCCACGGTCTCGCGAAGCACGTCGTGCGTCCAGCGGGGATCGAGGTGGAAGTTGACGAAGCCCGGGCCCGCGACCTCGATCGACTCGACGTGGGCCGGGTGCGCAGCGAGGAGCGACCCGCGGATCCGCTCGGCCAACTCCCTCGGCGGCGAGCCGGTGAGCGCCTTGAGCTGCATCGCCACCGAGGACGAGAAGTCGCCCTGGT
>DAIQOP010000294.1:0-4450 GCA_036787815.1 Actinomycetota bacterium
CGACACCACCCGCCGGAAGAGGTAGCGCGCGACCTCGTCGGGGCTCAGCCGGCGCTGCCCCCGCAGGGTGCAGGTCACCCCGTACTCGTTCTCCAGCCCGAAGATGCGTTTCTCCATAGTGGTTGGTCGAGTGTACGGGCGGGCGGGTGAGGCGCCGGGCCGTGCGGGCGCCGGGTTCGTACAATCTCCCTGTGGCGTCCATGACCCGGCTCACGAGCGTGAACGGCACCTTCGGCGCCCACGTGCTCGCCGCCCGCCTGCACGACGAGGGCTTCGACGTGGAGCTGCGCGGGCCCGGCACCGGCCCCTACGGCCAGGGACTCACGATCGGCGACCTGGCTCGGATCGACGTGTACGTGCCCGACGATCAGCTCGACGAGGCCAGCTACCTGCTCCTCGTCACCGAGGTCGACAACGCGCTCGACGACGAACCGCGGCGGCGCACGGGGTGGTCGCTGTGGCGCGTGGTCGCCACCGTGATGCTGTTCGCGATGTTGGCGGCCGTTGTGGCCGAGGTCGTCGGCGGTTCCGCGAGCGGCAAGTCGCCGAGCTCACCGCCGACGGGTCAGGTCGTCGTGAGCAGCTGAGTGAGCTCGTCGCCCCGCAGGCGGCGGAACGCGCGGCGCGAGCGGTTGCGGTCGAGCAGCGCGACCTCGAGTTGCTCGGCGCCGAGCGGCTCGCCGTCGGGGGCGAGCACCTTCGCGCCGAGCTTGACGGCCTTCGCGAGATCCATGTTCGGCTCGAACTGGCTGGTGAGCGCTTCGCTGATCGACTCCGCGTTGCCGCCGAGCACCGCGTGGTCCTGCTCGTCCATGACGACGCCGTCGTAGAGGACGTGGTACATCGCGTCGCCTTCGGGATCGGCGCCCACCTCGGCGACGAGCAGCTCGACCTCGTACGGCTTCATCTCGTGGGTGAAGATCTGGCCGAGCGTCTGCGCGTACGCGTTCGCGAGCTCTTTGGCCGAGACGTCTTCGCGCGAGTACGAGTAGCCCTTGAGATCCGCGTGGCGCACACCCGCGACCTTGAGCAGCTGGAACTCGTTGTACTTGCCCACCGCGGCGAACGCGATGCGGTCGTAGATCTCGCTGATCTTCGAGAGCGTGCGCGAAGCGTTGTCGGCGACGATGAGGACACCGGCTTCGCACTCGAGCGCGACCAGGCTGCGGCCGCGGGCGATGCCCTTCCGCGCGTAGTCGGCGCGGTCCTTCATCACCTGCTCGGGTGAGACGTAGAACGGCATCGTCACGACGGGTTGCCTCCCCGCTCGCGGCCGCCGAGCGCGGCTTGGGCCAGGGCTTCGATCGCGTCCTCGTCGCGCGCCTGGTATCCGTTCGTGTCGATACGGGCGACCGTGGGGAAGATGCGGCGCACGAGATCGGGCCCGCCGGTGGCGACGTCTTCGTCGGCCGCGGCGAACAGTGCCCGGATCGCGACCTGGACGGCATCGTCGGACGAGAGGTCGTCGCGCCACGCCGCCTTGATCCAGTTGCGGGCGTGCACGCTGCCCGAGCCCTGGGTCTGGAAGTCGGCCTCCTCGTAACGGCCGCCGGTGACGTCGTAGCTGAACACCCGGCCGAGCTGGCGGTGCTGATCGAAGCCCGCGAAGAGCGGGACGACCACGAAGCCCTGCATCGCCGCGGGGAGGTTGGCCCGCACCAGCTGCGAGAGCTGGTTGGCCTTGCCCTCGAGGCTCAGCACCTCGCCCTGCACCTTCTCGTAGTGCTCGAGCTGCACCTGGAACAGCTTCACGAGCTCGACCGCCGGCCCGGCCGCTCCCGCGATCGCGACACCTGAGAGCTCGTCGGCGGGGAACACCTTCTCGATCCGGCGACTCGCGATGCTGTAGCCCGCGGTCGCCCGCCGGTCGCCGGCCATGACCACGCCGCCGAGGTAGCGGATCGCGACCACCGTGGTGCCGTGAGGGACGTCGGCACCGAAGGCGGGCGCGCCGTCGCGGGGTGTGCCGACCAGCCCCATACCGGGAAGGATCGACGGCCGCACCTGGCGGGCCAGCTCCACGAAGGATGGGCCGGGGTCGAGCCCCGGTCCGAAGAACGACAGCGGCGAGGGCTCGGTCATCGGCGGCGGAGCCTATACGTGCTCACGTGGGCCTACTGCCCACCCTTTTGCACGTAGTTGCGGACGAAGTCCTCCGCGTTGTCCTCGAGCACCGAGTCGATCTCGTCGAGGAGGTCGTCGATGTCGCCCTTGAGCTTCTCGGCCTTCTCGCTCTCGACGGGCGCGGCGACGTCGGCGATCTCGGTGTCTCGCTCCTTCGGCGCCGGCTTCTGCTCACGTTTGCGTTCGGGCATCTGTGGTCCTCCTACGACGCCAACCGCGCGACGAGATCGGCAGGCAGCGCGCATTCGGCGAACAAGTTCTCCACGTGCTCCTTCGTACCACGCGTCGGCTCCATCATGGGGATCCTCCGCAATGGGTCGGAGCCTACGTCGAGGATGAGACTGTCCCAGTTCGCGGCCACGACCGAGTCGGGCCAGCGACGCAGGCACGTGCCCCGGAAGTACGCCCGGGTCGTCTCCGGGGGATCGGCCATCGCGGCGACCACCTCGGTCTCGGTGACCATCCGCTCGATCTTGCCCGCCCGCACGAGCCGCTCGTAGAGGGAGCGCTCCGGGCGCACGTCGTGGTACTGGAGATCGAGCAGGCTCAGCTTCGGGTCGTCCCAGCGCAGGTCGTCGCGTTCCACGTAGGCGCGCAGCAACCGGTACTTCGTGACCCAGTCGAGCTGGCCGTCGAGGATCGCGGGATCGCGCTCGAGCGCGGCGAGCGTGGCTTCCCAGCGGTCGAGCACGGCGCCACCGATCGCTTCACCGCCGCACGACTCGAGGCCCACATCGTCGGCGTACTTGCGCGCGAGCCGCAGGAACTCCCATTGCAGCTCGATCGCGGTGCAGTGCCCGCCGTCGGTGAGCTCGACGAGCGCGCGGCACGTGGGGTCGTGCGAGACGGTGCGCATCGCGGGAACCGGCACGGTGATCGTGAGGTCTTTGTCGACGAATCCGTCTTCGATCATCGAGAGCACGATCGCGGTCGTCCCCACCTTCAGGTAGGTGGCGACCTCGCACAGGTTCGCGTCGCCCACGATCACGTGGAGGCGGCGGTACTTCTGCGGGTCGGCGTGCGGCTCGTCGCGCGTGTTGACGATCGGACGCTTCAACGTGGTCTCGAGCCCCACCTCTTCCTCGAAGAAGTCGGCCCGCTGGCTGATCTGGAAGTCGACGGGATCGGCACCGTTCTCGCGGCCGACCTTGCCGGCACCCGTGAACACCTGGCGGGTGACGAACCACGGGATGAGGTTGCGCACGAGCGCGGCGAACGGCGCGGTGCGGTCGACGAGGTAGTTCTCGTGGCACCCGTAGGAGTTGCCCTTGCCGTCGGAGTTGTTCTTGTAGACGACGATCTCCTGCCCCGCGTTCAGCAGATGGCGCGCGGCGATCATCGAGCGGGCGAGCACCCGCTCCCCCGCCTTGTCGGCGACGACGAGCTCGAGCGCGTTCGAGCACTCCGGTGTGGAGTACTCGGGGTGCGCGTGGTCGACGTAGTAGCGGGCGCCGTTGGTGAGGACCGCGTTGACGAGGTGGGTCTCGATCTCGGGCGGCTGCGCGCCGTCGCGGGCGTAGCCGCGCGCGTCGCGGCCGGGGGTCTCGTCGTCGAAGTCCCAGCCGATGCGGCGCTGCTCGACGTACCCGTTGATCAGGAACGAGGAGGCGAGCACCGGGTTGGGGTCCGGGGCGCCGCGCAACGCGACGCCGTACTCGGTCTCGATCCCACAGATCTTCGGGACTGCCACCGCGTGAGCCTACCGCCCGCCCCTAGAGGTACTGGCCGGTTGTGATGCGCTCGATCTGACGCCCGCCGCGGGCTTCGTCGTCCTTGGCCATGATCGTGCGCACGTAGACGATGCGCTCACCCTTCTTGCCCGAGATCTTCGCCCAGTCGTCGGGGTTGGTGGTGTTCGGCAGGTCTTCGTGCTCCCGGAACTCCTGCTTGATCGAGTCGAGCAGGTCTTGGGTCCCGATGCCGCGCGTGCCGCCGGCGATCGTGCGCTTGATCGAGAGCTTCTTCGCACGTCGCACGATGTTCTCGATCATCGCGCCCGACGAGAAGTCCTTGAAGAACAGGATCTCCTTGTCGCCGTTCTGGTACGTGACCTCGAGGAACTTGTTCTCGTCGCCGGTCGCGTACATCGCCTCGACCGCGAGCGCGATCATCTGCGCGACGGCGCGTGTCGCGTCGCCACCCGCGATCTTGACCTCGTCTTCGGAGATGGGCAGCGTCGGGAGCAGGTACTGCGTGAAGATCGCGCGGGCCGACTCCGCGTCGGGCCGTTCGATCTTGATCTTCACGTCGAGGCGCCCGGGCCGCAGGATCGCGGGGTCGATGAGGTCTTCGCGGTTCGACGCACCGATCACGATCACGTTCTTCA
>DAIQOP010000070.1:0-16023 GCA_036787815.1 Actinomycetota bacterium
CACGCTCGGGCAGGTGTGCGTGATGATCCATTCCGGCTCCCGCGGCCTCGGCCACCAGATCTGCCAGGATCACGTCGGCATCATGGTGCACGCAATGGAGCGCTACGCGATCCATGTGCCCGACCGGCAGCTCGCGTGCGCGCCCGTCGACAGCCCGGAGGGGCGCGCGTACCTCGGTGCGATGGCCGCCGCCGCGAACTACGGCCGCGCCAACCGCCAGCTCCTCACCGAAGCCACTCGCGACGCGTTCGCCCGAGCCGTCGGCACACGGGAGCTCCGGCTTCTGTACGACGTGTCGCACAACCTCGCCAAGCTCGAACGCCACGATGTCGACGGACGCGAGCGGAACCTGTGCGTCCACCGCAAGGGCGCCACACGCGCGCTTCCGCCCGGCCACAGCGACCTTCCCGACGACCTGCGCGACGTCGGCCAACCCGTCCTCGTCCCGGGTTCCATGGGCACGGCGTCCTGGGTGCTCGTCGGGTGCGCCGGCGGCGGCGCATTCCATTCGACCTGTCACGGCGCAGGACGCACGATGAGCCGCCATGCCGCACGCCGGACCGTCCGTGGCGACCGCCTCCGCGATCAGCTCGAAGCCGCCGGCGTCCACGTGCGCGCCGGCTCGTTGCGCGGGCTCGCGGAAGAGGCCCCTTCCTCCTACAAGGACGTCGACCTCGTCGTCGCGACCTGCGAGCAGGCCGGCCTCGCACGGCGGGTCGCGAAGCTCACCCCGATCGGAGTCGTCAAAGGCTGATCACCGAGGTGCTCGCGGTCACGACCGACGCGACGTCGCGTCGCACAGATCGACGACCAGTCGGTCGTCGTGCTCGAGCACGGGTGTGCCGAACGCAGCGCACGCCGACACGAAGCGCGCCCGTATCCACTCGGCCTCGTCTGGTGACGCGAGCCGGGTATGGCAGTAGTCGAGGGCGATCGGCACCGCCGACACTCTCGTCGGCTCGCCGCGGCACAGTTCGAGGAGGAACATCAGGCCGAGGTCGTTCCGGAGATCAGGGTCGGTCGCGTAGTCGTCGACGAAGTCGCCGAGATCGAACAGCACACGTTCGGAGACGCCGTGGAACACATGGGCCGAATGCCCGGCGACGACCGTCGCGCCGGCCGCACGCAACCCTGCGGCCGCCGATCGCACACGCGCGATCGGCGCCCCGACCATGTTCGGTCCCCAATGAGGTTCGACCATCACACAGTCTTCCGGGGCGTCGTGAATCGCCTGCAAGACCCACCGATCGACGGTCGTGCCCAACGAGGCGAGCGCGACACCCGGACGCGAGCTGCTCGCGGCATAGTCCTGCGGATGATCCGTGCAACCGATGATCGCGATCGTGGTGTCGCCGACGGCGAGATGCGCCGGCAGCCGCGCCGCGTCGACGTCGACTCCCGCACCGGTCGTCGCGATCCCCGCGTCGTGCAGCAACGAGAGGGTGTCCATCAGCGCGTCGTACCCGTAGTCGAGGGCGTGATTGTTCGCGAGGGTCACCACCGACACACCGAGTCGCCGGAGTGCATCGACCGCGACCGGCGGCGCCCGGAAGAAGAACGGCTTGCCCGGGTCCGGCCAACGCTCACCGCGGGTCGAGATGCAGCATTCGAGATTGGCGACCACGGCATCCGCTTCGCCCAGCACTGCGACGAGATCATCCGAGAAGACCGCTCCGGGACCCGCGCGCGACAAAGCGTCGCCGACGCGCCGACCCAGCATCACATCGCCCAGGAGCGCGAGCACCACCACCGGCTCGCTCGCGCCGGAGGTCGAAGCGACACGGCGCGGCGCTGATCCGCCTCCGTCCTGAATGACGCCCTCCTCGTTCCGGCGACCTCAGCCTCACCGCGCGATCAGCATCGGGCACCGAACCCGCGCTCGATAGGGCCGCAGGTCCGAAATCCCTCCGCGCCCGGCCGGGATCGCCAAGCACGGCGCCGGCCGCGGCCGCGGCCGGGCCGGGCATCGAGGTGGTACGAGCGAAAGCGCGTGTCAGCCGGCGAGCGCTGTCACGAGCAGCCGCTGGTGGCTCCGCAGGAGGGGCAGGCGTGGCAGGAGCCGGCACGCTGCATGATGTCGCCGCAGACGTGGCAGATCACGACCTCGCGCGATCGGGCGGGTGCCGGCCGCTTCTCGGCCGGTGGGGCCGCAGCCGGCAACGCCGCCGAAGGCGCGCGGTCTTCCATCGGCAGGTCGAGCGCGTGCGCCGAAGGAGTCGTCGACTCCTCGACGCCCGGCAGGGTCGGCTGCATGCGCTCCCCCACCGACAGGATGCCCATCGCCTCGCGCCGGTCGAACGGCAGGTACGCGATGGCGAGCCGGCGGAAGATGTAGTCGACGAGGCTGCTCGCGAACCGGATGTCGGGGTCGTCGGTCATGCCGGCGGGCTCGAAGCGCATGTTGCTGAACATCTCGCAGAACGCCTCGAGCGGCACGCCGTACTGGAGGCCGTGGCTCACCGAGATCGCGAACGCGTCCATGATGCCGGCGAGCGTGGAGCCCTGCTTCGCGACCTTCAGGAAGATCTCGCCCGGCCGGCCGTCTTCGTACTGGCCGACGGTGACGTAGCCGTGACAGTCGGCCACACGGAACGAGAACGTCTTGCTGGTGCGCATGCGCGGCAGGCGCTGGCGCACCGGCTCCTGCACGATCACCGTCTCGACGATGCGCTCGACGATCCGCTCGGGTGAACCGTCGGCGCCGGCCTTCTTCTGGGTCGAGAGCGGCTGGCCGACCTTGCAGTTGTCGCGGTAGATCGCGACGGCCTTGAGACCGAGGCGCCACGCCTCGATGTGCACCATCTCGACGTCTTCGACGCTGACTTCCTCGGGCAGGTTCACCGTCTTGCTGATCGCGCCGGAGATGAACGGCTGCACCGCGCCCATCATCGTGACGTGGCCCATGTGGTGGATCGGGTTGTCGCCCATCGAGCACGCGAACACCGGGAGGTGCTCGGTGTTGAACTCGGGCGCACCGATGATCGTCTTGTGCTCGTCGATGTAGTTGACGATGGTGTCGACCTGGCCGGCGTTGTACCCGAGCCGGCGCAGCGCACGCGGCACCGTCTGGTTGACGATGTACATCGTGCCGCCGCCGACGAGCTTCTTGGCCTTGCTGAGCGCGAGGTCGGGCTCGATGCCGGTGGTGTCGCAGTCCATCATGAGACCGATCGTGCCGGTCGGTGCGAGCACCGTGGCCTGCGAGTTGCGCACGCCGAAGCGCTCACCCAGCTCGACGGCCTCGTCCCACGACTCCTGCGCAGCGCACAACAGCTCGGTCGGGACGACGTCCTCGTCGATGCGGGCGACCTCGGCCCGGTGCATGCGCAGCACGCGCAGCATCGGCTCCCGGTTCTCGTCGTAACCGGCGAACGGCCCCATGCGCGACGCGGTGCGCGCGCTCGTGGCGTAGGCGTGGCCGGTCATGAGGGCGGTGATCGTCGCCGCGAAGGCACGGCCGTCGACCGAGTCGTACGCCATGCCCTGGGCCATGAGGAGCGCACCGAGGTTGGCGTAGCCGAGACCGAGCTGGCGGAAGTCGCGGCTGGTCTGCGCGATCGACTCCGTGGGGTAGTCGGCGTTGCCGACGAGGATCTCCTGCGCGGTGAACATCACCTCGACCGTGTGGCGGAAGCCGAACACGTCGTAGCTCTCGTCGTCGTTGAGGTACGACATCAGGTTGATGCTCGCGAGGTTGCACGCCGAGTTGTCGAGGTGCATGTACTCCGAGCACGGGTTCGACGCGTTGATGCGCCCCGTGTTGGCGGCCGTGTGCCACCGGTTGATCGTGGTGTCGAACTGCATGCCCGGGTCGGCGCACTGCCACGACGACTCGGAGATCTGGCGGAACAGGTCACGCGCCTTCACGGTCTTGACCGTCTCGCCGGTCGTGACCGAGCGCAACGCCCAATCGCGGTCCTCGAGCACCGCGGTCATGAACTCGTCGGTGACCCGCACCGAGTTGTTCGCGTTCTGGTACTGGATCGAGTGGCTGTCGCTGCCGTCGAGGTCCATGTCGAAGCCGGCGTCGCGCAGGGCGCGGGCCTTGCGCTCCTCGACGGCCTTGCACCACACGAACTCCTCGATGTCGGGGTGGTCGACGTTGAGGATGACCATCTTCGCGGCGCGCCGGGTCTTGCCACCCGACTTGATCGTGCCGGCCGACGCGTCGGCGCCGCGCATGAAGCTCACCGGCCCCGACGCGGTGCCGCCGCCCTTCAGGTTCTCCTTCGAGGAGCGGATGCGCGAGAGGTTGATGCCCGCGCCCGAGCCGCCCTTGAAGATCGTGCCCTCCTCGCGGTACCAGTTGAGGATCGCGTCCATCGTGTCGTCGACCGAGAGGATGAAGCACGCGGAGGCCTGCTGCGGGACGCCCTTCACGCCGATGTTGAACCACACCGGGCTGTTGAACGCCGCGCGCTGGTGCACGAGCAGGAACTTGAGCTCGCCGCGGAAGGTCTCGGCCTCGTCGGTGTCGACGAAGTAGCCGTCGCGGACGCCCCACTCGGTGATGGTGTCGGCGACGCGGTCGATGACCTGGCGCAACGACGACTCGCGCTCGGGGGTGCCGAGGGTGCCGCGGAAGTACTTCTGGGCGACGATGTTGGTCGCGTTCTGCGACCACCCGACCGGGAACTCGACGTCGGCCTGGAAGAAGGCGTCGGTGCCGTCCTTGTAGTTCGGGATGCGGGCGTCGCGGCGTTCCCACTCGACCGTGTCGTACGGGTGCTGACCGGCCGTCGTGAAGTGCCGGCGGATCCCGATGCCGAGCTGCTGCGGCGCCATCGCCATATGTCGTTCCCCCTGCTCGAGCCCGCCCGGGCCCGTGATGTGCGGATTGGTTGTGGTCCCACCCGCCCTGGAGGACAAACCACCATATCTTGTGGTTCGCCGGGTTCCCAACGCGAGATGGAGGAGTATTACAGCACCGGAATTACATCCGTGTCAACGGAATCGCCTCCGCGTCGGTGCAGGTCAGAAGGCTTTTTACAGATTCAGTTCCTGGGGCCCTTGGGCTCGGTCGTTTTCTGCAGGATCCCGCCCAGATCGCGGCGCGCGAGATCGCGTTGGAGCTCGTCGACCTCGCGCTCGAAGTCGGCGAGATCTTCGAAGCCCTTGTAGACGGAGGCGAAGCGCAGGTACGCCACCGGGTCGAGGTCGCGCAGGCGCTCGAGCACCGCCATGCCGATCTCCTCGCTCGTGATCTCGGCGCCGCGGTCACGAAGGGCCTCGGCCAGATCGGCCACGATCGTGTCGACGATGTCGGCCTCGAGCCGGCCGCTCGCGGCCCGTGCGATGCCCGCGGCGAGCTTGGCCTGGTCGAACGGGACGACGTCGCCCGAGCGCTTGCGCACCGCGAGCGAGACGTCGAGCGCCCGCTCGAGCGTCGTGAAGCGCCGCCCGCACGCGAGGCACTCGCGACGCCGGCGCACGGCGGCTCCGTCGTCGGCGAGACGCGAATCGATGACCTTGTCGTCGACTCCTCGGCAGTAGGGACAGCGCACTCGGCCACGCTACCGCCGCGTCGCCTCACGGCTCCTCGCTCCCCGTGGATGTGCCGGCCCGGTTTCAGTTGCCGAGCCAGGTGATCGTCTCGCCGGGAACGAGTGCCGTCGTGTGCCGCGCGTCGACCAGCTCGTCGACGATCACGCGCGGGTCGGATTTCGGGTCGAGCTCCCCCGCGATCTTCCACAGGGTGTCGCCGGGCATGACGACGTGCGTGACCACATGCGGGCGGCGCCCGGAGGTTGTGAGGGGGGAACCTCCGAGCGCCACGCCCGCGTGGGCGGCCGTGAGCACGGTGCCGATCGCGATCCCGGCGGCGACGATCCGGCGCCGCCAGTAGGTGGCGGCGGATCGGTTGCATCGCCGGGTTGCGACCGGCCGGCGCCGCGGCGCGGCGGGCGTGCCGGGGAGGACACGCACGCTTCGCTTCGGTGCCTCGACCGTGTACATGACGGCAGCCATCTCGATCTCCTCGTTCCTGGACTTCGCCGAGCGCACGCTGTTGCCGGAGCGCTCGTTCGTGGTGCGATCGAACCACGGGGGTACGACACTTACGTTGGTCGAACGCACGTTCGGTGTCAAGCGAAAATGCGAACGGGTGTTTGCCACGAACGCGTGATCGTGTTACCTTCCGGACATGTCACCAGAAGGCGCACGTCTCACCGATCGGCAACGTCAGGTCCTCGAGTTCATCGACTCCGAGGTGCGGCGCAAGGGCTACCCGCCGAGCGTGCGCGAGATCGGCGAGGCCGTGGGCCTGTCGTCGCCCTCCACCGTCCATGCCCACCTCGGCGCCCTGCAAGACAAGGGCTACATCCACCGCGACCCCACGAAGCCGCGCGCGCTCGAGCTCACCTACGAGCCCACCAGCGGCGCCACGGTCGATCGCCGGCCCGTCCGCCACGTGCCCCTCGTCGGCGACGTCGCCGCGGGCACCGGAGTGCTGGCCGCCGAGAACATCGAGGAGACGTTCCCCGTCCCCGAGGATCTCACCGGCGACGGCGACCTCTTCATGCTCCGCGTCCGGGGCGATTCGATGATCGAGGGCGGCATCTTCGACGGCGACTACGTCGTGGTGCGCAGCCAGCCGTCGGCCGAGAACGGCGAGATCGTGGTCGCGGGCATCCCGGGCGAGGAGGCGACGGTCAAGACGTTCGTCCGCCGCCGCAACAAGATCGTGCTGCGCCCGGAGAACTCCTCGATGGAGGAGATGATCTTCGACCCGAGCGAGATCACGATCTACGGCCGGGTCGTCACCGTGTTGCGCCGTCTCTGAATCGCCCGCCTGCGGGGCCCGACTCCGGCTCCGGCCCGGCGCGGTCGTAGCATTCGACCATCATGGACGAGCAGCGCCGCACCCTCTGGCGGACCTCGTGGGGAGTCGTGCTCGCGGCTTCGTTGGCCTTCTCGATCGGGTACGGGGCGTCGCGCAACGCCCAACCGTCGGTCGGCGCCTCGCGCCCGCCCGGATGGCCGCTGATCCTCTCGCTGCTGGTCGTCGCGGTGAGCCTCTGGTTCGCGCTGGCCCCCCGCCTGCACCGCTGGCCGTTCACCGACCGGCCCGACGGTCCGAACGCGCCCGGGGATGCAACCGAGCCGTGGCTCACCGAGCTGACCGAGGCCGACGAAGAGGATCAGCCCGCCAGGTAGCGGGCGAGACCGAGGGCGATGCCCAGTGCGATGCGCTGGCGGCTCGCCGAGCTCTCGAGCACGGCCGCATCGGTCGCGCTGCGCATGTTGGCCGTCTCGAAGAGCACCTTCGGCACGTTCGACAGGTTGAGGCCGCCGTAGTTGTTGGCCTCCGCGAGCCCGTTCGAGCACACGTAGTTCGCGGGCGGAATGCCCGACGCCGCGCCGTACGCGTCGCGGAGATCGACACCGAGCCGGTGTGACGCGGCGTAGATGTCGTCGGTGTACCCGCGCGTGAGCGCGGGCATGTACACGCAGAAGCCGCGCCCGGTCGCCGGCCCCCCGTCGGCGTGGATCGAGATCCCGACCGCCGCATGCGCCCGGTTGCCGATGTACGCCCGCTCGTCGATGCAGGGCCCGAAGCCCGTGTCGGTGGTGCGCACCATGACGACGTTCGCTCCGGCGCCGGCGAGCAGCGCGCGTACCCGCAGCGCGACGTCGAGCGTGTACACGTGCTCGGGATACCCGTCGTTGGCCTGCGTCCCGACCGTGTCGCACGCACGGGTGCCGGTACCGATGAAGATCGGCCGGTTGATCTCCGTGGAGTGCGACGCGTTCCCGCCGTCGTGCCCCGCGTCGACCACGATCGTCTTGCCCGCGACGGCACCGAGCGAGCCCGTCGGCGGACCCGGCGGGGGCGGTGGCGGGGGCGGTGGTGGTGGCGCCGTGGTGGTCTGCGGAGTGGTCGGCGGCGCGGTGACCGGGATCGTGGTGGTGGAGGCGCGCGTGGTGGTCGGTGCCTGCGTGCGGGGCACCGTCGTCGAGGTCGTGGTCGACGACGTGCTGGTCGACGATCGGGTCGTGGTGCGCGTCGAAGGGGCCGCGTGCGACGACCCGGAGCTGCACGCGGCGGCCAGCACGGTCGCGGCGACGAGCAGCGGGATCAGGAGCGATCGCGGAGGCGGGTTACGGCTTGTCGATGACGTGGACTTCTCCACCGTTCGCGTACGTCGTGTAGTACAGCGAGGTCGCCGCGCCGTGAGGAGCGAAGAGCATGCCGACGGGCCCGCCCGGGGCGAGACCCTTCGCGAAGGTAGACGACTTCCAGCCACCGACGCCGTCGGGCGAGAGCAGGAAGATCCGGTCGCAGATGTAGTCGGCGTAGAGGTAGCCCGCCGCGTACTTGGCGCCCCACAGGCCGTTGGGCACGAAGGCGCCGCCGGTGATCGCGGTGCAACCCGTGCTGTGGGAGTAGTCGAAGATCGGGTTGGTCATGCCGGCCGGAGGCGCACCGCAGTCGGTGGTCGACGAGTTGGCACAATGACCTTCGCGCTCGTTCCAGCCGTAGTCGGCGCCCTTCACCGCCTCGTCGATCTCCTCCCAGGTGTCCTGACCGACGTCGTTCACGAACAGCCGCGTGCCCGCCGCGTTCGGGTCGAACGCGAACCGGAACGGGTTGCGGAGCCCGTGCAGGTAGGTCTCCTGGCAGGTGAGCCCCGCGGCGATCGCGCCCTGATTGCAGCGTGCCGTGCCGGCCCCGGTGAAGGGGTTGTCGGCCGGGATCCCGCCGCTGGGCGTGATCCGCAGCACCTTGCCGAGCAGCGTGTTGTTCAGCCGAGATATCCCGTTGAACGCCGCGCATCCGGTGACGAGGGTGTAGTCGCAACCACCGTCGCCGACGCTCGCGTAGAGCATGCCGTCGTGACCGAACCCGACGAACCCGGCGTTGTGGTTCCCGGCGTAGCTCACGATCCCGTCGATCAGGATCTTCTCGGTCGCCGGATCGATCGTGTCACCGAGCATCGTGAAGCGCGAGACCCGATTGACCGGAACCTTGCTCGACTGGATCTGGCACTTCCGGAACTTCTTGAACGTGTAGTACACGTAGACGAAACCGTTCGTCGCGAAGCTCGGGTCGACCGCGACGCCGAGCAGCCCGCGCTCACCGTTCGAACAGGTCGTCCGGGAGAGGGAGAGCGCCGGCTTCGGGAGCAGCACCCCGTTCTTGATGACTCGCAGCTTGCCGCTCTGGTCGGTGACGAGCAGGCGCCCGTCGGGCGTGGACGCGAGCGCCGTCGGTGAATGGACCGCCGCGACCACGGTGTCGGTGAATCCGATCGGTACGTGCTCGGCCGTCGCCCTCTGGTGGGCCGACGTCGCCGCCGCCATCCCACCCGAGGTCGCGACCGCGGCGCCGAGCAGCGCCACGAGTACCGACGCGACTGCGCGCGCCCGAAACGACTTCATGTCGACCCGCCCCGTTCCCCGTGCCGCCGGTGCGGCAACCCACTCACAGTACCTGTCGAACCTGCCCTTCAGCCACGGAGAGAGGCGGATCCGGTGAGCTCGGCGGCGTCGAGGAGGGCGCCTTCGAGCAGACCGAACCGGCGGCAGTCCCCGATGGCACGATGCACGATGCCGGCGGCGGCGAGTGCCGTGGCAACGCGACCGTCGGGGCCGATCGGCGAAGCGACGAGCACCGAGTCGGCGGCGATCCGCTCGATATCGCCATTCGCCGCGCGGGCCACGACCCGGCCCTGCTCGCCCGCGGGCTCGAACGAGTGCACCTCGAGCTCGGCGCGCAGGACGACGCCGCGCGCCTCGAGATCGGCGACGAGCTCGAAGCGGCCGGGCAACCCGAGCTCCACCGCGAACACCGCGGTCGGCTCGACGACGGTGACCTGGCGACCGCGGCGGGCCGCGACGTCGGCGAGCGACAGGCCGACCTTCCCGCCACCGACGACGACGACCGAGGCACCGACCGAACCGTCGTCGGCCCGGAGCCACGGCCCGAGCGTGTCGATGGTCGAGACGAACGGCAGCCCCGCGCCCTCGAGGTCGGGAGCCGACCACCGTGCACCGGTCGCGACGACGACCTCGTCGAAGCCGGCCGCGGCGATGCGCTCCGGCGTGGCGGTGACACCCAGCTCCACCGAGACGCTCGACCGCTCCACCTCGCGCGCCAACCACCCGAGGAACCGATCGAGGGGCGCATCGCAACGCGCCGCCAACGCGAGCCGGCCTCCGAGCCGCTCCGACGCCTCCCACATCACGACCTCGTGACCCGCCGCCGCGTACCGGCGCGCGGCGTCCATGCCCGCGGGCCCGCCGCCGATCACCAGCACCCGGCGCGCGGCGTCGGTTGCCGCGATCGCGCGGTCTCCCCGACCGGTGTCCGGGTTCGCGACGCACGCCACGCTCTCGCCCAGGAAGATGTTGCCGATGCAGCGGTACTGGTAGATGCAGGGCCGCACATCGTCGACGCGCCCTTCGCGGAGCTTGTTGGGCAGCTCGGGATCGGCCAACAGCTTGCGGCCCATCGCGACGAAGTCGGCGCTCCCCTCGGCGATGACGCGCTCGGCGTCGTCGGGCTCGATGCGACCGAAGGTGATCACCGGTACCGAGACCCGACGCTTCACCTCGGCGGCGAACCCGACGAGCGCGTTGGGCTCGTGCGGAGTGTGCGAACGGGTGATCCCGACGGCCACGCCCGAGTCGGCGAACGCGCTCACGTGCACCGCGTCGGCGCCGGCCTCGATCGCGAGGTCGATCACCTGCAGCGTCTCCTCGAACGTCTCCCCTCCGTCGCGGAACCGTTCGAGCGCGTTGATGCGGATCCAGATCGGGAAGTCGGCGCCGGCGCGGGCGCGCGCGGCACGCAACACCTCGACGAGCAGCCGCGCCCGGTTCTCGACCGAACCGCCCCAGCGGTCGTCGCGCCGGTTCGACGCGGGCGAGAGGAAGTCGTCGATCAGGTAGCCGTGGCCCGCGTGCACCTCGACGCCGTCGAACCCGGCACGCGCCGCTCGGTCGGTCGCGTCGGCGAACGCTTCGACGGCCGCCGCGAGATCGTCTTCGGTCGCGACCTGCGCCGCGAACTTCGACGTCGGTTGCGTGAACGGTGCGGTCATGGCCGTGATCTCCTCCGCGGTCACCATGCGGGAGAGCCGGTCGGAGGTCGTGCGCGTCGGCGGTGAGGCGCAGAGCACGGCACGACCCTGGGCGATGTCGAGGAGCGACCGCTGCCCGTCGTGCACGAGCTGCGCCGCGATGCGGGCGCCGTGATCGTGGGCGCACGCGGTGAGGCGCTGCAGCCCGGGAAGGAACCCGTCGTTGGAGAGCGCGGTCTGGCGCGCGCCGTAGGAACCGGCCGGGTACGCGACGCTCACGGAACCGACGAGCAGCATCCCCGCCCCACCGCGCGCTCTCGCCTCGTAGTACGCGATCTGGCGTTCGCTCACGGTGCCGTCGGCTTCCGCGAGGCAATCGCCCATGGGGCACATGAGGATGCGGTTGCGGATCTCGAGTGCACCGATGCGACCCGGTGTCATGAGGTGCGTGAAGCGCGTCTGCATGGGGCGCAAACGTACCGGGAACGTTCTCGACCGGCGGATACGCTCGCCGACGTGAGCCGCTGGCGGGAATGGCACCGCGCCTACGACGACCGCGACAGCCCGCTCGCCCAGCGGCTCGCGATCGTGCAGGGATGCATCGCCGACGCGCTCGACCGCGCGGCGCCAGGCCCGGTACGGGTTGTGAGCATGTGCGCGGGTGAAGCGCGAGACCTGCTCGGAGTGATCGATCACCATCCGCGCGGCGCCGACGTGGTCGGCCGCCTCGTCGAGCTCGACCCCGAGCTTGCGCGGCGGGCGCGTGCCGCCGCGCCGGCACGGATCGAGGTGACGTGCGCGGACGGGTCGTCGACCTCGGCGTACGAGGGCGCGGTGCCGGCCGACCTGGTGTTGGTATGCGGAGTGTTCGGCAACATCGGCGACGACGACATCGTCCGCACGATCCGCACCGTCCCGTCGCTGTGCGCGCCCGGCGCGACGGCGATCTGGACCCGTCACCGGCGGCCGCCCGACCGCACCGTGCTCGCCCGCGACGCGTTCCGCGAGGCCGGCTTCGCAGAGATCGGGTTCGAGTCTCCCGAGGGTTTCCTGTTCGGGGTCGGGGTCGAACAACTCGTCGCCCAGCCTCCTCCGTTCGCGCCTGGCATCGAGATGTTCACCTTCGTCGGCTAGACACGCTGGCCGGGCGCTGCTCCGAATGCGGGTTCGTGTACGACCTCACCCGCGCGCAGACCCTCGAGCGACTGCCGGCCGACGCACAGGCCTTCACCGAGCGGATGCAACAACTCGACCCGGCCAATGTGCGCTGCCGAGCCGAGACCGACGTGTGGTCGCAACTCGAGTACGCCGCGCATCTCCGCGACGTGCTGCGCGTGCAGCGCGACCGGGTCGAGTTGATCGGGCGCGAGCGCGATCCGGAGCTGACACCGATGCACCGCGACGAGCGCGTCGTCGAGGAGCGCTACAACGAACAGGATCCCGCGGTGGTCGCGCGTGAGCTGCTCGACGCCGCGCGACAACTCGCCGCGTTGCTCGGTGCGCTCGACGACGACGGCTGGCAACGCCGCGGCCTCTACACCTATCCGACCTCGCAACTGCGCAGCGTCGAATGGATCGGCATGCACACCGTGCACGAGCTCCAACACCATCGGCTCGACATCGGCGGCTGAGGCTCGTCGCCATCAGCCCCTGCTGGAGACCCTCGAGCTGGCGGCACGGTTTGCGCAGGCCGGTGACCTCCACGACCTCACCCGGCCATCCTCGCGAACATCGGCGGGCGATCGGCGTGATTTCTCACCAACCCCGTTGGTCGGAGGGCGCCGAGTTAACGTCTTCTCGACCTCCCCGGAACTTCGGACCCCCCGCGAACGACTAGGAGCGTGGATGGTCGAGGACGCGTGACGACGGCTGATCTCTCCGTCTTCTTCGCGGTGCTGTCGTTGGCCTGCTGGGGCGCGACCGTCGCGGTGATCGCGCTGGTGATCGCCTCGCGCGTCGGAACGCGCGGATTGCTCGCAGCGCTCGTCGACGACCTGGCCTCGGTGGGGCTGTGGTTGGCGTGGTTGGTCGCGTTGGTCACGACGCTCGGGA
The DNA here is from genome assembly GCA_036787815.1 of Actinomycetota bacterium. Lineage (GTDB taxonomy): Bacteria > Actinomycetota > Acidimicrobiia > IMCC26256 > PALSA-610 > DATBAK01. The sequence continues at coordinate 13,077 of DAIQOP010000070.1, forward strand.
GCCTCTACTTCTCGCTCGTCGCGCACTACACGCCCTGCGCGTTGTGCTGGTATCAGCGGATCGCGATGTATCCGCTGGTGCTGATCCTGCTCGTCGCCGCGGTGCGTCGCGACCGCCACGCCGGCTGGTACGTGTTGCCACTCGCGCTCGTCGGTGCGGGCCTGGCCGTGTACCACACGCAGCTCCAGGCGTTCCCGAGCCAACACTCCACGTTCTGCACGACCGCGGAGCCGTGCACGGTTCGCTACGTGTGGGAGTTCGGATTCGTCTCGCTCCCGTTCATGGCCCTTTCCGCGTTCGCGTTCGTCATTACCATGACGGTGTTGGTGGCTCGACGCGCGCAGTCCGAGATCGGAGCAAGGTGACTGGTCGCTCAGGTCGGCTGTTGTGGATCCTCTGTACGGTCGTCGTCGTGATCGGCCTCGCGCTCGTGATCGCGTTGTCGAGGAGTTCGAAGCGCAAGGAAGGCGAGCAGGTCGCCCCGGCGAGCGTCGTGAAGCAGGTGGCAACCGTGCCGGCGAGTGTCTTCCGCCAGGTCGGGGTCGGGACCGCGGCCGGCGCACCGAGGGTGATCAGCGCGCCCGCGCTCACGGTCGGAGGGAAGCCGCACATCGTCTACATCGGTGCCGAGTACTGCCCCTTCTGCGCGACCCAGCGGTGGCCCATGGTCGTCGCCCTGTCACGGTTCGGCACCTTCTCGAAGCTGAAATCGACGCATTCATCCGGCACCGACGTGTACCCCAACACACCGACGTTCTCGTTCCACGGCTCGACCTACACGAGCCGCTGGATCGCCTTCACCGGCGTGGAGATCCAGAGCAACAAGCGCCAGGGCGACAGCTACGCACCGCTCGACAAGATGACGGCCGCCGAGGAGCAGATCTTCGCGACCTACAACGCGCCGCCGTACACGAAGTCGGCCGGGGGCATCCCGTTCGTCGACTTCGGCGGCAAGTTCATCCTCGAGGGGGTCACCTACGACCCGAGCGTGCTGAGCGGCAAGAACACCGAACAGATCGCGACCGCGTTGAGCGACCCGACCACGCCGATCAGCACGGGCGTGATCGGAGTCGCGAACACGTTCACCGCCGCGATCTGCTCCCTCACCCACAACCAGCCGGCGAGCGTCTGCTCCGACCCCGTCATCGCGCAGATCGAAGCCGGCCTGAAGTAGCCGGCTCTACGGGAGGGCCCGGCGCTACGCCCTCCGCGGCCGCCGGCCGAGCACGAACGCGCCGAGGGCGACCACGAGGCCCAGCGCCCCGACGACGATCGCGACGATCGACACGCTCTTCGCCGAGTCGACGTCGCTCTTCGAGGCCGAGGCACGGAACAGCCCCGACGTGCCGGCCGCGGTGGTCGGAGTCGTGCTCGCGTCACTGCCGGAGGTGAGCGTCAGCACCGGAGCCGGGTTCTCGGGCTCGGGGCCGCCCGGCGGCGTGTCCTCGATCCAGCGGGTGACCGTGCCGTCGCTGTAGGTCTGGAGCGCCTTGAACTCGAGCGAGGCGGCGTCGGGCAGGCCGACCGACACGGAGAAGTGCTGGAACTGGCCGGGCTCGATCTTGCCCCCGCTCCAGGTGACCTTCTTCACTGCCTCGGTCACCGAACCCGAATCGGTCTGGATCGGCTTGGCCACCTTCATCGTCTCGACCTTCGCGGTCCATCCGGGGATCGGTTCGACCAACGCGTCGGCGATCGGGTGATCGGTCGGAAAGAAGATCTCGACCTGCGTGGTGCTCGCGGTGTCGGATTCGTCGGCGACGTTGAAGGCCAGAACCGCGTCGCTCCCCTTCGGCGCCGACGAGGGACTCACGGTGACGTGCGCCCACGCCGGGCCCCCGACCACCACGACGGCACCCATGAGCAGACCGGCAACCCCAACCCGTCGCAACACCGCAGCGCTCCCTCTCTCGCATCCCCGGATGACAGCTATCTCATAGTCGTCCGCCGGGCCCGTCCAGTTCCCGGCAAGACGGGGATGGCTACCCCGCGCGCCGGTGCCGGGGCGATTCGGCGGATCCCATGTCGGCCTTCGCGGGGCTGCGGAGTGACGCGATCGCACCGACCGTCGGCCGCCGGCCCCTCGCCGCGCGCACCGTCGGAACACGCGATCGGCTGAGATCGACGGTGGGGGCCGGAGTGGCCACGGCGACGCGCACCAGCAGCAGCCAACCCGCGATCGCGAGCAGGTGCGGCGCTTCGTCGCCCATGTCGGTGCGCCCGTGGAGCAGATCGAGAGCCGCGGTCACGACGAGCAGCGCCACTGCCGCACCCACGAGCGCCTGCATGCCCCGAGCCCGGTCGGGTCTCCACGCCGCAACCACGAAACCGACGGCGAGCGCCATGGCGAAGGCACCCGTCTCGTGCGCGACGTGCACCGGGGCCGTGTGGTCGCGGCCGTAGAGGAGCACCGGCACCGTGATCGCCGCCTGCGCGATACCGATCACGACGAGGCCGGCGCGCGCCAGGGTGAGCGAGGCCGGTCGCCGCGGCGGGCGGCTGTGCTCCAAGACCGCCGCCACCAGCTCGTCGCCGCCGACCGATACGGGCCGCGCCGGGCCCAGTCGGGTGTTGCGGGTCACGTCGTGCGCGGCACCCTGCCATCGGCGACAACCCGGGCACCCGGCCAGGTGGTCGTCGAGCACGTACTCCGCGACGCCCGGGTCCTCGTCGTCGAGGAGGGCCGAGATCGCCTCACGCGCGGCTTGGCAGTTCACAACTCAATAGTCGATCGAGATCCCGATTCGGTTCCCCGGCAGATCGAAAGACAGATGTCACGCGATCGGCGGCGGGCGTTTACGGTGTTGGAGTGGACGAGTTGACGCGTCTGGCCCACGCCGCCCGGCGAGCGGTTCCCGGGGCCCTCGATGCGTTCATCCGCTCGGCGCACGAGCCGGTCTGGCGCCTCTGCGAAGCGCTCGTCGACCGGCAGAGCGCCGACGATCTC